>NZ_CP011451.1:3754927-4067838 GCF_001007935.1 Nitrosomonas communis
AATACTTTAGTTGGATTTTTGCGAATATTTGCCTGACTTCATCAGCTTCTCGCTCGATATCAATAAGGCGGTTGAAGTTGCTCGCAATGTCATTCCATTTCCAAATCAAACATGACGCGAAGGCGAGCCGTAAACAGTCTCCATAATACGGCAAGGTGAAGTCGACAACGTCACTTTTGATTTAGCAATAGAATTAAGGAAGTGATAGCTGTCAAGAATGTCATGTGAGTCAAGTGAAGGTAGATCGCTGCATTGATTAAACGTAGCCATCTATGCACTTTTATAGGAGACTCTATGCTAGATTCTGATTCATCCAATTATTGGTATTGCCGGAAAATGGGCATAAAGATTCCTATGCAAAAGGGAGTCCATTTCTAAATGGAGACCAATAACCATCGTTTCTTCCGATATTTGCGCCGACTGAATACGAATTTGCACGGTGGTATCTCCCTAAAGAATGCCTTTAATGAGCTGCCGTTACGCTCGGAATTGCTTAGCGCAGATCAGATGGAACAGCGCGGCAAGCATCTCGCTGGCATGCACAAAGTGACGCAGAAACGCCCGCGAGATTACCTGATAGCGCGGTTGGCAGCAAATGAAGCGGTCTTGATCGACGTTTGCAGACGACTCACAACGGCGGTAAGAGCCAACCAGCAGATCACGCCGGCTAGCGAATGGCTGCTCGATAACTTCTATTTAGTTGAAGAACAGATCCGTACTGCCAGGCGTCATATGCCTAAAGGGTATAGACGGGAATTACCTCGTTTATTGGATGGTCCTTCGGCCGGGTTGCCGCGTGTATATGATATTGCGCTGGAGATCATTTCGCACGGAGATGGACGGGTGGACTCGGAAAATCTCAACCGTTTCGTCGCGGCTTATCAGACGGTTCACACGCTCAAATTAAGCGAGTTATGGGCCATCCCCATCATGTTGCGATTGGCATTAATTGAGAATCTGCGGCGTGTTGCTATTCGCATCGTCGCCGATAGAATCGAGCGCGACCTTGCTAGTACCTGGGCAGAGCAAATGACGGCAGCCGCAGAGACGGATCCGAAGAGTCTGGTGCTGGTAATCGCGGACATGGCACGCTCGCAGCCGCCGATGTCAACTTCATTTATATCGGAGTTTACGCGTCGGCTGCAAGGACACAGCACCGCCCTGTCATTGCCGCTGACCTGGATCGAGCAAGTGCTGGCCGAATCCGGACTGAACATTGAACAATTGATCCAATCAGGACACCAGCATCAAGCTGCTGACCAGGTTTCTATTAGCAACAGCATCGGCAGCTTGCGTTTTTTAAGTGGAATGGATTGGCGTGAGTTCGTCGAAAGCATGAGTATCGTCGAGCAAACGTTACGCAAAGATCCGAGCGGCACTTATGGCAAGATGGATTTTGCTACCCGCGACCATTATCGTCATGCGGTCGAAAAGATTGCAAAGCGGAGTTCCCTCACTGAAACCGAGATAGCACAAAGTGCAGTCCAACTCGCGCATGAGGCTCAGGCAGCGCATTCAGATAACGAAGATGATGACAAACGCGCAGCACATGTCGGCTTCTACCTGATTGACCGAGGCTTACCCAAACTTGAGACAAAGGCACAAGCGCGTTTCTCTGTGACTGATAGCCTCGCGAAAATAGGATCACAGCACGCACTGATGGTGTATCTCGGTCTAATCACGCTGCTAACGCTGCTGTTCAGCGCTAGCCTGATGTCCATTGTTCATACTCAAAACGTATCGAATGAATTCTCGCTGCTGATCGGTATCCTCGCACTGCTGTCCACCAGCCAGCTGGCACTCACTCTGGTGAATTGGCTGGCAACCTTGTTCGTACGCCCGCATCACCTGCCACGTATGGATTTCTCCGGCGGCATCCCCGCACAATCGCGGACCCTGGTCATCGTGCCGACGATGCTCACTAGCCTGCAAGGTGTCGACGATCTGGTCGAGGCACTGGAAGTGCGCTTTCTGGCGAATCAGGACGACAATCTGTATTTCGGCTTATTGACCGATTTTCGCGATGCACACGAAGAAACCCTCGCCGAAGACGAACCGCTGCTGCAGCTGGCCCAGACACGAATCGAGGCACTGAATGCAAAATATAGCGCTGTAGAAAAAAGCATCTTCTTTCTTTTTCATCGCCCGCGCCGTTGGAATCCGCAGGAGCGCATCTGGATGGGCTATGAACGTAAGCGTGGTAAGCTTGCGGACCTGAATGCATTGCTGTGTGATATCATGCTTAGCCATGCTGGCAACTGTTTCTCACGCATTGTCGGTGACACAACTTGCCTCACGAACATTAAGTACGTCATCACTTTGGATACAGATACGCAGCTACCGCATGATGTCGCACGGCAGCTTGTGGCCGCAATGTCTCATCCGCTGAACCGCCCACGCTATGATGAACAGCGGCAGCGCGTGCAAGAGGGCTACGGTATTCTCCAGCCGCGCGTCAGCGTAAGCGTGGAAGGAGCTAATCGCTCACGTTATGCGCAATTGCATAGTAGTGAAGCCGGCATCGACCCTTATACCCGTGCCATCTCCGATGTCTACCAGGACGTATTTGGCGAAGGCTCGTTTATCGGTAAGGGCATCTATGATGTGGATATGTTCGAGCGGGCATTAAATGGACGCTTTCCCGAAAACAAGATTCTCAGCCACGATTTGCTGGAGGGATGTTATGCGCGCGCCGGCTTATTGAGCGATGTACATGTGTATGAGGAATATCCTGCGCACTACAGCGTGGATGTGAGCCGACGTCATCGCTGGATACGTGGCGATTGGCAATTGCTGGGCTGGTTGTTGCCACGCGTTCCTGGCCCCGATAAACATCGACTGAAGAACCCGCTCTCGTGCCTGTCGCGATGGAAACTATTCGATAACCTGCGGCGCAGTCTGGTGCCGACAGCGTTGACGCTGTTGCTGTTGCTAGGCTGGGTGGTGCTTGCCTCACCCTTGCTCTGGACCTTGGCAGTAATCGGTATACTTCTCCTTCCACCTTTGGTCACATCGGTGGTGGATCTCTTTCACAAGCCGAGTGATGTGCCATTACGGCAACATCTTACCGCTGCACTCGACACAGCAAGTCAACGCCTGGCGCAAGCGGCCTTTACCCTGGCATGCCTTCCGTATGAAGCCTGGTTCAGCTTGGGTGCAATCATACGTACAGCGGGGCGTATGCTGTTTACCCACAGACGGCTGCTCGAATGGAATCCGTCGGGTGAAGCGGCACGTACTAGCCGCACGGATTTAGCCGCCGCTTTGCGCATGATGTGGATCGCCCCACTGATTACTATGGCTGTGATACTTTATCTGCTGTTATTCAAGCCTGCTGCACTCATGGTAGCAGGGCCCATCCTGCTACTATGGCTAGGTTCACCCGTGATTGTCTGGTGGACCGGCCAACCTCTCGCACGCCGCGAGGCACGGCTATCGGCTGCACAGACAGCCTTCTTGCGTAAGATTTCGCGCAAAACCTGGGCGTTTTTCGAGACTTTTGTTGGCCCGGGAGATCATTGGCTGCCGCCGGATAACTATCAAGAATACCGCGGTGCCTCCGTTGCACATCGCACTTCTCCGACCAATATGGGGATGGCGCTACTCGCGAATTTATCCGCATATGACTTCGGCTACATCCCGGCTGGGCAACTCATCGAGCGCACGGCACATACCCTCGACACGATGCAAACGCTGGAGCGTCATCGTGGCCACTTTTACAACTGGTACGATACACAGTCATTGAAACCGCTGCATCCAGCTTACGTTTCGACGGTAGATAGCGGAAACCTGGCAGGCCATCTGCTGACCTTACAGTCGGGTCTGCTTACGCTTGCTGATGACAAAATCTTCAGCACGCGTTGGTTCCAGGGATTGCACGACACGCTCGGAATCCTGGTCGATGCGGCAGGCAACATCCGGTCAGAGCTACTCGCTGAACTGCAGGCAGATATCGAGTCTGCCTATAGCTCCCCCCCCACTACACTCGCATTGGCATGGCAGCGCCTCGGACAACTGGCGAAACGCGCGGAGGAGTTTGCCGACAGCATGGAAGCTGTCTCTCCGAAGCTGCCTCAAACAGGTAGCGCGCTGGTAGCCACCCAAAAAAAACGGGATGCAGCAACTGGAGGATACTTGGAGACAGATGAAGATTCCACACACCATCCGACCTTGGATCACGCCAGCGCTGTCATCTCTGAGACAACTTCTGAGAATCATGTGTTCTGGTGGGCGCATGCGCTGGTACGGCAATGCCGCGCGGCTCTCGACGAGTTGGCCTTTCTCGCCCCCTGGCTAGCGCTGCCAGCTGCACCGCGCGGGCTTGGCGACAACTTCGACCTTGCCACAATCCCAACGCTGCAGGAATTGGCTAATATCGAACATGAATTATTGACGGCAATTGAACAGCAGCTCGACGCGCCCCTTGCGGATGATGCTGCCACATCCGCGAAATACGAGTGGCTACACGCATTTAAATGCTGCCTCACACAAGCCAGCCGCCGCGCCACTGAGCGAATCGCCACTATCGGACGGCTTGCCATGCAGTCAAGCGAGCTCGCATGCATGACATATGACTTTCTGTATGACAAATCATCGCGTCTGCTAGCGATTGGGTACAACGTGGATGAACTGAGGCGGGATGCGAGTTACTATGATTTGCTGGCTTCGGAAGCGAGGTTGGTGAAATTCATTGCGATCGCGCAGGGACAGCTGCCGCAGGAAAGCTGGTTTGCCTTGGGACGTCTGCTCACGACTGCTGGCGGCGAACCCGTTCTTTTATCATGGAGCGGCTCCATGTTCGAGTATCTGATGCCGCTGCTGGTGATGCCCACCTTTGATAACACGCTGCTTGACCAAACCTATAAGGTAGCGGTGAGACGGCAGATCGAGTATGGACGTCAGCGTGGCATACCGTGGGGAATGTCGGAATCTGGCTATAATCTGGTCGACGTCCATCTCAACTATCAGTACCGGGCATTTGGCGTGCCTGGCCTTGGGCTAAAACGCGGACTTGCTGAGGACCTGGTCGTTGCCCCTTATGCCACGGTGCTGGCATTGATGGTGGCACCCGAAGCGGCGTGTCTGAATCTGCAACAACTCGCTGCGATAGGACTGGAAGGAAAGTTCGGCTTTTATGAGGCCATTGATTACACCCCCTCACGTCAACGACGTCGGCAATCGAGCACAGTAGTACGATCTTATATGGCGCATCACCAGGGAATGAGTCTGCTCTCCCTGACTTACCTTCTGCTGGACCGTCCGATGCAGAAGCGTTTCGAGGCGGTGCCGCTGTTCCAGGCGACCTTGCTGCTGCTTCAGGAGCGGATTCCCAGAGCCACGTCATTCTTTCCGAGCGTGGCCCAATTTTCTGACATTCGACTGCCTCTCCACGCCGAGGAAGCACCGATTCGCGTTTTCAACACGGCTAATACGTCAATGCCGGAAGTGCAATTGCTATCCAACGGCCGCTATCATGTGATGGTCACCAATGCCGGCGGCGGTTATAGTCGCTGGAAAGAGCTTGCGGTCACACGCTGGCGCGAGGACACGACTTGCGACCACTGGGGGTCATTCTGCTATCTGCGCGACGAGCGCAGCGGAGAAATCTGGTCAACTGCCTATCAGCCGACATTGAAACAGCCGCAGCATTACGAAGTGATTTTCTCCGAGGGACGCGCTGAATTTCGTCGGCGCGATGTTATAGGCGATGGCAGTTTCGAAACCTATACCGAGATAGCAGTATCGCCAGAAGATGATATTGAGCTGCGCCGCGTGCGCATCACCAACCGTACCGGTATCCGCCGCACCATCACCATGACCAGTTACGCAGAAGTAGTGCTTTCCGTACCTGCCGCAGATTTGCTGCATCCGGCTTTCAACAAGCTGTTCGTGCAGACTGAGATCGACGAGAAACGCCACGCGATCCTTTGCACGCGTCGTCCGCGCTCAGCTACCGAGCAAACATGCTGGCTGTTTCACATGATGACAGGGCACGGAGTAGATGTCGACGCCATCTCTTATGAGACGGATCGGATGCAATTCATTAGCCGCGGCCGCACCACTGCTGACCCGCAAGCACTGAGCGGTACATCATCAGAGGCGCTTTCCGGCAGTCAGGGCTCAGTGCTGGATCCGATTGTCGCCATCCGCCATGCCTTGACGCTCAATCCAGAACAAACAATCACTATCGATATAGTGAGCGGCATAGGGGAGAGCCGTGATGCCGCATTAGGCCTGATCGAAAGATATCAGGATAGACGGCTTGCAGAGCGTGTCTTTGATGTCTCCTGGACACATGCCCAAGTGGTGTTACGCCAACTCAATGCGAGTGAGACCGATGCTCAACTCTATGGACGTCTGGCCAATTCTGTTATTTATGCCCACGGCTTGCTTCGCGCTGAAGCCAGCATTCTGATGCAAAATCGTCGAGGGCAATCCAGTTTATGGGGCTATGCCATTTCTGGTGATTTTCCCATCGTTCTGCTGCAGATTGGTGACGCAGCCAATATCGAATTGGTACGTCAATTGGTACAGGCTCACGCCTACTGGCGTCTAAAAGGACTGGTAGTGGATCTGGTGATCTGGAACGAGGACCGTGCCGGTTATCGACAATTGCTCCAGGATCAAATTATCGGTTTGATTGCGGCAGGCACTGAAGCGCATGCCATCGATCGACCAGGTGGCATTTTCGTGCGCCGCGCGGAACAGATATCGAACGAAGACCGTGTTCTGTTCCAATCGGTCGCGCGCGCGATCATAACAGATAGCCGAGGAACACTGGAGGAACAGGTCACCCGCCGTAGCCTGAGAGAGGTACAGATGCCGCGCTTCCGGCCGAGCCAAAGTTACCGCGCGGATTCTCCTGATGGCAGCATGTTGCCGCAGCGCGATCTCATTCTGCACAATGGTTTGGGCGGGTTCACACCGGACGGACATGAGTATGTTATTACCACCACAGCCGCACAAGTAACGCCCGCCCCATGGGTAAATGTATTAGCGAATCAGCATTTTGGCACAATCATTTCCGAGAGCGGCCAGGCTTATACCTGGAGCGAAAACGCACATGAGTTCCGCCTCACCCCCTGGCACAACGACCCGGTATCCGATACGAGTGGAGAAGCTTTTTATCTGCGCGACGAGGAGAGCGGTCATTTTTGGTCACCTGCACCCCTGCCCTGCCGCGGCGCGAGTGCGTATGTCAGTCGGCACGGATTCGGCTATAGCGTGTTCGAACATACTGAAGGCGGCATCGTCTCAGAGTTATGGATATATGTGGCTGTGGATGCTGCAGTCAAATTTTCGGTATTAAAAATGCGTAACGCATCAGGGCGGTCACGGCGGCTCTCCGCGACCGGCTACGTGGAGTGGGTGCTGGGCGATTTGCGGCCGAAATCGAACATGCACGTAATCACCGAAGTAGATCCCGGCAGCGGTGCGCTGTTCGCTCAAAACCCTTACAATACGGAATTCGCAGGCAGGGTTGCTTTCTTCGATGTGGATGAAGTCGATCGTTCGATCAGTTGCGATCGCGCTGAGTTCATTGGGCGTAATGGCTCGCTCAAAAATCCGGCAGCAATGACGCGTACACGGCTTTCAGGCAAGGTAGGGGCAGCATTGGACCCTTGCGCTGCGATCCAGGTAGGCTTCGACCTGGCTGATGGTCAAGAACGCGAGATCATCTTCCGCCTGGGCCAGGCCGGCAGACGTGGGGCGGATGATGCGCGCAATCTGGCGCAGCGTTTTCGTGGATCGGCCGCTGCACATGCTGCGCTCGAAGCGGTGTGGCAATACTGGAACCATACCCTTGGCGCGGTTCAGGTGGAAACCCCGGAGCCGTCTCTCAACGTCCTGGCTAATGGTTGGCTTGTCTACCAAACGCTTGCCTGTCGTCTATGGGCACGCAGCGGCTATTATCAATCGGGCGGCGCCTTTGGTTTCCGCGATCAGTTGCAGGACGTGATGGCGCTGATCCATGCCGAACCGCAACTCGTGCGTGAACATTTGCTGCTGTGCGCGGCGCATCAGTTTGTTGAAGGCGATGTACAGCACTGGTGGCATCCACCGTCGAGCCGTGGCGTACGCACCCATTGCTCCGACGATTACCTCTGGCTGCCACTGGCAGTGTGCCGTTATGTGCTGAGTACCGGTGATACCGGCGTATTGGATGAATCCGTTCCTTTCCTTGAAGGCCGCCCGGTCAGTCCTGAGGAAGACTCGTATTATGACCTGCCAGGTCACTCTACTGAGTCAGCCAGCCTGTACCAGCACTGTGTACGCGCCATCCGGCACGGCCTGGCCTTTGGCGAGCATGGTCTGCCGCTGATGGGCTCCGGAGACTGGAACGATGGCATGAACCTGGTGGGCATACACGGCAAGGGTGAAAGTGTCTGGCTCGGCTTCTTCCTGTATAAAGTGCTGACACGCTTCGCAGTACTGGCGCAACAGCAAGGCGACATGCCATTTGCTGAGCAGTGCCGGCACGAAGCCGAACAATTGCGCCAGCATATCGAACAAAATGCCTGGGATGGCGTATGGTATCGCCGCGCCTACTTTGACGACGGTACCATGCTAGGGTCGGCAACCAACATCGAATGCCAGATCGATTCGATCTCACAAAGCTGGTCAGTGCTCTCCGGCGCGGGCGAGAGTGAACGTTCGCGCATGGGTATGGACGCCGTATATACCCGACTGGTGCAGCACGATCACGCGTTGATCCAGCTCTTGGATCCGCCATTCGACAAATCAGATCTGGATCCGGGCTACATTAAAGGTTATGTTCCTGGCGTGCGCGAAAATGGCGGGCAATACACCCATGCCGCTATCTGGACCGTAATGGCATTCGCAGCCTTGGGTGACAGCCAGCGCGCATGGGAATTGCTGACCATGATCAACCCGGTGAATCATGGAAAATCGGCAGCAGATGTGGCGATCTACAAAGTTGAGCCCTATGTCGTCACCGCCGATGTTTATGCGGTCTCGCCGCACGCTGGTCGCGGGGGATGGAGCTGGTACACGGGTTCCGCCGGCTGGATGTACCGTCTCATTGTGGAATCTTTGCTCGGCCTGAGGCTAGATGTGGACAAACTGCATTTTTCCCCCTGCCTGCCTGCGTCCTGGCAGGCGTTCAAACTGCATTACCGGTATCGAGAGACCGTCTACCATATCACCGTGTCGCAAGCGGAGGCCGACAATGCTACGCAGAGCAGTGTAATGCGCATCACGGTAGATGGTATCGAACGCCCCGATAAAGTCATTCCGCTGATCGACGATCGCAAGGATCATACGGTCGAAATAAACATCGTAACCCAGCCCCAGCCACATCAATGATACAGCAGAACATGAGCATAGTTCTCACTCGAGATAATAAACCAAAAGTATTCATGCATTTTTCAGCATTCTGCTTTACTAGCGCAAGGAATTACGACGAACTACATTTTCTCTCTACCCGCTATGCAGGAGGGATGAGGCTAATATCAAATAACATTTTCTGAGGTTTGCATTATGAATAACTATCATCAGCAAGCTGTCACCAGGGCGATTTTCCCAGTCGCTGGTTTAGGAACACGTTTTTTACCAGCCACCAAGGCCTCACCGAAAGAAATGCTGGTAGTCGTGGATAAACCGCTTATTCAATACGCAGTAGAAGAGGCCTATGCTGCCGGCATACGTGAAATGATCTTTGTGACAGGCCGCCATAAACGCGCAATTGAAGATCATTTTGACACGGCTTATGAGCTGGAAGCTGAACTGGCTGCCCACGGCAAAGACGATTTACTCGCGATCGTCAATGCCGTTAAGCCTGCTGACATGGAGTGTGTCTATATCCGTCAGCCCAGGGCGCTCGGTCTGGGTCATGCCGTGTTGTGCGCCGAACACCTGGTGCAAGGCGCGGCCTTTGCGGTGTTATTAGCCGACGACCTGATGGTAGGCGATCCACCTATTATGCAGCAAATGACTAACCTTTTCAGTCAACACCAGTGCAGCATTCTAGCGGTGCAGGAAGTACCACAGAATCAGACCGACCGTTACGGTATCGTCCAAGGAGAGGCGCTGACGCGCGATCTTATCAAGATCACCGGTTTGATTGAAAAACCTCACCCCAGTATTGCCCCCAGCAACCTCGCAATCGCTGGCCGCTACATCCTGACCTCATCAGTATTTGAGCACATTCGTGCACAACTTCGCGGCACTGGAGGTGAGATTCAACTCACTGATGGCATTGCAGCCCTGCTTGGTTCAGAGCAAGTACTAGCTTATCGCTACCACGGCAAACGTTATGACTGTGGCAGCAGGCTGGGATTGCTCCAGGCCAGTGTCGATATGGCATCTGCTCATCCAGAGATGGGCAGAGAGTTCTCTGCCTGGCTGAAAGCCCGTTCAAGCGTTTAATCCGGATATTTCATCAGGCTGACCTGCAACATGAGTAAAAGCTAATGAACAAGCGCTTTCAAGCAGATTTACCCAGATCCAATTTGTATCGCCGATCTCTGTGGATAATTTATAATTCCATTTCCAAATCAAACATGGCGCGAAGACCCATCGCAGACAATATCCATCATACGGCAAGATGAAGCCGACCCAGTCAGTTTGGATTTAGCAATGGTATGACAGCAACCGAGATGGTACTTGTCTATTATGCACCGCTATCCAATCCACAGCGTTTTAATATTAACGAACTCACGAATGCCATGATAGGATAATTCCCGCCCAAACCCCGACTCTTTTATACCGCCGAATGGTAAACGCGGGTCACTTTTAACGACACCATTGACGAAAACGCTGCCAGCCTGGATTTGGCGAGCGATAGCCTCACCTCGTGTCACATCACGTGTCCAGACACTTCCACCCAGACCAAATGGCGATTGATTAGCCAGGCGTATCGCTTCCTCAGCGTTTTTAACCCGTACCATGACCGCTACCGGGCCAAACAATTCTTCATCAAAGGCGGGTATACCAGGACGTACCTGATCCAGAATAGTTGGTGCGTAATAAGCACCTTCGGTACCAACCAATTTGCCGCCAGTCACGAGGGTAGCGCCCATGGCAAGACTACGCTCAACTTGCGCATGCAGAATGTCCCGCAAATCGGCACGCGCCATTGGCGCAAGAGTAGTCGTTTCCAGCTTGGGATCACCGCTGCGTAATTCACTTGTTAACATTTTAAAGCGTTGTACGAATGTATCGGCAATGGCATCCACGAGAATAAAGCGCTTGGCAGCAATACAACTTTGCCCCATGTTTTGGAAACGGGCAGTCACCGCTTGTGCTGCCGTAAATTCAAGATCGGCATCATCGAGTACGATGAAAGGATCTGATCCACCCAGTTCCAGGACACATTTTTTCAAATGTTGACCCGCAATGGTAGCAACTTTGCGTCCGGCAGCATTGCTGCCGGTCAAGGTTACCGCAGCAATGCGTTTATCGGCAATGACCGTTTCAGCCTGGTTTGCCGTGATCATCAATGTGCGGAAAGTATTCGCAGGAAATCCTGCTTCACGAAAGGCTTCTTCCAATGCAAGCGCACAACGCGGCACATTGGAAGCATGTTTCAGTACTACGGTATTACCCGCCATCATTGCAGGAGCAGCCGCCCGTATCAATTGCCAGAAAGGGAAATTCCACGGCATGATGCACAATAAGGTCCCCAAGGGCTGATAAACGACAAGACTGCGGCTGGCATCAGACACAATAATTTCATCTGCCAGATAAGTACTGGCATGCTCAGCGAAATAGTCACATCCCCAAGCACATTTATCGATCTCGGCTCTGGCTTCCTTCAGTAATTTGCCCATCTCATCGGTAATCAGATGAGCGCAATCATCACGGCGCTGACGAAAAACTCCTGCCAGCTGACGCATATAAACAGCTCGCTGCTCAACACTCAGCAAGGCCCAGCCTACTTGTGCTGATTCCACCTCACGCAAGACAGTGTCAATAGTATCGGCCTGCCAAATAGGAAAAAATTGTATCGTTTGCCCGGTAACGGGATTGATTGAGAGCATGGACATAGTGTTAGTACCCCTTAAAAGCAGATTTCATGTGTCATTTATCATTATCAGGTAATACTTCTGCATTGAGCAGAATAATTTCATTTTCATTGATGATCTCCTGGCGCAATTTATGATACATAAACACAATCTTGCTGCATTCCTTTTCATCTGCCGGCTTTTTCTGTGACTAATCCTCAGGCAGGTGGTGAGCTTGAGAGTCTCCTGCATCAAAGATAAATTACCCTAAAGGCGGCTTCCAGGATTATGTATGCTATTGCATTATTGCCTGGCTATGTGTTATCCCTTAGCATTAACTTGTAACAAGATCAAACTGAGTTGGATTTTTTTCCGCGCCAGTTATTTCCCTAAATAGCGCTTTGCTAATGAGTTTCAATTTTGAAAGGATAAAGGACAGAACGACTCAATCATAATAACTGGCCTTAAGTTGAAGGAGGGACCAAATGCAAGACTCGGAATCTGCTGCCGTTATTGGTCTATTTGCCCTACTCGTATTGGTCGCATTATTTTGTTTGCTGAGTCTCTCACGCTGGCTTGGTGGCTACCGACCACAGTGGGATAAGGAGCAACCCTTTGAGTGCGGTGTCCCTCCCACCGGCGATGCACGTCCTCAAGTTCCAGTGCGCTTCTATGTGATCGCAGTCTCCTTTTTGATATTTGATATTGAAGCGATGTTTCTGTTTATCTGGGCGGTCGCCTATTGGGAATTAGACTTGCCAGGCGTTATTGGCGCCATTGTATTTATATTGGTTCTGATGCTTGGTTTGGTTTATGAGTGGTACAAAGGGGGGTTATCATGGAGTCCAGACAAAACAACCAAGGATCTCTAACAGCTGTTTTCAGCAGACTGGAAGAAGCAGTGTCTTGGGGGCGCAAGTATTCACTCTGGCCATTCAATTTTGGCCTCTCTTGCTGCTTCGTCGAGATGATGACGGCGTTCACGCCACGCCATGATATCGCTCGCTTTGGTGCCGAAATCATGCGTGGCTCACCGCGTCAGGCCGATCTGTTGATCATCTCGGGGACCGTATTCATCAAGATGGCGCCGATGATTCTGCGTCTCTACCACCAGATGCTCGAACCTAAGTGGGTTATTTCCATGGGCTCCTGTGCCAATTCAGGGGGTATGTACGATATCTATAGTGTGGTGCAAGGGATAGACCTGATCCTACCGGTAGATGTCTATGTTCCCGGCTGCCCACCACGTCCCGAAGCATTGTTGCAGGGGCTGGTAATATTGCAAGAGTCAATTGGTACCAAGCATCGGCCACTTGCTCGCAGGGTGGAAGGATAACAAATGGTAGACAGGAACAGAACGCTGATTACACAACTGCAGACGCTCTTCAATGCCGTTCCCGGCGAACTACCCCACGATAAAATCGATACCCTGTCAGTACCCGCTGATCGGCTCATCGAAGCACTCATCTTTCTCAAACATAAGGCAGAGCCCCGCTTTGAGATGCTCTTTGACCTGTCTGCCATTGACGAGGCTAAACGAGGCGGCGGACTGACTGTGTTCTATCATTTGCTCTCGCTCTCCGGTAATACCGATCTGCGTCTCAAAGTAAGCCTACCTGAGGAGGCACCGGTATTACCCAGCGTCTGCACCGTATGGCCAGCTGCCAATTGGTATGAACGCGAGCTTTATGACATGTTCGGCATCCACATAGACGGTCATCCCGATCTGAGGCGTATCCTGATGCCCGAATACTGGGAAGGCCATCCTTTGCGCAAAGCACATCCCAATCGTGCCACTGAGATGCCGCCCTACCGACTGCCCGAAGCACGCTATCGCAGTATCATGGAAAGTTACCGTGCCGAAGATTATCGCGAACCGGGGACAAGTGCTGAAGAAATGATCCTCAATATCGGCCCCACCCACCCTGGTACGCACGGCCTATTGCGTTTAGTCGTGCAACTGCTGGGCGAGGAGATACGCGATGTGAATCCAGATATCGGTTTCCATCATCGCGGCGCGGAAAAAATGGCCGAACGTCAAACTTATCACAGCTACATCCCTTACACCGACCGCATCGATTATCTGGCTGGCATTCAAAACGAGCTGCCCTATGTGCTTGCAGTGGAACAGCTCGCTGGAATTACCGTACCACCACGTGCTGAGGTCATGCGGGTGATGCTTTGCGAACTTTTCCGCGTTGCCAGTCATCTGGTCTGGATAGCTAGCTATGCACATGATACAGGAGCATTGGCGCCGCCTTTTTACGCCTTTCGAGAGCGTGAATATCTGTTCGATGTGATGGAACTCATCACCGGCGGGCGCATGCATCCGAGTTTCTTCCGCATCGGTGGCGTGGCCCTTGACCTGCCCGAGGGCTGGCACGAAGCATTGCAAAGTTTCCTAAAACGCATGCCTGCTGCTATTGATGATTACCAGGCTTTACTGGCGGATAATCCGATATTTCGCGCCCGCACCCGTGGTATCGGAGTATTGTCCGCAGCAGAAGCTATCGATTGGGGGGTAAGCGGACCCAATTTACGAGCCTGTGGTCCGACATGGGATCTGCGCAAAAAACGTCCTTACAGCGGTTACCAACACTACGAGTTTGAGATCCCCACCGCTACCGAAGGAGATGCCCTAGCCAGAACTGAAGTGCGTCTGGAAGAAATTCGTCAAAGTCTACGCATCGTCGAACAAGCTATGCAAAACATGCCGCCTGGCCCGGTTCTGTCTGCAGAAGCGCGTTATGCCTTCCCACGCAAGGAGGCGACATTGCAAGACATCGAAACGCTAATTCACCATTTCATCGCGGTGGGCCGGGGGATGAGCTTCCCAGCCGGGGAAAGCCTCTTTGTGACTGAGGCACCCAAGGGGATGAACGGCTACTTTGTCGTCAGCGACGGTTCGGAACACCCCTACCGTTTACGGATACGCACGCCATCTTTTCCGCATATCCAGGCTCTGAAATTATTAGCTCACGGCCATCTCTTGGGAGATCTGATTCCCATCCTGGGTTCCATCGACTATGTCCTGGCAGATGTCGATAGGTAAGGAGAAAAAAATGAATGACAAGCTCGACCGACAAACATTGCAAAAGCATCTGGCCCAACTTCCCGTCACTCACCCAGAACGCCGTGCGGCGGTAGTCCCTCTGATGCAATCCATACAGGCTGAACGCGGTCACCTTGATGACAGGGGCGTTGAAGAGGTCGCACAGGTTACCGGTCTGTCAACTACCGAAGTTGAGGAACTCGCTACTTTCTATAGTCTGATCTATCGTCACCCAGCAGGCCGACATGTCCTGCGGGTGTGCGACAGTCTATGTTGCAGTCTGCAGGGAGCGGATCGATTGCTGGAAGCAGCCGAACAATACAGCAGCGTATCATTGGGCAAGATTTCTCCAGATGGTGCTTTCAGTGTCTTGCCCAGCATTTGTCTGGGCTTATGCGATCAAGCACCCGCGGCACTCTTAGATGGTGAAGCAGTAGGACCATTGAATGAAGCCGCTCTGCAAGTTTTGCTGCGCCGACTGCAAGAGGTGGATTAAGCGTATGGAAGCGGTACTGACCCGGCACATTGAAGCCAACGCTCCCCTAGACTTGGAAGCCTACCGATCTTTAGGTGGCTACCGAAGTTTGGATGCCGCCTTTGCTCGTAAGCCTGAGGAAATCATTGAAATAGTAGAAGCCGCCAATCTGCGTGGGCGCGGCGGTGCGGGTTTTTCCTGTGGCCTGAAGTGGCGCCTACGGGGTGCAGATGCACCGCGGCCCCGTTATCTCGTTTGTAATATAGACGAATCAGAGCCGGGTACTTTTAAAGATCGCTACCTGCTCTATGGCGGTCCCCACCAGATCATCGAGGCGGTCATCGTCTCCGCCTATGCGCTGCAAGCTGAAAAGGCGGTAATTTTTGTCCGGGGAGAGTATGGCAAGGGGGGGCATGGTTTACACCGAGCCATCAAAGAGGCTGAGATGGCTGGACTGGTGGGATCTAATATCTGCGGCAGTGGTTTCGATCTGCAGATGGAGGTGCACATCAGTGGTGGACGCTACATCTGCGGCGAAGAAACCGCTATGCTGAATGCCATCGAAGGTTGGCGTCCCAATCCGCGTCACAAGATACCACGACCCAGCGTCAAAGGTTTATGGCAGCATCCTACCACCACCAATAACGTTGAGACCCTGGTCAATGTGCCGCATATTCTGCTTAATGGTTCAGACTGGTTTCGTGCTCTGGGAATCAACGGCGGTTGTGGACCCAAGCTATTCTGTGTCAGCGGCATGGTGCACCATCCTGGCCTATTCGAACTACCCTGTGGTACGCCAGCACGAGAATTGATTTTTGAACATGCCGGCGGCCTGGCCGAGGGACGTACTCTGCTTGGTTTTATACCTGGCGGAGCTTCGACAGCCTTCTTGTTGCCCGAACACCTTGATGTGCCAATGGATTTCGATCCCGTCGCCAAAGCAGGATCCAGGCTCGGGACCGCCAGTGTCATCGTTCTCGATGACACTACCTGCCCGGTTCGAGTTACGCTGAACCTGATGCGCTTCTTTGCCCGTGAATCCTGTGGTTTCTGTACTCCCTGCCGTGATGGCATTCCTTACTTAGCGCAAATCCTAGCAACTATTGCTAGCGGAGAGGGGCGGGCAGAAGACTTAGTCTTGCTAGAAGAACTAAGCGGTATCATCGCCCTTCAATCCTTTTGTGCCTTCGCCCCTGGTGCGATAATACCCCTTATCAGCAGCCTGCATTGCTTTCACGACCATTACGAAAGTCATATCGACACCGGCCGCTGCCCGTTTGACGCAGTCAACAAGAGCGGAGCCTAATCATGGGAACGATGCGTATCGACGGTCACGAGATCCCTTTCCAGGAAAATGACAACATTCTCAAGGCCGCGTTAGCAGCGAATATAGAGATCCCCTATTTCTGTTATCATGCTGCCCTCGGCAGTCTTGGTGCCTGCCGGCTGTGCGCTGTCGAGGTTGCGTCGGTGGATCCGGCCCAAAAACCCCGGGTAGTCATGTCTTGTCTCGAATTTGCTAGAGATGGGCTCAGTGTTTCAGTTTCTGCGGCTGCGGCACGACAAGTACGGCAGAGAGTCATCGAATTTTTAATGATCAATCATCCGCACGATTGTCCGGTGTGCGACGAAGGAGGAGAGTGTCACTTGCAGGACATGACGGTTGCCTGCGGCCCTCCCTATCGCCGCTATCGCGGCCGCAAGCGCACCTTCACCAACCAGTATCTAGGCCCGCTGGTTCACCATGAAATGAACCGCTGCATTACCTGTTATCGCTGCACTCGCTTTTACCAGGATTATGCGCTCGGCGATGACCTTGGCTCAATGCGTCTACGCAACGAGGTCTATTTCGGTCGCTTCCAGGATGGCCCGCTGACAAGCCCGTTTGCCGGTAACCTGGTTGAGATCTGCCCTACCGGCGTCTTCACCGATGCCGTGTTCCGGCAGCATTTTGCGCGGGTCTGGGATCTGCAGACGGCCCCTTCCATTTGCCCCCACTGCAGTGTCGGCTGCAACACCCTGCCTGGAGCACGGGACGGCACACTACGCCGGGTGCGCAATCGCTTTCACCCCGAGCTCAACCGCTGGTTCATCTGTGATCGCGGCCGTTACGGTCATCAATACAGCGAACACCCTGATCGGCCGCTGACAGCCCAGGTGGCGGGCGTGAAGATGAGTTATCGTGAAGCGCTTGCTGCCGCTGCAGAACAGATCAAAGCTGCCGGGGATAAAACGGGCGGCCTTGGCTCAACACGAGAAGACCTGGAAAGCAATGCGATGTTACAGACCTTACTGAATAAGCTGAGTGGGAGGTTCGCTACCTTTAGCGACCCCCAGCTCGAGACAGCAACTGCTGCTGCCGTCGCAGCTCTGCAAAGCAGCGGTGGGGCGCCATCCCTGGCCGAAATAGAACAAGCTGACGCAGCGCTGGTGGTCGGCGACCTGACTGCGCATGCGCCCATGATGGACTTAGCCTTGCGGCAGGCTTATCGGAATGGTGCCAAACTGGCCATTCTGCATAGCGGACCCTGCCTGCTGACTCGCTTCGCAGCCACGACCTTGACAGTTGCGCCTCACGAGATAGGCGCACAACTTTTGCATTTGAATGAGCAGGCGGCTACTGCCTCTAATGCCTCCAACCAGCATAAGAAGGAGCTAGCGGATATTGCAACCTGCCTGACAACGGCCCAGCGACCGATATTAATAGGGGTGAGCGAGACTATGTCTGCACCAGAGATTGCTGCCCTGGTACAACTGGCTACTGCCTTGGGATCTCATGCCAGACTCGCCTATGCTTTGCCTGGAGCCAATGCCTACGGCACGACATTACTTACCCCGACAAATAGCACGAATGCGGTGCTAGAGGCAATCGAATTGGGTCAGATCCAGACTTTGATCGTGATGGGCAATGATCCGCTCGGTGATGCCCGCCTCGGTGCTCGCTGGCGCGCGGCACGCCAACGCCTCAGCACGCTTATCGTATTGGATTGTGTCGCTACCACCACTGCCGAGGCAGCGGATATTTTGCTGCCAGTAGCAGCGTGGGCCGAACGGGGGGGCACTTTTGTCAATTATGAGGGCCGCGCCCAGGGCTTTGCTCCTGTCTTTCAGCGAGCAGAACCCCTGCCCAACACAGTAGAGGTCCTTGCTGACCTGGCTCACTGCCTCGAGCTCACCTTACCGGATGTCCCAGCAGTACTGAATAATCTCTTCCCTGGCTATCAGACACCCTTCCCTGGCACAATGGGACCGTCTCTACCCGCTCCCTCTCTAACTATGCAGACCGATACCACTATCGGTACAGCGTCCATAACCCACCCCGGCCATTGGCAAGTGGCATTGACCAGCTGGTATGGAGATGATGCGCTTGCCAGCTACGCGGCGGCTTTGGTGGAGCTTGCTCCAGCCGCCGCCGTGCTTATTCATCCGACAGCAGCCTTTAAGGAAGGGATTGAGGATAAGGAGCAGGTCAGATTGCGCGGTCCGGCCGGCACCGTAGTACTACCCGTGCAACTTAATAACGATGTGGCCGCCGATACGATTGCCCTAGCCAGAGTGACGCTGGCTCAATTAGGGGTGGGTCACGGTGATCTACTTGAACTGGAGCGAATATTATGAGCTTCACGCTGTGGCTACTTACTTTCGCAAGCATGGTATTGGTACTGCTGGGGTTGTTGCTGATTGGTGCCATTCTGAGTTATGGTGAGCGCCGCATTCTTGCGCTGCTGCAAGATCGCCTTGGCCCCAACCGCGCTGGCCCCTTCGGTTTGTTGCAGCCTGTGGCTGATATTCTGAAGCTGATAAGCAAGGAAGATTTCATCCCGCCCTTTGCCGATCGTATAGTTTATACCGTTGCCCCGATTATCGTCCCAATGACAGTGTTGATTAGCTTTGCCGTGGTACCAGTCAGTGAAGATGAGTGGCTGGCCGATCTCAACATTGCACTGCTTTACGTACTGGCTCTCTCTTCGCTGCGAGTTTACGGCGTTATGCTCGGCGGCTGGGCTTCTAACAGCAAATATTCGCTGCTTGGCGGTCTACGCTCCGCCGCGCAGATGATCAGTTACGAATTACCGATGGGACTCGCATTGGTGGGGGTAGTGATGTTAAGCGGTTCTTTCAGCCTCAGGGAAATTGTTGCTGCCCAGGAGTTGCCTTTTATCGTGCTTCAACCGCTGGGATTTATCATTTTTCTGGTGTGTGGCATCGCTGAAACCAACCGCCTGCCCTTTGATCTTCCAGAGGCGGAGAACGAGCTCGCTGCTGGTTATAACACCGAATACGGCGGGATCAGATTCGCCTTCTTTTATCTGGGTGAATACTTAGGGGTACTGCTCATCGCAGCACTCGTGACAGTACTGTTTCTGGGTGGCTGGCATGGACCCTGGCTACCTGGGGTAGTGTGGTTTGCCCTTAAGACACTGACACTGATATTGCTATTCTTTTGGTTGCGCACCAGCCTGCCCCGGCTGCGCTATGATCAATTGATGGATCTCGGCTGGAAGTTGATGCTGCCTGCCGCGTTGCTTAATCTGCTAGTTACGGCTGTGCTAGGGTTATTCTGGATGAGAGGCTAACTAAGGTGGATAGATAGACAAATGAATAAACAGACTCCAGCTCTACTTATCAGGCTATGGCATTCGCTGTGGACGACCTTGCGTCATGCCTGGGCAAAGCGTGAGACTGTGTCATACCCGGAGATTAAGCGCCCTTTGCCCGGACGCTGGCGTGGCCGCATCGTGCTTACCCGCGACCCTGATGGCGAAGAACGTTGTGTAGCCTGTTATTTATGCTCGGCGGTATGCCCAGTGGACTGCATCCACTTGCAAGCTACGCAGCGAGACGACGGCCGGCGTTATCCGGAAACATTTCGTATCGATTTCAGCCGCTGCATCTTTTGTGGCTTTTGTGAAGAAGCCTGCCCGACGCTGGCGATACAGCTTACGCCAGATTTCGAGATGTGCGAGCAAAGCCATGGTGAGCTGGTGTACGAGAAAGAGCAACTGCTCGTTGAAGGCCAGGGCAAGCACCCCAGTTACAATTTTTACCGTCATGCTGGCATCGCAATCACCGGTAAAGCCATCGGCGAAGGTGTCGGCGATACACCACCGGTAGATCATGATACCAATCTGCCCTAGTAAATGAAGCATAACTGGCTAATGTAATTCCATTTCCAAATCAAAAATGACGCGAAGGCGAGCCGCAGACAGCATCCATAATACGGCAAGGTAAAGCTGACAAAGTCAGTTTTGATTGAGAAATAGAATAAGGAAGCATCGATGGACAGCACACAAAGATAAGGAAAACAACCATGATGAATAGCACAACCAGTCCAACAGGGTCAGCTCATGTATGAGTTCATTTTTTATCTTTCTTCCGTTATTGCAGTGATTGCCGCAGGCACAATCCTGGTCGTGCGTCATCCGGTCTATGCCGCCTTGTACCTGATCGTGTCACTACTGGCTTTAGCATTGTTGTTCTTCTTGCTCGGCGCTCCCCTATTGGCAGCATTCCAGGTTATGTTATACGCTGGTGCGATCCTGGTATTGTTTTTGTTCATGATGATGGTGATGAATTTACGTACCGAACGGAATCTGCCACTGTTACTTCCTGCCAGCTGGGGAGGGGTGGCATTATTGGCTCTGCTTCTGTGGTTGGTAATCTTGCTGTTACTTAGCAGATCGTCATTAGATATGGCAGTCAACATCATGGTGATCGGACCCACGGCGGTGGGGAATGCGCTATTTGGCCCATATCTGGTGGTGGTTGAAGCTGCTGCGATTTTATTGCTGGCGGCATTGGTAGCGGCCCTCTATCTCAGTCGAAGGGGAAAACGATGATCCCGCTCAGTCACAGCCTGGCTATCGCCGCTCTATTATTCGTACTGGGTCTTGCCGTGGTGTTATTACGGCGGGAGTTGCTGTTCATATTGATAGGATTGGAGGTGATGCTCAATGGCGTTGCCTTAACGGCGATAGCAGCGGGCCAATACTGGGGCAATGCCGATGGTCAGGTACTGGTTATCATGCTGATGACGGTAACGGCTGCAGAAGTTGTGGTGGCATTGATTCTAGTATGGCTAGCCTATGATCACTACAAGGCAGTGCGGGTGGAAACGCTCACCCACCTGAAAGATGAAACTGAAAGGAGTTCATCGTGAGTCAGTGGCTATGGCTGATTCCCTGCGCGCCTTTGCTTGGATCGCTCATCATTCTCTTTCTGGGGGGCCTGCTGCGACGGGAACACCTCGCCATAGTAGCTTGTTGCGCTGCAGCCATTGCTTTTCTGGTAGTGATGTTAGCCTGGCTAACCGGGGCCGCCAGCCAACCGTTGCAGCAAACCCTTTATACCTGGGTTGCAGTGGGCGAATGGCAGCCGATGTTTGGATTCACGCTTGATCGCCTTGCTTTGGTCATGGTGAGCGTAGTTAGCGGTGTGGGCTTATTGGTCCATTTTTACTCGGTACCCTTTATGGCTGAAGAAACCGATCAGCGTCGTTATTATTTTTTTCTCAACCTGTTTTTAGCCGGCATGCTGTTGCTGGTGCTAGCTGATAATCTGTTGCTTCTTTATCTGGGTTGGGAGCTGGTTGGGCTATGCTCCTATGCCCTGATTGGTTTCTGGTATCGAGAGTCACTGCCAAGCAATGCTGGGCGCAAGGCCTTTATTGTCACTCGCATTGGCGATACGGCACTGGCACTCGGCATCTTTCTCCTATTCAGCCAGTTTCACGAATTATCCCTCTCCGCGCTGCTTGCAAATGCTACCGCCCAGTGGGAAAAGAACTCAACCTTGGCCACTCTGGCGACGCTGTTAATCCTGGGTGGTGCTCTAGGTAAATCAGCACAATTACCACTACAAATCTGGCTGCCTGATGCTATGGCTGGCCCCAGTCCGGTTTCTGCATTGATGCATGCCGCCACGATGGTCACGGCAGGCGTTTATTTGATCGCGCGCACTCACCCCTTGTTTGAGTTGGCACCTCAGACACAATGGCTCGTGGCAGCCATCGGTGCGCTAACCATTATCTATGGCGCTAGCGCTGCGTTAGCACAAACAGATTTCAAAAAAGTGTTAGCCTACTCCACCATCAGCCAAATAGGTTACATGTTCCTGGCACTGGGCTGCGGAGCCTATGCATTAGCACTGTTTCATCTGACCACTCATGCCTTTTTTAAGGCTTTACTATTTCTATCTGCAGGCACGGTAATTCAAGCCAGCGGGGATGAACACGATATAAATAGTTTAGGCAGAATAGGTAACCATCCATCCATAGCCCGCTGGACATTCCTGATTGGTGCAGCTTCACTGGCTGGCGTGCCTTTCGTCACCGCCGGCTTCTATAGCAAAGACGCCATTCTTGTCACCACTTGGTCGGCACCGGCTGGCCCGTTATTGTGGGCCTTCGCTGCCTTCGGCGCCCTGCTGACTGCAATCTATATCTTTCGCGTCTATTTACTCGTCTTCCAAGGTTCAGGGCAGAAAACCTCGACAATATCCCTTCCCTATTTCATGTCGCTGCCGTTACTCATTTTGGCGTTGCTCAGCATCGTTAGCGGCTTCATTGAGTTACCGGAAGGCTGGCCCGGTCCGCACCTTTGGAGTCTATGGCTGGAAAATGAGCTTGGTGTAGCGACCTTCCCTCCACTAACCATTACTTACAATCTACAACTCATCACTGCGTTATTACCACTAGCGGGTTTTAGCTTGGCCTTGTGGTTGGTCCAGCGCGAGCAAGCGTATCAATCACTTCCCTTGGCAAATTTTTTGCGTAACGGCTGGGGTTTTGATGCTTTCTACCATGCCACGCTGGTACGTCCCTACCGTGGCTTGGCAAGGATACTGCACGCTGCTGAGAGTAAGGAGGGCATCATCTATATCATAGTACGCCCCTACCGCGCTCTCGCCAGGAGAGTATCAGGTGCTGTGGAAACTCTTCTGATTGAGGGGGCGCTAACCAGAATAACGCGTGGCTTCTTGGCCTTTGCCACCTTCTGCCGCAAAGGCGTGGAGTACAACGCGTTAGAAGCCGGCATCACTTGCTTAGTGGCAGCGCTGCGCTTCGGCTATACGCTTCTGAGCACTACCCAAAATGGTTTTCTGAGCCGCTATGCCTTGGTGATAAGTACAGGGGCCGTGTTCTTCCTGGGATATTGGTTATGGTGAGGAGAGTGTTATGGACTGGTTGAGCGTGCTGATATTTCTGCCCGTGTTGGGCGGGCTGTGGATCGGCGTAATAGGACACAATAAAACAGCCTTTGCACGTTGGGCCGCGCTAGCGATTACCAGCACAGAGCTGTTAATCGCACTTGGTTTGTGGTGGAACGCAGTCCCCAACGAACAGGGTTATTTTTACATCGTGCGTGCTCCCTGGGTCCCTGCCATGGGGATTCAATTTTTATTGGGTATGGATGGTATCAGCCTGCTGCTGGTGCTGTTAACCGCGCTACTAGGTCCTGTGGTAGTGTTGGTCTCATGGAATGCAATACAACGCAACTGGCCCGCTTTTGCCGCCCTCCTCCTCGCTACCCAGGCAGGAATTATGGGGGTCTTCCTGGCGCTTGACCTGGTGCTGTTCTATGTATTCTGGGAACTGATGTTAGTGCCGATGTATTTTCTGGTGGGAGTATGGGGTCACGAACGTAGACTCTATGCCGCCTACAAGTTTTTCCTTTTCACAGTTACCGGTTCACTGCTGATGTTGATAGCCATTCTGGGGTTGTACTTTACTCATGGCGAGCAAACTGGTATTTACACGTTCGATTACTTTGAATTATTACAGGTCAATCTGCCAGACAACAGCGAGATGTGGCTAATGCTTGGCTTTTTTATAGCTTTTGCTGTCAAGATTCCGCTGTTTCCAATACATAGCTGGCTGCCTGACGCTCACACCGAAGCGCCCACAGCGGGCAGCATCTTCCTCGCAGGCTTATTATTAAAGACCGGCGCTTATGGCTTGTTGCGCTTCTGCCTACCGCTGTTTCCTGAAGCCTCCACAGACTTTGCGCCCATTGGTATGACTCTAGGGGTGATCGGTATCCTCTATGGTGCCTTGTTGGCCTTGGTCCAGGAGGATATGAAGCGGCTCATTGCCTATTCTTCTATTAGCCACCTGGGCTTTGTGGTGTTTGGCATCTATGCATGGAATCAGGAAGGTTTGAACGGCGCTGTAATCTTGATGCTGGCGCACGGGGTGTCAACAGGCGCGATGTTTGCCATGGTCGGTATGTTGGAAGAACGTTGCGGCACCCGCTTACTAGCGCAGCTGGGGGGACTATTATCGCCAATCCCTCGTCTGGCTTCCCTGTTGTTACTCTTTACACTCTCTGCAATGGGTATGCCTGGGCTGGCCAATTTCATCGGTGAATTCCTGGTTCTTGCCGGCGTGTTCCAGGTCTCAGCCGGGCTTGCCGTAGCAGGAGCCCTAGGTATTATTGCTGGGGTCGTTTACCTGCTGTGGATGTACCAGCGCGCTGTGCTAGGGGAGATCACCATTAAACGAGCATGGACCGACCTCAACCGCCGCGAAGCTGTGCCACTGGGACTTTTGGCATTGGTAGTACTGTGGCTGGGTCTTTACCCTGCACCCTTCCTTGACAGCCTGCAAATCCCCGTGACCGCTATTATCGAATCGAAAAGCTCTGTGCCTACTGGATCGATTGATGCCCTCCGCTGAGCTGATCAATCTCGTCCCTTACCTGGTACCAACAACTGGTGGCTTAGCCATATTGATACTGGGTATCTGGCCGAAGCGTGTTTCGATCCGATTATTATCGACTGCCACGCTGTTTTTTCTGCTGCTGGGTGCTGCCGCCACTTTACTGTGGCAAGTACCTGGTACAGTAGGTAGCATGTTAGTAATCGACGATTTAAGTCGCGTGTTTACTCTATTTTTTATGTTGGGTGCCGCAGCCATCGTCCTGCTATCTTTCGGCCATGCCCCCATCCGCAATGAGCTCCAAGAGGAATACTTGAGCCTGATTCTCTTTGCCACATTAGGAATGGCCCTGCTCGTAAGCTCAAACAATCTTATCAGTGCCTTTCTCGGTCTGGAAATCCTGGCTGTACCGCTTTATGCCCTTATCGCGTGGCAACCAATAAGGTACGGTGCGATCGAGGGCGGCATAAAATATGCTGTACTTGCTGGTTTTGCTACTGCATTTTTTCTTTATGGCGTTGCCCTGGTCTATGCCAGCAGCGGCACTTTGGATCTGACTGAGTTGAACACAGTAGCTGGCGATGAATCCTTACTGCCAGTGGCCATTACTCTGATCTTGGTTGGGGTAGGATTTAAAGTAGCTTTGGTGCCGTTTCATATGTGGGCGCCTGACATCTACCAGGCCGCCCCTTCACCGATAACAGCTCTGTTTGCGAGTTTCAGTAAAGCGGCGACCATAGTGTTTCTGATCCGGCTATTGTGCCTACAATTGCCCCAAATATGGGAAGCGCTGCTTCCATTATTGTGGGGACTTGCGTTAATCAGTATGGTAGTAGGTAACCTGTTGGCGCTAAATCAACAGAATCTGAAAAGATTACTCGCCTATTCCTCTATCGCCCATCTCGGTTATATCCTGGTAGGACTGGCAGCGGGTACTGCGCAAGGCCGCGATGCCGCTATCTATTATGCTGTTACCCTAGCCATCATGAACCTAGGTGCCTTTGCTGTCATCGTTGCGTTAACGCGCCGTGAGCAGGATCGTGAAAATTTGGCAGATTATCGCGGGTTGGGACGTCGTTATCCGATGCTGGGACTTGCCATGGGAATTTACCTGCTAGCCCTAGCCGGCCTTCCGCCGACAGCTGGCTTTATGGCCAAGCTACTTGCCTTTGGTGCAGCTGTCGAGGCTGGCAATATGATGTTGGCGATTGTGGCAGTGCTCAACACAGCGCTCGCTTTTTTTTATTACTTACGGGTAATGATGGAGTTTTATAGTGAGCAGGAAACAAGCTTAAACACCATTCCGCCAACACAGGGCACATTGATTGTCATCATCATTGCCATTGTCCTGATTATCGGGCTTGGCATTTTCCCGCAGTGGCTATTGGGATCACTTCAATTGCCTTGAAGTACGGGATTTTTCAAGAAAATAGACATAGCGACAAGACTTTTGCAAGATGGATTTCGATTGTAATTCCCTTTCTAAATCAAACATGGCGCGAAGGCGAGCCGCAGACAGTATAAAATAATACAGCAAGGAGAAGCCGACAAAGTCAGGTTTGATTTAGGGATGGAATGACTTGTCATTAGCCGATAATACCTCTGTACTAAGCAAAATAATTTCAATTTCATTGATAATCTCCTCCTGCCGCAATCTGTTAGCCCTCATCCGCAATCTTGCAGTATCCTTCTCCAGATGTTGGATAGCACTATCCATATGAGCCAGTCGTTTATGATTTTCCCTCATAAACGATGAATAAAATACTTCATGTAATAGCACATAAAGATACTGATCAGTCAATTTTGTCAGAAATTGTGTCGGCTCCAGATGCAACAGAGGAGGGTGAGAATAAGTCAATTCTGGTTCAGGTAATGACAGAGGTAATAATTGGCGTAGCCTGATTTTCTCGCTTTCATCATCATAATAAAGTACGCTGATCTGCCCTATTTTTGTTGGCGCGGCTTGCTGTAATCTGTTCAGCACCTCAATTAGCCGCTGCAACGTAATCGGCACCTCTTCTGCCACACTGTGACTTTCAATAAAAGCAGCAATATGAAAGTTCTCGAGTAATTTGCTCTCAAGCTTGCGCCCCACCACTACCATCAAAGTTTCTCTTTGCAGTTGCTGGCTGTTTAAGAATGTAACTAACGATTCATTATAATCACCGCAAAAACCGCGTTCTGAACCGATGACAATCAATAGTTGCTGATGGCCCGGTTGAGCTGGGATCTGAGGATAAAAATACAGAAAATCCTGTGCCGTCATTTCAATGCTGGTAGTAACACGGCGTTGCGTGTCGAGGAACATTTCCAGTTTACGGATTTCAAGCAGAGCGAGGTTTTTCATCGTTTTCATGACGCTGTTGATTTCATCCAGCGTCGCTAGCCGCTCTTTTACCTCACGTCGTTTACTCATGCCCTACCCATTTCATTCAACCAGGTACGAACCAGGATTCTCCACTGCTCGTGGCCTTCCTCAATACTCAACCTGGTACGGGCTATTTGTTCTTGCAGATATTGCAAGCACGGTTTTATCTGATCCAATTCAAGATGATCAAACATTCCTTCGTTATAGGCAACCAGCCAGGCCATCTGGAATTCAATGGTTAACGGAGTAAGCAGTTCTTGCTTGAGTATCTCTCGTAATATCTGACCACGCCGTATGCGTGCCTCCATAGTGGGTTCGAGTCGTGAACCAAAACGGGTGAATACTTCGAGCTCAAGAAATTGCAAATAATCCAGCTTCATTCGCCCGGCTTCCTTTTTGATATTGGGATGCTGCGCATTTCCCCCAATACGCGACACTGAGCGCGTGACATCGATAGCCGGCAGGAAACCACGCGCAAATAACTGTTGATCAAGATAAATCTGTCCATCCGTAATGGAAATAAGATTGGTGGGAATATATGACGCAATTTCACCCTGTTCTGTCTCTATAATCGGCAATGCGGTCATACTGCCGCCCCCCTGTTTGGATGACAAACGGGTAGAACGCTCCAGCAAGCGAGAATGTAAAAAGAAAATATCGCCAGGATAAGCCTCGCGGCCAGGCGGTCTGCGCAGTAGCAAGGAAAGTTCGCGATAACTTCTTGCATGCGTGCTTAAGTCGTCATAGACCACGAGCGTATCATAACCTTCTGCCATCCAGGCCTCTGCCACAGCGCAACCGGCAAAGGGTGCCAGATATTTTAAGCCAGGCATGGCATTTGCCTCTGCAACCACCAACACAGTATTACTCAATGCTTGGTTGCGCCGCAGAATCTCGATAGTATTCACGACGGTGGAACGTTTCTGGCCAATTAAAACATAAACACAATAAACATTCTTGTCACGCTGATTAATAACCGCATCGATAGCGAGTGAACTTTTACCAGTACCATTATCCCCGATGATCAATTGTCGTTGTCCTTTGCCGACCGGAATCATGGTATCGATAATTTTGTTGCCGGTATACAGCGGCTGCGCCACAAAATCACGTGCAATAATGGGGGGGGAGCGCACGTCCAGCAAACGATAGATATCGAATTGAATCGGGCCGGCATCATCAAGCGGAATACCCAATGGATCGATCACTCGACCCAGCAGGGCACGCCCCACCCCTATACTCAAACGTTTCCCTGTCAGAAAAACAGCGGTGCCCGCGGTCAATTGGCTGGTCTGTCGTAGCAGGATGGCGCCCACCCGATCGCGGGCAAGATGAAACACTAAGGCACGGCTGCCATCTTCCAGATGAACCACATCCTCCATCCGCGCAGAAGGCAATCCACTAATCCAGGCAATGCCATCACCGATAGATACCACGTTGCCTTGCTCTGACAAACGAAGACCATACTGGTAGCGTGCTAACCAGTCGGCCTGTCTGTCAAAAAGAGAATTACTCAAAGAATTGGCACTGCTAGCTTCCCGCGGTAGCATGCTGCAAAGATCCACTAAAAAATTTTAATTCATCGCGTAAATTAGCATGCAAGATCCACGAACCTATTACTATCTGAAATCCTGCGATCAGATCAGAATTTACCTGAAATTCGATTGGCAGCATTCTTCCAGCGACATCTGACAAATAACGGGTAAGTTCATTTTGTTTGTTCTCATCCAGTGGAAATGCACTTTGAATTTTTATCTGCAACTCTGGTACTACCGTGGCTTCTGTAATAACGCGCTTATTTTCTTTGCTCAAACCATGTAAATCTTCCAGTAGCAATGCATAAAGAGCTGCTTCCAATTCAGGTGAGGCAAGGCGAAAGAGTAATTTAGTAGTAAATGCGATACCTTGCGCAATGCCTTGTTCTTCCATTCTGCGTTCAAATTCACGTTTAGCGCGCTCATCCAGCACCTTACGCCGTTCTGCTTCTTCATTGATTTTGTCATTCAGTTCAGCCAGTTTATTTTCACGCATTGCCGCCAGCTCAGCCATCAGGCGTGCCTGAGCCCTTTCTTTTTCCTGTTCCCATTCAGCCAGAAATTTTTCATGTTGTTGCTTAAGCTCATCTGCCTCAGCTTTGATTTGTTGCGCATCAGTCAGCGTCTTTTCGATACCAGCGCGACGTCTAGCAATAATGTCCAATATAGGTTGATACAAAAAATGCTTTAAGATCCAGACAAGTGCCAGAAAATTGATGATTTCGAGGATGAAGGTTGTCCAATCAAAAGTCACGCATACACCTGTACTTATCGGTTAATCAAATATTCCAGCAGCGGGTTACGAAACAGGATGATAAGCACAATTACCAGCACATAGATAGCAAGTGATTCAATCATCGCCAAGCCTATAAATAAAGTGCGCATAATAGATTTTTCTGCCTCTGGCTGACGCGCAAGCGAATCCAGCGCCTGGCTGATTGCCCGTCCCATCGCCATCGCTGGGAACATCATGCCAATAGCTACACCCAATACTGCGCTGATGGTAGAAAATATCGTAAACCAGGATATATCACTCATTAGCTAACTCCTTGTACATTTTGTTGAGATTGCATGGCGCCGGCAACATAAATCAACGCTAACATGCCAAAAATATAGGCCTGAACCAATGCCTCGATGATATGCAACATTAACACGGGTACCGGCACCAACAAGCCAGCTACGAGCAGGACCAGCAATGCCACCAGTTCGAGGCTCATAATGTTGCCGAATAAACGTACCGCTAAAGCAATCGTGCGGGTAACTTCACTAATCAGGTGAAAGGGTAACAAGATGGGCGAAGGGCTAAGATAGTGCTTAAGATAACCTGCTCCCTCATTGCGTATCCCAAACCAATGTACCGACAAAAAAACCAATAACGCAAGACCTGCGGTTACGGACAAGTTGCCAGTGGGAGAATGGAGCTCCGGAACAATGCCAACAAGGTTGGCAATGAGAATATAAATCCATAACGTTCCGATAAATGGCATCATTTGTTGCGAATAACCTGGAGATACCGCTTCGATGCTTTCCTCAATTAACAAAATGATTCCCTCCAGCATGGTTTGTAATGGCCCTGGCTCGAGCGACAGCTGCCGTGTAGCAAGCCAGCAGAATACGCCTAGCAATAATATGATGCCCCAGGTAGTGATCACAATGGATGTAATCGCAAAAGGTCCAGCATAAAATACGACAGCAGCTTCTTCCATCAGTCGTGCTTCCGCACATATAAATAAACGTTAACCATACCCACTATAATACCCAAAATAAGGAGTCCTATGGTCCAATGAACAGAATAGCCTTGCGCCTTATCATCCAACCAGTTACCAAGATAGACACCAGCGAGGATGGGCAGTATGAACAATAAGGAAAGTGTTCCCAAAAATATGGATTGAGCAAGCAGAGTAGGACGGTCCTGCTGTGCACGTTGCATCCGTTTCACTTGACGCTCGACTGATTTGCGTAGCTGTTCGTTGTTCATGATTTATTCTCAGAGGTTGTAAATTAATCTACTGCGCACCCAAATCGCTGTGTTGGGCGGTACTAGCTCCTCGCCTATCTTTTGCTATGTAGCTTTGCCGAAACTCGCAAGGCTCGTTTTATCGAAACTCACTCTGTTCGTTTTCTCGTCTCTACGTTCCGTCCGCCTCGCACTTTGGGCGCTCGCTACGTTTTCTTCATACCCCTCAGACCGTTTGAGTGGTAAGGTGTCCAATTTGCCATAAGCGCCGGAACATCTCTTGCTCCAGATGAGCGAGGCTATCTTTTAGCTCTCGTAGTGCTTCTTCTTCCTTGAGCAGCTGCTCCAGCAAGCCTTTACTAATGCGCTGATAATCCTTATCTTGCAGGAAGTGGCGCGTACTCAGATAGAGATGATTATTGGCAAAATAAAGTATGCCACCAGGAAGCCCAAGATAAATCCAGCCGCCATCTTGTAGTTGGTAGCGCGCCAGCCCGTAGTCCATTGCAGTCATCATGCGTTCATGATTCGCAAGAATACCAAAACTGCCAGTACTATCCTCTCCTACAAAACTGATCACATTGTCAGCGTATACATATTGCGTCGCACTCTGGATATGCAAATTGAAAGTCTTCATATTCATTATTGTTGCATTGAGCCTCGCATATAGCATTGCTCTTCCGGGATGGCATCATAGTCACCTCGCAAAAAGGTCTCGCAATCAGTCAATGTCACATCCAGTTTTACCGACACGCCTGGCACGCCAGTATGTGAAGCCATGACATGGAATGGCTGCGTTAAATATCGTTGCAGCTTGCGGGCACGCATCACAATACGCTGATCTTTCTGGGAGAGCGCCTCTAGACCCAGCATGGCAATAATATCTTCCAATTCCTGATAGCGCGCAAAATGTTCACGGACCCCTTCAGCCACACTATAATGCCGGTCACCGAGAAAGGTGCGATTCATCATTTTGCTCACTGATTGCAAAGGATCGACTGTCGGGTATATACCCTTAGCTGCCTGACTTCGAGACAGAATTACAGTCGTATCCAGATGCGTTAGAATGGTGCTGACCGCGGGATCAGTCATATCATCTGCAGGCACATAGACTGCTTCCACTGCTGTAATATTTCCACCACGCGTTGAGATGATACGCTCTTGCAATTCTGCCACTTCGCTCATTAAGGTAGGTTGATAACCAACCGTCGCAGGCATTCGCCCGAGTAATCCAGAAATTTCACTCCCTGCCTGGACAAATCGAAAGATGTTATCCATCATTAATAACACTTCTTTGCCTAAGGTATCCCGCAGATATTCCGCATAGGTTAAAGCAGATAAGCCCACACGGAAACGCACACCGGGCGATTCATCCATCTGACCAAACATCATCAGTGCGCGCGGCATGACGCCGGATTCCTGCATCTGGTGCCATAATTCATGACCTTCACGGATACGCTCCCCCACTCCCGCAAATACTGACACCCCCTGATGTAGATTGACGATGGCATGCATAAATTCCATAATCAGGACCGTCTTTCCCACACCCGCGCCACCAAACAAGCCGGTTTTTCCCCCTTTAATAAAGGGGCAAAGCAAATCAATGACTTTAATACCCGACTCGAGAATTCCGCCAGCTGGCACTGTTTCAGATAATAATGCGGGAGGAGCAATAATGCTCCGCATCTCTTTTTTTTCGAGCGGCGGCCCACCATCAAGCGGCATGCCAAACATATTCAGCATCCGATTCAGGCAATCCGGTGTTACTGGAACGCGTAAGGGAGCGCCGCTATCGAAAACAGATAAACCCCGCTTGAGACCACTTGTCGGATGCAAAGCAATGGCACGCACGCGTTGTTCGTCCAGATGGCGATAAACCTCAAAAGGATAAAATTCATGATCAGTTATGCTAAACAGCGCCTGATGCAGGGAGGGTAAACGTTTACAAAACACGTCAACCACTGGTCCATGAATTTCCTCTATTATCCCAAGTGGATCTTTTGCTGACTGCATTGATGGGATCATCTGTCCATTAAAATCCATATTTAAATCAATAACATAATATCAAATTAAATGCGGAGCAAACTCGATAAGTATACTCTTAAGACCGTTTATCCATGAGCTAGTTTATTTTTTTGCGGAGCAAATTTTAGGTAAAAATAGGGGGAATTTGTGCTTACGGAATACGGCAGATTAATTAGAGAATCTAGACTTGAGATCGGGGAAACATTAATGAGCATGGCAACCAGTATGAAAGCTAACGTGTCTTCTTTATCAGGTATGGTAACAGGAAGAATTAAAATAGAAGACGATATCATCACGAAAACGCATAAATTTTTTCTATTAAGAGGACTTCGTCTTGATGATGGATTGATGCGCAGATTGGCTAAAGGGAGTAATGACCGCCTTAAGAACGGCAATCCATTATTTAAAAGATAAGGAATAATAATTAATGAACAACTGGCCGTGTTTGATGGAAAAGTGAGGGACAAATGATCAATATACTAATTATTGCATTGACGATACTGGTATCTTTAGTAGAATTATCTGTGGTTATTTGGTCGTTAAAATCAACCAGAGATAAATTTGCCAGAGCTGATAATGATTCAGATAAAAATAGGAGGAATAATTAATGTCTGAATGGATTAAATTTAATGGAAGTGAACAACAGAAAAAACATTTAGAGCATTTGTCTGACGAGAGAATGAAATCATTAAGCAATAATCTTGAAAAGTTTTCTGCCGCCTTGAATAAACATATCCTTACTATGGAAGAGGCTACAAAAAACATCCAAGAGGCAGGCAAGAAGATGGGTATATTTTTATCAAAATCATGATTGATGGCAGTAAAAACAAAAGCCAGCGCAGATGTACCGCTGGCTTTTGTGGGATGAAGTGAACGAATCGTGCCAGATTCGAGTGGGTATTATAACATTACCTTGCAACGCCTTTGGCTTTTTCCCAAGTTCTGGTAACACTCAGTCCTAGCATAGCCAGCACTAACTCCATCAGATAATCTGTTTGTATGCTAGGCAACGATTCAACAGGCAGATTAAAAACATGGATAGACCAGGTAGCGACAGGCTGAATGAAGAACACCCAGGCGCGCCCGAGCACACACACCCACCCTATTCCTGGCCTCCACCCAGCAACAAATACAGAGCTATGCGCAGCTTCGACCTTATTGATTTCTCGCTGATCTGCAGCTGCTTGGTTGATAGCTTTCTGCAGATCGCCTTCTAGTTGCTCCCTAGCCCTAGCTCGCTCGTTCTCATTCGGTATCAGGTCCAGAACCTTATTGATGATTGGTGTTATTGCCGGAAATAATAATTGCCACATTTTATCGCTCCACGTCTTTGTCAAGATTGTAAAAATTCAGCCTTCCGATTTTCCCGACGAGCCGGTCAGGATTTTCTTTGGCCCACTTGGGGATGGCATTACCTTTAAGTGAGTCGTCATAGTATGAATCGATACCTTTGAGAGGTGATTTGTGCGATCCATCAACTACTGATCTTGCTATCTCAAGACATTCTGAAAATACTGGATCACCCGTTTTAGGCCAATTCGTCAGCTGCCTATCATTGGGATCAGTCATGCTTGAATACTGCCATTTTTTGGTGAGCACACTAATGATGTCATTGCCCCACCAGCCCGGGTTATTCACCCGGTTAACGATGGTATGAGCGACAGCAATTTTTGCCTCACGTGTTTCTCCCCTCGCCTCACGCCAAATGGTTAGCGCGAGCATTACAATTTCGTAATAACTCCACATATGCCCTACCTCACAATGTAATGATCACGTAGATGTTGACCGCGACAATCGCAACAATTGACGGAACCAAAAATTCCAGCCTGGCTTGATTACTCCAGTTCCTGATATCGAACCAATACAGCATACATTCAGCGCCTCGCCGTTCCTGATCCATAGCAACACGCTGACCAAGTTCCCACATGTACCAGCTCGCTACTACGGCAATAGTCACAGCAATCAGGTGCGGCAGCAACAATAAAACAATCATCATCGCCAGAGACGCAATAGAATGCGCCAGGATGTCTTTTAAGTTTTTATTCATACCTTTTCCTTGTTTTAATAAAAATAATTGCTTGCGGCTCAAATAAAACGGTCAATTTCTCAGCCAGTTGCTGATGCCGTGCTTGATGTAATCCACATTCTGAAAAAACCACCAGCCTACAGACGCGCAACCCATTACAACGTACAGAGCAACCCTCCCGGCAAACATCATTCTCTCTATGCTTTGCAAACGCTGATCGATGTTCTTCAATGTGGCAGTCATGTCGCGCACGCTTTCAGGATTCATTGGGCATTCATCCGATGTCTTCTCTCTCGCCACGATTCATGCTCCAGTCCGTTCTATACCCATGATTCACCCCTCTATAAATGTCTCAAATGAGAGACAAAAATGATAAAATGACGACTTGGTTAACTCCAATTTGGATGGAACACGAGCTCTGCTGGAACAGGGCTCGTGCATATGATGTAGTTTTAAAACAATCTCTCCACGATCATTCTCGCTCTACCTGCCGCTCCAGCCATAGCGGTGCCATCACCGTGCGCTCTTAGAACCGTGCCAGCCGCAAGGTAACCTGTATAGCCGTTACCTGTTGGCGCGTCTGATTCACCGGCCGAATTATTACCGCCTGCATAAATAAGCTTCTGTGCTTCCGCTATTGATGTGAATGCAGTCGTTAAAGTAGTACAGCTCTTTGATACCCCGAAAGACCCTACGGCCGCGCTAAATTCATGCGATAAATTCACATGGTAGATTCCGCTCGTATTGATAGTGAACCGGCCGCCATTCGCTGCGCTGTCTGCATAGGTGATTGATGCTCCCAAGTTTTCCAGAATGGTAGCGAATCGAAATATCTTGTTATCTGTTGATGCGTAGCCGTTTCCAGTGTGGACTGTGACTTTATCAGTGCCAGGAAAAGGCAAGATAATTGGTGAAGCCTGGCTGATTATCCAAGCGGCCAGCGTACCCGAGCCGTTAATATGGGTAATGTTCATACCCAATGCGCCGGTAGTTGAGTTGTAGCTAGTGACTTCACCCTGCATCCATTTTGATGCGTCAGCTGTATTCGCTAAGCGAAGAGTCATTCCAACCACGTAGGATTTTCCAGCCTGAGTAGTGAAAGACTTTGCACCGGTACCAATAGCCACGCTGCTTGCGCTGGTCCCATTCGTACTATTGAAGGGCACCTCTTTCAAGAAACAAATGTAACACAATGGTTTTACAGCAAATATTAAGTAGCCTCAGGAACAGGGGTAAGATTAAACCCCAGCTTCCGAGCGCGAACAGTCAGATGATGCAACACGCGTTGACGATATCGCTCCTCATAGTACTCCTGCCCTTTATCGACGTACTCGGTTCCTTTCGTTAGCATCGTGTAGATCAAGCGCGCCAGTTTGTGTGCTGTCGCTGTGATTGCCTTTGCCTTGTCGAGTCTGCCACATAATCTTCTGTAATAGGCACCCAGTGCAGACTGGCTGGATTTCAATGAAACTGCCGCCATGCGCAGTGCCTGAGCCGCACGGTTCGCTGTGCGCTTGCTTGCCCCCGATAGCACTTTTCCGCCCGATATCTTTGTTCCAGGACACAACCCAAGCCACGAGGCAAACTGCTTCGCACTCTTGAACCTGCTCATGTCAGCGCCCACTTCACTCAGGACTTTCATCGCAGTCATCACTTCGATGCCGTCAATTCGCGTCAAATCAACCCCACACATGCCAATCAGATGGGCACGCAAATCAAATTTGGGGGCGTTCTTGACATTGGAGCGGCGCTTCTTCTGGCAGATCTCTACCTTGTGCACCTGAAGTGCCGCCAGCATGGTTTCAAGCTGCCGGTCACATTCGGTGAGTCGTTCGCTGTAGGCGTCATAGAGTGACATCGCTTGCTTGAGTGCAAACAGGTGTTCTTCCCGCCAATTCCCGACTAACGATTTCTCAATCTCGTCTTTGCCAGCCCGGATGCGATTGCTCTTGAGATTCGCCAGGATGTGCCCATCTCTCTCACCAGTAATGATGGCACGAACGATCTTTTGACCGGTTTCGCCCACAATATCCGAAATCACGTTCGCCAATTGTATGTTCATTTGCGCCAGAGCCTTTTGCATATGTTGCACATGTCGCGCCTGATAACGGATCAGCATATCGCGTTGATGAGATATGGCTCGTAGTGCACATATCTCATCTTTCGGACGGAATGCGCCAGACATCAACCCAAAGCTCATCAGTTGCTGTAACCATTGGCAGTCCAGTACATCCGACTTCCGGCCAGAAACATTTCTAACGTGCCGCGCATTTACTAGATATAGCAGATCCCATATAAAATGATTTAAATTTCATAAGCGGCCAAAGAGTTGCTCGATGGAACAACCTTCCTTTTTTCTGATGGCTTTGGCCTGAGCCCATTTGGGTTCAATGCCATTTAAGTCAGGGGAATAAGGCGGCAGGTATTCAAGTGTATGCCCGGCATTGGCAATGGCGGTTTGGATATCCTGCCGTTTATGAAAGGTTGCGTTGTCCATGACAATCACGCAAGCGGGCAGAAGTTTAGGCAAAAGGTCCTGTGTTATCCACGCATAGAAAATGTCAGCGCAGATATTGGCGATGAACAGACTTATGGTCAGCAGCGTCTTTCCGATGAGAGCGCCAATCACATTGATTCGACCTCGTGCATGCCAGTCTTTTACGCCATGGACGCGCTCACCCACTGGCGCATAGCCATGCGTGCGTGGCATGTCGTGCGCAAAGCCGCTTTCATCAAGGTAGACGATAACGCGGCCTGCTCGCTCATAGTCTTCAATTTTTTGCTGGAAGATACGCCGCTCTTTTTCGCTGGCTTTGGGGTGACACAGGCTTTTTTTTTTATAAGTCACGCCCAGACGCTTTAAAGCATGGTTAATGCCTTGCTTGCTGACACCCAACCGTTTGGTGCGCTCGTACTGATACGCGTCCGGATAATTCTTGATGTCCTGCGCCAACATTTCCATGTTGATCTTGGTGGCAGGTTTGTTGCGGGTGGTCTTGGGATCGGGAGTTTTGATCCAACGCATCACGCTGGCGACCCCTACACCAAAACGCTTGGCCACTTGCGCCATTGAGAGGTTCTCCTTCTCACGAACGGATAATACTTTACGGCGAAATAATATCGGATAGGTCATCTGTAAATTATAATCAATTTATAGGGGACATGCTATACCACGCTTGGTGAAACGTGGGAAGACAAAGCATCCAAACTCGACGCGCACAGCATGCTGAAGTGCCTGGAGAATATTCCTCAGCGTTCGATTACCAGAGGTTGCCTGGCCCTGACGGTAGGCATCGATACTCAGGATAAATGGCTGGCTGTGAAGCTGCTCGGCTGGGGAGCCGATAACCTGTGGATTATCGAATGGCACACGATTGAGGGTGATACCACAAGGCCCGAAGAATGGGATAAATTAGAGGAATACCTCAATACCCCCTTGATCAATTCATGCGGTAACGCCATCCGCATCGAAGCAGCTGCGATCGATACCCGTGGCCACAGAGGTGAACAGGTCAAGAAATTCATTGCGCGCAAAACATTGAAGGTGCCTGTCTATGCTGTACAAGGCTCGACCACCAGACTAGGCAGAGCGATTGCTACCACCGCATCCCATCCTGAAAAAACGCACAGAGGCAAGGTCGTCAAGACTGGCTATTCTTTATGGAACGTTGGTACCGAGTATTGCAAGGATTTTATTTACGGTACCTTGGCCAGTGATGAAAAGCTCCCTACCCATAAGCGGGTAATCCATTTTCCTGAAGGCCTGACTGAAGATTATTTCGATGGTCTGCTATCGGAAATACTCGATCCTGAAACAAATCGATATATCAAAAGAAAAGGCGCTAAGCACCAACGCAATGAACCGCTGGACACGCTGGTTTATGCCTGGGCAATTGGTCACCACAACCGGGTAAGGATAGGCATGACATCACGCGGGGAATTCGATCCTGGCTACTGGACTAGGAGAGAAGCCATCCTGGAAAACCCATCGCTTTTTACGTTTGAGCATCAAGACACCGATAAGGTAGAGGTCATACCCAAACCAATACCAGAGTCGGGAGGTATCTCACTCAATGGCTGGAGGCGTGGATGATCGAGGAAAAAGATATCGTCGAGGATATTTTCTCTCAAATCAGAGAGATTATGGGCAACCAGTTCCATGGCGAAATATTCCTCAAACTTACTCAGATTGAAGCGAGAGTTCGTCAAAAGTGGGGCGGGACTGAGCCGTATGTACCTAAAAGCAGGGAAAAGAAGAGGGCTAAAGCTGCAAATGATTTAAAAAATGGGATGTCGCCAAAAGACGTTATGAAAACGACAGGCATCAGCAGGAGCGAAGTTTACAAGTTATTAAATCGCAACAATTGGAGCAGTCATGGCAGGAATAACACTTGAGCAGGCAGAGGCGCGGCTTGCAACATATTTAGAAGCTGAGGCAAAGGTATTATCTGGACAATCCTATGAGATTGACGGAAGAGCATTAAAGAGAGCGAACCTTGCTGAAATCCAGGCTGGAATCAATATCTGGAATCAGCGAGTAAAGGACTTGTCCGCGAAAGCAAGCGGCAGAAGCAGATCAGCAAACGTGAGTCCAGGATGGTGATGAAATGAAAAATCTTCCTAAGATGAATTTTTTAGATCGAGCAATCGCGGTCATTGCTCCCGGCACCGCTCTAAACAGGATAAGAAATCGAACAGCTTTGGCGCTTTCCGGATCCTATACTGGAGGATCGAGAAGCAGGGCGTCGATGAGAAACTGGAATCCATACTCAGGCGACGCAAACAGCGACATTATTTATGACCTGGAAATATTGAGAGCGAGATCAAGAGACCTTGCGCGCAATGCTCCTATTGGTGGGGCTGCTATTAACTCGGTCGTCACTAATGTAATTGGCACCGGGCTATCGATGCAGTCAAATCCAGACACTAAATTTCTTGGAATGACTGATGAGCAGGCTAACGAATTTAAGCGAGAGGTTGAGGCGGAATGGTCTATCTGGTGCAATAGCACTGAGTGCGACGTTTCGCGCAACATGAATTTCTATGGATTGCAGGGGCTGGCTTTACGATCCATGCTGGAGTCAGGTGACGTGCTTGCATTAACTCCTGCGATCGCCAAGAAAAGCAATCCCTACAGACTGGCTATCCAGTTAATAGAATCGGACAGGATCAGCAATAAGGGCTATGCAGCAGATACCGATACTAAATTTGCTGGCGTTACTTTGGACAGTAACGGTGCGGCTATTAAATACGACATAGCAAAAAAACATCCCGGATCTTTGTTAAGAAGGGGAAATGAATGGATTGAGGTGGACGCATTTGGACAGGATGGGCGAATAAATGTAATACATCTTTTCGACAAAACTAGACCGGGTCAAGTGCGCGGCGTTCCATTCCTTGCTCCAGTGATCGAGCAGCTCAAACAATTGTCCAGATACACCGAGGCTGAGTTGCAGGCGGCAGTAGTGTCTGCGGCGCTTGCTATCTTCGTTAAGATGGATACGGACGCTTTTGAGAGTTTGTTTCAAGAGGATGCAAAACAGAGCTACATTAAAAACGCTGCTGGATGGGACGGTTTTCTCAATTTCACCATGGATGATTCAGGCAAGGTGATTAACCTGTTGCCCGGTGAAGACGTTTTATCTCCTGATTTGGGCAGGCCGAATGCAAACTTTGATCCTTTCTTTTTGGCAATGCTGAAGCAAATAGGGCCGGTGTTAGAGATTCCGTTTGAGGTTTTAACCAAACATTTCTCAGCCAGCTACTCAGCAAGCAGGGCTGCACTACTGGATTTCTGGCGGATAGTCAGGAGACGTCGCGATTTTATGGCAACATACTTTTGCGAGCCGATCAAAGAGCTGTGGTTCGAGGAGGCGGTATCATCAGGAAGAATCGCAGCTCCCGGCTTCTTTGCAGATATAAGAATCAGGCAGGCATATACTAGGGTCACGTGGGTAGGAGATGGTCCGGGCAGCATTGATCCATTGAAAGAAGTAAGCGCAGCTGAGAAGCGTATTGCAGTCGGCATCAGTACCAGGGAAAAGGAAACGGCCGCTTATGATGGTGGCGATTATGAATCCAACATCGAGCAGCTTGGCAAAGAGAAAAAGCTGATGGAAGCAGCTGGATTATCTACGGAATCCAAGCCATTGGACACGGGATCGCTTGTCATCTCACCCGAGCAAACCTGAATATCATAAAAAGTCTCGTTTTCCCCTAAAAACGAGACAATCATATCTATAAAGTATAAGCCAGTTTATAAGGCTGGCTTATGCAAATCACTGATGTTCTGACTAGCCCTTGGGCTATCGTCCCCGAAAAATTACTTGAAATACATGCCATCTATGATGCTCGCGTAAAAGGTGAGCGCATAGACCTTGCTGCCGTGGAAGCCCGCATAGGGAAACCGTTAGCTAACGAGAACCAGGGCTATCAAATCAATAATGGCGTGGCAGTCATCCCCATTCACGGCGTGATCGCCAAGAAAATGAATATGTTCGATGCCATATCCGGCGGTGTTTCTACTCAGTTAGTAGCGCGGGATATTCGGGCAGCGGTTGATGATCCTGCCGTTAAGTCAATTCTCCTGCATATCGATTCACCAGGTGGAACGGTGGATGGTACGCAGACACTGGCAAACCTGGTCAAAGAGGCTTCAGCCATAAAGCCAGTCATGACCTTTGCTGATGGCGTCATGGCGAGTGCGGCGTATTGGATCGGTTCTGCTGCATCTGAAATCGTTTCATCTGGAGACACGACTCAGATCGGCTCAATAGGCGTCGTCACGACGCATAAAGATATCTCCAAAGCCGAAGAGAAAAGCGGCGTCAAAACCACTGAGATAAGCGCAGGCAAATATAAGCGCATTGCAAGTCAATTTTCTCCTTTGTCCGAAGAAGCTCAAGCCCATCTGCAAGATCAGGTAGACCAGCTCTACACCATCTTTGTTGATTCTGTTGCAGAGAACAGGGACGTCTCGTCTGACGTTGTGCTGGAGCAAATGGCGGATGGGCGCGTATTCCTCAGCAAGGAAGCGCTTAAGCGCGGAATGATCGATCACATAGCAACCTTTGAGCAAACAATTACTAACATGCAAAACGGAGTATAGCCAATGAATCAAGAGGTAACAAATCAACCGGCGGCAGCAAGCGCAGACAATGCGCCAGTTGCGAATAAGCCGGTAAGCATAGATGAGATTAAAGCCGCGTATCCAGAAATCTCCCAGGCACTGATCAACGAAGGCGCGGAAAAAGAACGAGCTCGTATCAAATCCTGTGAAGAAGCCAGTATGCGCGGCTATGAAAATTTGGTGGCAAGCATGAAATTCGATGGCAAGTCTACCGGCGAAACCATAGCACTTGCAATCGTTCGGGAAGAACAAAAAATCCGCAACGATAAGAATGCGGCCTTTGTTTCCAATGCACCACAGCCAGTTAAATCAGATCCTGTGAATGCGCTGGAAAAACCAAAAGACGAGGCAAAGGACAAAGTGAACGATCAATCATTGCCGCTTGAAGAACGCGCTAAAGCCGCATGGGATAGTGATGCAGGCTTACGTGCTGAATTCAGTTCCTTTGGTTCTTATTTCTCATTCGTTGAAGCTAATGGAGGCAAGCTGTAATGACAACCCTCGCTAAAGACCAACCACGAGATTTTTTGAAAGGCGACTTCCACGATTATCCGGTGATTGCATCGGACATTATTTACCAAGGCGCAGCGGTAGGAGATAACGGCTCAGGCTATGCGCGGCCTTTGGTTGCTGGTGATCCTTTCCGTGGTTTTGCTGACTACCGTGCTGACAATGCGATCGGCTCAGCTGGTGATGTTTATGTTCGCTGCCGTACGCGAGGAAAGATCAGACTTTCTATTTCCAGCCTGGCAATCACTGATGTGGGCAAAGATGTGTTTGCCTCAGACGATGACACGTTCACCTTGACGCAAGGCAGCAATACCAGAATAGGTGTCGTAGTTGGTTGGGTATCTACTGGCGTTGGCATCGTGGAATTTAACACGACTCGCGGGGTATTGACTGAATTAAGGGCACCTCTAAAAATTCAAGCTATAAAATGAGGCGCGTTAGGAGAAAGTAGTATTTTCTTGATTTGTCCAGGATAACACGTTGTTTAAAATGTATAATAATGAGATTATGCTCCCCGATATGAGTCCTCACCATGCAACTCGGTTTTTTTGACCTTGACAATCGATATGCTCAGCTAAGTAAGTTAAATGATCCGCTTGAAGAGCTGAATCGCATAATCGATTGGAATCTATTCGCTGATCTTCTTGCAGAGACAACGACGAAGCCCCGGAAAAGTGAAGCAGGCCGCAAACCCTTTGATCGGGTGATGCTATTCAAAATGCTGGTATAGCATATCCCATATAAAATGATTTAAATTTCATAAGCGGCAAAGAGCTGCTCGATGGAACACCCTTCCCTTTTTCTGATGGCTTTGGCCTGAGCCCATTTGGATTCAATGTCATTTAAGTCAGGGGAATAAGGCGGCAGGTATTCAAGTGTATGCCCGGCATTGGCAATGGCGGTTTGGATATCCTGCCGTTTATGAAAGGTTGCGTTGTCCATGACAATCACGCAAGCGGGCAGAAGTTTAGGCAAAAGGTCCTGTGTTATCCACGCATAGAAAATGTCAGCGCAGATATTGGCGATGAACAGACTTATGGTCAGCAGCGTCTTTCCGATGAGAGCGCCAATCACATTGATTCGACCTCGTGCATGCCAGTCTTTTACGCCATGGACGCGCTCACCCACTGGCGCATAGCCATGCGTGCGTGGCATGTCGTGCGCAAAGCCGCTTTCATCAAGGTAGACGATAACGCGGCCTGCTCGCTCATAGTCTTCAATTTTTTGCTGGAAGATACGCCGCTCTTCTTCGCTGGCTTTGGGGTGACACAGGCTTTTTTTTATAAGTCACGCCCAGACGCTTTAAAGCATGGTTAATGCCTTGCTTGCTGACACCCAACCGTTTGGTGCGCTCGTACTGATACGCGTCCGGATAATTCTTGATGTCCTGCGCCAACATTTCCATGTTGATCTTGGTGGCAGGTTTGTTGCGGGTGGTCTTGGGATCGGGAGTTTTGATCCAACGCATCACGCTGGCGACCCCTACACCAAAACGCTTGGCCACTTGCGCCATTGAGAGGTTCTCCTTCTCACGAACGGATAATACTTTACGGCGAAATAATATCGGATAGGTCATCTGTAAATTATAATCAATTTATAGGGGACATGCTATATTACAAAGAATGAATAATCTGTCGGATGATCGGCTGGAGTATCAAGTCCGGGACCGGTTGAGTTTCATGCGGTTTTTGGGACTTGGTCTGGCAGGGGTAGTGCCTGACGCAAAGACCATGTGGTCGTTCCGGGAAGAGTTGAAAGAGAACCATCTGATGGATCGTCTGTTTGCAAGATTCGATGAATGTTTACGAGAGTTGGAGGTAGAACTGAAGTCAGGTCAGATCATTGATGCGACCTTTGTGAGTGTGCCTAAACAACGCAATACACGTGAAGAAAACAAGATGATTAAAGAAGATGCCGTTCCGATTGAATGGGGACAGAATCCCCACAAACTGGCGCAAAAAGACATTGATGCGCGTTGGACGAAGAAGAACAGCGAATCGTTTTATGGTTACAAAGATCACGTCAATATGGATCGCGATACCAAGCTGATAACCACATGGGAAGTTACTTCAGCGCAAATTCATGACAGTCAGGTTTTGGAAGAAGTGCTGCAATCCCCTGAAGTGGGAGGCGCAGATATTTATGCGGACTCAGCATACCGCAGCAATGCACAGGAAGAAAGTCTGGTCACCTCAAAATACACGAGTCAGATTCACGAAAAAGGCGCTCGCAATCATCCCCTCACGCAAGCACAAAAATCCAGTAACAAAGAGAAATCACGGGTACGTGCACGAGTAGAGCATGTGTTTGGTTCGATGACGAATGAACTGGGCGGAATCACGATTCGTACCATAGGTTATGGGAGAGCAAAAGTACAAATAGGCTTACTCAACCTCGTCTATAACATCAAGCGTGTAGCGACGCTGATTCGAAAAGGGTATTTCAGTTTCGATAGGGTTAGTGCGCCCGAAATGGCTTAAAGGGAGCAAAAACGAGAAGATAACAACCCGAATCACCTTGAATTTAGAAAAATTTAATTATTGGACAGAAAAACTTTGAGAATCAAGTGAAATTGCCCTCCTGGTTGAATTGATTTGCTTTTTTTAGGTATTTTTAGCGTAGTAATCCGCTAGAGGCGGCAAGGCGCGCAGAAGAAACAAGCGGCGTCAGAGCTTGAGGAATAAAGTTGGAATGTCGCGCTGGAGAAGACCGACCCATCACTGGTGCTAATCCGCCCGTTTTTTAGCGTGGTCATGGGTCACGTCGGCGACATTGGTGAGTCCGTGGCAACGGACATCCCGTTTGAAAGAGTGAGTACAACGACGTACCTGAACCAGCGCGACATTCCAATAGAGATAATGGAGGATGTCATGGCAAAGTTCAAGCAAAGTAAATTGGAGTTAATCCATCCGAATGCAGCGGGGATTGATATTGGCTCTGCGAGCCATTTTGTGGCGGTACCGCCGGATCGAGATAACAAGCCGGTAAGGGAATTCAAGAGTTTCACCGCAGACCTGAATGGTTTAGCGGACTGGTTAGAGGCCTGTGAAATTGACACTGTGGCAATGGAATCGACGGGGGTATACTGGATTCCACTGTATGAACTTTTGGAGTCGCGCGGGCTGACTGTGTATAGCAGATCCCATATAAAATGATTTAAATTTCATAAGCGGCAAAGAGCTGCTCGATGGAACAACCTTCCTTTTTTCTGATGGCTTTGGCCTGAGCCCATTTGGGTTCAATGTCATTTAAGTCAGGGGAATAAGGCGGCAGGTATTCAAGTGTATGCCCGGCATTGGCAATGGCGGTTTGGATATCCTGCCGTTTATGAAAGGTTGCGTTGTCCATGACAATCACGCAAGCGGGCAGAAGTTTAGGCAAAAGGTCCTGTGTCAGCCACGCATAGAAAATGTCAGCGCAGATATTGGCGATGAACAGACTTATGGTCAGCAGCGTCTTTCCGATGAGAGCGCCAATCACATTGATTCGACCTCGTGCATGCCAGTCTTTTACGCCATGGACGCGCTCACCCACTGGCGCATAGCCATGCGTGCGTGGCATGTCGTGCGCAAAGCCGCTTTCATCAAGGTAGACGATAACGCGGCCTGCTCGCTCATAGTCTTCAATTTTTTGCTGGAAGATACGCCGCTCTTCTTCGCTGGCTTTGGGGTGACACAGGCTTTTTTTTATAAGTCACGCCCAGACGCTTTAAAGCATGGTTAATGCCTTGCTTGCTGACACCCAACCGTTTGGCGCGCTCGTACTGATACGCGTCCGGATAATTCTTGATGTCCTGCGCCAACATTTCCATGTTGATCTTGGTGGCAGGTTTGTTGCGGGTGGTCTTGGGATCGGGAGTTTTGATCCAACGCATCACGCTGGCGACCCCTACACCAAAACGCTTGGCCACTTGCGCCATTGAGAGGTTCTCCTTCTCACGAACGGATAATACTTTACGGCGAAATAATATCGGATAGGTCATCTGTAAATTATAATCAATTTATAGGGGACATGCTATATCGCCAGTTATCCCACCGACAGCTACACCTTCAGTTGATGGTGCACCCAGTTCACGCTCCCCTTCCTGCAGGTACACCAGCTTCACCTCATCGCCAAACACATCCCGCACTTCATCAGCCAGCTTGCATGCCTCAGGGAACAATTGCCTTACCTGTTCTTTTTTCATAGATTCCACACCTTGCCTGAGGTATGGAACAGGTATGGAAGCTGGAAACGAGCGTCTGTGCTTGTTCTTCCTAACCTTCCATACCTTCCATACCTTCCATACCGATATATGAATAAATATTTAAAGCATCCTATACGCGCGCGTGTGCGCGTGTGCGTGCGCGCGGTGAGGTGTGGAAGGTATGGAAGGTATGGAAGAAGCCCTATCCATGCGGCTTTTGAGGCTCCATACCCTTGCGCCAGGTGTGGAAGAGGTGTGGAACTTATGATGTCAAAATGCGATGCCATGATCGCTACCTTTCTCTTCATCACCACGCCCGGTTCTTCGATCGTGTCCCATTTCTGTGGGGGACTTGTACCAAAACCTGGTTGTTGCGTGCGTCCGTTTCTCAATACGCTTACAGCCCAATTGCCGCAATGCGTTCCCTATCCTAGTCTGAATATCCCTACTCAACCGTGCTGCATCTATCTTCAAACACTCTATTGCGACATCTGCTACGCAGAATTCCTTATACTGCTCATACACCCAGCGCTCGATCATATCGACATAGCTGTCTGAGGTGCCTCGCTTGTATTGTTCTGGATTGAATATTTCCCGCTGCTCATTGCTATCCGGCCAGAAACGCTCGCCATTCAGATACACCTGATAGGCTTCCGCGAAGAGCTGATCGCGCGTGGCTGCCAGCCCATCGGTATCGACATCGCCATCACATTCCACCGGCCAGAAGCGACGACCGCCAGTCGGGTCCTTGTTCCACTCCCACTCATTGGTAGTTCCCCCGAACACCAGCTGGCGCGGGCAACGTATTTCACGCGAACCATAAGCAGGCCGATATTCATCAACTTGACGGGAGAAAAATGATTTTTGCTTAGTCGCTTCCGCACGAGCCAGAGAGCCCAGTTCAGCAATCTCATAAAGCCATTTGCCACGTAGCGCAGACATGGAATCCTTGCTATGCAGATCAAGGTCAGTATCACCGTACCACTCCCCACCGAGCACGCGCAGCGCAGCCGATTTTTTACGCCCCTGCTCGCCTTCGAGCACTAGACAATAATCAAACTTGATCCCAGGCTGCATAGCACGGGCTACCATGCCCACTAAAAACCAGCGTGACACGCGCCACACATAGTCGGTTTTCTTCGCACCCAGAAAATCTGAAATCCAGTCGTTGATGCGCTCCACCCCGTCCCATTTAAGCGAGCACAGATAATCCTGCACCGGATTAAACCCATGGAACTTGGCCAAGGCTTCAACCGCAAGCCCTACCAAATTCTCGCGTGGGGCAAAACCATACTTGCGCGTGATCCACATGGCGGTTTGCACATCGTCATCATCCGTCCATTCGCCGACCTTGCCACCGGCATAAGGGGGCGGTTTAAGCTTCATGGTGCGGTAAGAAAATTCATCGTAGCCAAGCACGCCCTGCCATTGCTTGTCATGTTCAAGAATGTCATATACATTGGATAAACAACTGGCCGGCCGTTTGCCATCCCATACCAGATCATGTGGCGTCCAGGGTGGAGCGCCATCATCACCACCTGATGAGGAAATGTTGTTTTGTCTGACAGGCGCCTGTTCTATCGGTCTTGTATTGAGGATAAACTGCTTCAACTCCTGCGCAGTCATGCCATCCTGAATGGCATCGGCAATATCCCAACCGTCCGGCTTCTCACCCGGCTTTGGAATATCGACAATATGGAAATTGCCAGGATTGCCGAGCAGCTTACGTATCTTGAGCATGGCTGACATGCCGGGTTGTTGCGATTCAGGAAGCAGATGATTGCCTGTTCTATCGCGTTGCGCGTCACAATCTGCCCAGGCATAAAGCATGCACCCTCGCAATGGCGTCCAATCGATCTTTCCAATTGCCTTGCTCCCGCCTGGCCATGCCATCACTACAAATTGATCTCTTAAATACTCATGCCCGGCATCAGCGCACTTCTCCCCCTCCACCAGCAACACCGGCTTATCAGGATGCTGTGCCAGCTCGTACAACCCATAAAGCGGTCTAGGTTCAGGAAATGCCATCCAGCGCCATTCACGTTTTTTGTTTTGCGTATGTTCAGCAAAACAACACGGCAATACTTCCTTGCCTCCGTCTGAGGTGATAAACCGGCAAATAATGCCCAGTAAATTCCCTTGCGCATCGAAATACTCATAGGTTGCCTGCGGACGACCGCGCACAGGATGAGCCAATGGATACTGGCCAGCCTCATCCGGTACCGGCAAAACAGGACGCCATAACGTGCGCTTATTGGTTGCTTCCTGCTCAGGTGCAGGCTGTGCTGATTGCTTAAGCGGTATAACATTGCTGCGCGGGCTAGGCTCTGATGCCGAATCATCTGTCATAATGCCCACCTGTGCTGCTACTTCCTTGGCGGCCTCAAGCTGGGATAATCCGTTAATGTAGGCATACAGGCTGATCAAATCCGCGCCGGATTCATTTGTGGAAAAATCTGACCACACACCCGACCGAAGATTGATCGAGAACGATCCTTTGGAACGATCACCGCGGGTAGGATTGAGCGCCTTGTACTCACCGCCGGACACATCACCACCTGGTAACCATTGCGCTACCAGTATATGGGCACGATTCAGCGCGGCTGAGGCGATTGCTTTGAAATCCAGCCTTTTCTTCGCGCTCATTATTTCCCCCTACCCATCCAACGTTTCAGATAGTTTGTTCCAACGCTTATGTGAAGCAGCGCCTCATCCACTTCGGTCCAGCCAGCGATCAGCAAATTGCTGAGATCATCTAGCGCATCCCATAGTGGTGATCCGATATTGTGCGGGAGGGTATTAGCCCATACCTTTAATTCAGTGATGATCTTCCTGGATGCATCGATACTGCGATCAGTGCCTTTTTCATGCAGCGGGCCCGGGCGTGTCCATACGGGTGGGTTGATTGGCTGATATTTCGCCTCAAGCTTTTGTATGCGTGCTTCGAGCTGGTTAGGTAAGGCAGGTTTGCTGGTTCGTTCCAGAGAAATGAAATACCGTCGAATCTGACGTCCTTTTTCATTGTTCTCGACCATCGCCAGCTCTTTGGCCATGTCGAGGTTTAGGTGGTATTCGGTGCGGCGCTTGCCTGCTTTGCCGTCAGACCTATTTAACAAAATTGTTAAATAGTCTTCTCCTTCAGTAAAACCGTATTGCGCGATTCGTTCTTTAATCCAATTGGCAAATTGTCGTTGTGACTCCAAGAATTGGTGCAAGTCACGTGCATTGCAGAGTTGGATAGATTGATGCTGAATGGTACCAGTGAATACCGGTATTAAATCGGTATGTGTCATGATGTGCGCTCCAGTTCGTTTAACGAACCGCCGACCACGATGCCAATCATGGTGGGCGGAACTGAACAGGTTGGCATACTGGTGGAGCGCACCAGCGGCCTTGCGGCCCCTGCCCAGCCCACCCATAAACGGACGCACTGAGGCATAAAAAAAGCCACATAGCATGATGCTTTGCGGCCATTGCCGCTCCATTTCAGGATGCCAATCCTGACCACGTTTTTTTCCGTGGTAAAGAAAGGATAAACCTGGATGGCTGGCCTGTCAAATGTACATACAAAAATGATCACACAAGGATGATTGTTGTATGTACAATAATATTGATGAAGATTACATTCGATCCTGCCAAAGATGCTGTCAATACCGCCAAGCATGGTGTTTCGATGGCGCTGGCAGATCAATTTGAATGGGATGCGGCAGTGATCTGGATAGATGATCGCAAAGATTACGGCGAGCCAAGAATGTGCGGGTTGGTGCCGTTGGATGAGCGGCTGTTTTTTGTGGCCTTCGTAGATCGCGCCGATGGGCGGCGCGTCATCAGTCTGCGCAAGGCCAATAACCGGGAGAAGAGACACTATGCAAAAGTATTTGACGACTAAATCAGGACGGAAAATCCTGCTCAATACACCAGAAGAAGACAAAGCCATCACCGAAGCCGCAATGTCCGATCCGGACGCTTTGCCGCTGACCGATGAAGATTTCGCGAAATTGAAACGGGTGGGCCGCCCACGCGCAGCCACTACCAAAGAGCGCATCACCATCCGGTTATCACGTGATGTGGTGGAATCATTCCGCGCTACTGGCAGTGGATGGCAAACCAAAATTGATGAAGTGCTCAAGGAATGGATACGTAAGCACCATGGTTGAGAGGTAAGCGATATCAAGATCATGTATTACCTAATCAACCCAGTCTGATTTCAGGTTCTTCTGCTAAAGGAGCAATTGAATTAATTTCTTCAATTATCTTGATCAATTCGTCATTAATGCTTTTTGCTTCAGATAACTTGGCTTGCAATGCATCAAAGTCACATTGCTTGACTGCTAATACGGACTCATCTCGTATCATCCTGTATCGATTACTTGATACATTGCCTAGCTCATAAGATACTGTGTACAAAAGCTCGTTTCGCTTGGAGATAAGCTCTTTAGCTCTCTTTGAAGCAGCGTGATAACGTCCTATTACTTCATAATTAATTTCAGCCTTTTCCACCTCAGCAATGCATTCATCTATAGCATGTCCCCTATAAATTGATTATAATTTACAGATGACCTATCCGATATTATTTCGCCGTAAAGTATTATCCGTTCGTGAGAAGGAGAACCTCTCAATGGCGCAAGTGGCCAAGCGTTTTGGTGTAGGGGTCGCCAGCGTGATGCGTTGGATCAAAACTCCCGATCCCAAGACCACCCGCAACAAACCTGCCACCAAGATCAACATGGAAATGTTGGCGCAGGACATCAAGAATTATCCGGACGCGTATCAGTACGAGCGCGCCAAACGGTTGGGTGTCAGCAAGCAAGGCATTAACCATGCTTTAAAGCGTCTGGGCGTGACTTATAAAAAAAAGCCTGTGTCACCCCAAAGCCAGCGAAAAAGAGCGGCGTATCTTCCAGAAAAAAATTGAAGACTATGAGCGAGCAGGCCGCGTTATCGTCTACCTTGATGAAAGCGGCTTTGCGCACGACATGCCACGCACGCATGGCTATGCGCCAGTGGGTGAGCGCGTCCATGGCGTAAAAAACTGGCATGCACGAGGTCGAACCAATGTGATTGGCGCTCTCATCGGAAAGACGCTGCTGACCATAAGTCTGTTCATCGCCAATATCACCGCTGACATTTTCTATGCGTGGCTGACGCAGGACCTTTTGCCTAAACTTCTGCCCGCTTGCGTGATTGTCATGGACAACGCAACCTTTCATAAACGGCAGGATATCCAAACCGCCATTGCCAATGCCGGGCATACACTTGAATACCTGCCGCCTTATTCCCCTGACTTAAATGACATTGAACCCAAATGGGCTCAGGCCAAAGCCATCAGAAAAAAGGAAGGTTGTTCCATCGAGCAGCTCTTTGCCGCTTATGAAATTTAAATCATTTTATATGGGATCTGCTATAAGTTAAACACTTCTTCAAAGACTTCACAGAAATCAAGCGCACCTTTGATACCAGGAACGCTAGTCAATGCCAGCGTACCTTCAGGTAATTCCTGATCTGGCATCCAGTCATCAATAATGTTGGATAAGCCAAGATGCTTGGCCAACTTCTCAGCATTTCTCGTTTTTCCGCAACCTTGCGGGCCGTAGATAATTGCACTCATTTTTTCTCCTTTTTTATAAGAAAGTAGCGTTGATTAAATTTGGATAAGCCCGAGAGGTTGGCGGTGTCAAGCTCTTAAATACCTTCCCGTTTAATTGATGAGTTGAGCTATGTTTCATCTCTTAATCCGCATTTAAGTTGCGATCAAATCTGGTACGTTCTCTGCTTGAATTCCCGAACTCCACATATAACCATAAGAGGAATCCCGTTATGTTTTCTGAATACTCTAAAGAACCCTTGCAGAAAGACCGCCCCATGGTATCCATTACAATAAGTGTTCCGGTTGATGTAGTGGACTCTCTGAGAAGAATAGCGTCAATTACAGAATTTACCGAATACCAGGAATTGATAAAGTCATACATTAATGAAGGGTTGCGCCGAGACGAATGTAGATATTCCGGCATATCAATTGCGCGTTTTATCGAAGCGCTAAAACAACATGGCGTACCTGAGATCGTAATCCAACAAGCTACATGGGATTTAATTGAGTCCGGCACACCGCAGTAAACCAGAGAAGCTAGATATGTCATCAGCATCATAATTGGCAGCCTCTCCTATGCTGATAGAATAGTAAGTTCCACCAAACTATTAACAGCAAAGGAGAGACCATGAAAGAGATATACCTTGTGTATGCCGAAGCAATACCTGCAAGAGCTGCAATCAATTCTAATATTGTCGAGGTTGATGCAATCATTTTTGTAGCTGCGGAATCTCAAGTAAATGCCCAGATACTGGCTCGTTCTGCATTGATGAATTATGAGTATGATCTAACAAAGGTCATAGCAGTCTCCATGCCAACTCCCTCCGATATTTCGAATTGCGACTCACAATTAATATCCCTGTACCACGAGGCGATTGATCGAGGATATGGAATTGAGATAATTGCTCATGCGCTTGATTCGGAACATCCTTTAGAGATGCGCTCTTTAAGCACTCCTACTATTAACGAGACAAAAAAGTATTAACTGATTCATTACTAATCGCCTATTTAGGTGGTTTCTCCTATGCTGATAGAATAGTAAGTTACAACAAACTAATAACAACAAAGGAGAAACCATGAAACTTAGTGACGATAAGAAATTTATAACCTTATCAATCAATGAAAAATTATCAGCGAACGAGCTTTCGACACTAATATATGAACTGTCTCTTCTCAGAGCAGAGATGCTTCCTGAGGTGCCGTATAACCTATCAGTTAACGGGGATGACAACATGGCTTCTATGCAAGAGGATCCAGAAATATTCATTACAACTATCGGAGATAACATTGGATTAGGGTTTAGAGATTCCGGGTTTGGCTGGCTTATCTTTAAGCTCCCTCACAGCCAAGTTTGCAACATTCGAGACTACCTCACTGCTTATACAAAGTCCGGAACCAGCGATCTCTTCATCAGCAACGGAAGCAAGAACCTCCTCCATTGATCCGGGAGAATCTGACCCTTCAATAAAAAGTATATTTTTATCAGTCATATTTATTCACCTTGTAAAAAATCCCCGCAACACCACACCGGAGGGAAGTCGGCAGTAAGGGAGGAGTTACGGGGATTCGTCATGTCAACTACTCGTATTACCTTTAAATTAAGATATTGCGTGTATGCAATAATCATATTTTTGATGTTATGATTTCCAGTTTATCAACCGCGCCCAAACAAATGATGGAGAATCCGCTTTCCAAGCTTGCGCTTGACTACTTGTACCAAGTTCTCATGGTGGTTTGCTTTTTTGTTTTCTTGTTTACTGGCTCCGGGTTTCTTTCCGAATTCCCGACCGTTCCGACTGCCTTGATGTCTATCGGTGGTTTTTTTGTTGGCCTGGGAGAATTGATCAATCATCCGCTTCAAACGAGACTCCTTCCAACTACAGCCAATACCCTTGGCGCCACTGCTAAGGGCTATCCGCGCAATAACAAACCAACCGGAATAGTTTTTGTTCTTTCTGGGCTTTCCATTGCTGGAGTCGGTATTTACAAATTGCTTAGTTAAATCACATCCGCATTTTGGGCAGTTCTTGTATAACGGCGTTACATCCCAACCAGGCTCTAGTTCTTTCATTTTTAACCTTAATTACTCGGAAAATCTTTTATAAAGGCTCGCCGTCACCTGATTCAAAGCAAGCAACAGCGGCGCTAGTTCTTTACGCTCAAAGGCATCGTACTTGCCATCATTGCTTAAATGCTCTGATCCTTTGTTCAGGCAGGCTGAAGCAGTAGCAACTAATGACAGGAAATGTTTAACCTGCCCCTCATCGCTCATGTCATTACCACTCATATCCATATCCATCGGAATTTGATTCACCAGCTGGCATATCTCAAACACAGCTCGTTTCTCTTGAGTTAAATCGATCATGTTGATGATGGTCGAGAATGAAGGAGGCTGCGTTTCATGATTAGGATCGAGACTGTTTGCCAGTCCTATAGGTGATTTACCCAAACGCTTTGCCAGCTCGGTTATTCCCCCATTGAATGCTTTTGCGTCACGCTGCAATGCTAGACCCGAATATTGCACAAGCATCAAAAATAAGAGCGAATTTGCCAGAAACTCATTTTACAATTGGATAAATCAGATCTCTATTCAAAATTTGTTGTGATGGAATGCGTTTTTCTGAGGATTTTGTCGGAAATTATGACAAAAAAGAGGTTTTTCTTTGTTGACAGGCGTAGCCCATCCACCCCATTGCTATTTTATGCGGTAAACGGCGCTTCATAATCCTGGGAATGAGTTACCCAGGAGCAAGTCTGGCCGCGGTTTGGAAGAACAGTTTTTGGTAGGGACAGCTACTTGCCAGTAAAAAGCGAATACGGCGGGTATTACGTAGCATGACGGCACCGATTTTGATCAGTTTGAGGCGTAATGTGCTCACATAGGCCTGAGCCAGTTCGGTACCTTGCAAGGCGAGTCGCCGTATGGTTTCCAGCAAGATGTAAGCCAGCGAGGACAGGAGTAGACGAAATTGATTTGACCACCACCGATGGCAACTGGTGCGGTCTGCAAACAGATCGAGCTGTTGTTCCTTGATCCGGTTTTCCATTTCACCGCGTAAACAATAAATCTTATCGTACAGAAGCTGCGGTTTACCGGTCAGATTGGTGACGAGATAACGTGGATGACTGCCTTTGTCAGTGTGTTCGATTTTAACAATGATGCGCCGTGTCCGCTGCCAGCTTTTTGCAGCATATTGAAACTCGTCAAATCGTCGTACTTTCTCACCTGATTCAACATACTGCTTCTCTGCCGCTTGCTGCCATTGCGCAGTGATCTCATTCAGCCGCTTGTTTTGGGCGATACCCACGATATAACCCACCTCATGCCGCTCACACCATGCCAACATTCTGCGGCGGCAAAAACCACTGTCACCTCGAAAAATGATACAAACTGCAGGCCAGCTCTGCCTGAACCGTTTTACCAGCAATGACAGAATGGCCCAGGCATGTTTTGCCCCATCAATATTACTTGGCCGCAGGTAGCTTACCAGCAGTTGATCCTGGCAGAACACATACAGCGGCAAAAAGCAGTAGTGATCTGAATGCCATGAAAGAAGCGGCCTTCCTGTTTGCCATGAACCGCATCATCAGTAACATCAAAAATCCAGCATCAGTTCCTTGGGTGGCTGTTTAAATGAAGCCATAAACCGCTCTACCATTACTTGATGAACATGCCAGGCCGTTTGCCGATTCGCCCGATTCTCCCAGCGGCATAAGGTAGAGCTGCTCGCCAATACCTCTGCGCGTTCAACCGCTGATTGAATCGCCAAATCATGGCGTAATTGCTGATGATCATTGAGGTCTTCATAGCCACATGCCAACGCATAAACCCGTTGGCGCAATAGCGTCAAACTATCATGCCTGCAACTTGCCTGCCGACGATTATCGTCCAGTACTTGAGCAACCGCTTTGCTCAACCCAATGCGTTTATCCACCTGGCGCAATAACATGACGCCACCATCTGAAGTAATATCGCCACCCTGGAAATTCACTTCAACAGTACGCTTTTTTACCTCTGGAAAATTAAACGATTCCTGGGTACACTTTGTCACTGGCAATTCCTTTTCTTTATTCAGCATAGGTAACTGAATTATAAAGATTTAATGGGGAATTGCCACTTCCCTTCGTGCAATATTCGGGCTAGAAACAACGATCTGTATTCTTGTTTAAATGTTCTGGTACCCACCTTTAATCCTCCAACTTTTTAATCTATGAAGTTTTTATTGCCTTGCTGATAATGACGACATCATTTAATTAGGAGCCGTCATGAAATTCTTACCGCCAGTTAAAAAGCCACCGCCAGAACCGCTTGATATGCGATCAGCGTCTGCATGGGCTGCCATTATTGGGGCCGTCATCGAAGCTGAGCGGATCAGGACTGGCAAAGAGAAAGTGGATTCATCTTGCATTAGCGATTCCATAGCTCCAACTGAACGATCTGATGTAAATAAATAAGCGCCATGTCAGCTTTGACGACGATCAAACACACGCCTGTATTCCTTGCGCCTGTAATTTTTACGCCTGTCTTCTTGACGACGCTCATGGATACGTCGTTCCGGAAGCTCGCCAGCAATAATTTGTTCGCTAGCAGCAGACTTCCTAACGTACAAATCAGGTCTCAATTCTTCGCGAGATATGCCGGTAACTTTTTCAACGTCCAGTATCCTGTCAGCTGGAATCACTTCCCATTGAGACACGGCAGCCCTGCTTAAACCAAGCTTCTTTGATAGCGCAACTACCCCGCCGACCCTTTTTGCTATATTTTTGATATGTTCTTTACTCATGAAAGAAAGTTTAGAGTCACTTAACAACAAATGTCAAGCTCTACTTGATTACAGAAGTATAGTTTTGCTATACGATTAAATATATGGAAATTGGAACTAAACTATTAAAGTTAAGAAAAGCCTTGGATTAAACCAGGAGCAATTTGCCGAATATGCCGGCATTTCTAAATCCGCTGTCTCCCAATGGGAAAATGGCGCGACCACACCAGGGCTAGAACAACTGTTAAGGTTGAGAGAAAACCTGTCTTTTTCTTTTGATGAGTTACTTTGTGATGAATGCAGAGAGCCATCATGTCTTAAGTTGACGACAAAAAAAGAAAGCAGCAAAATCCTGCCTTTTGAGAGAAATGTAGTGAATATTTCCGTGTTTTCAGCTAAAGGTTCAATGGGATCAGGTGAGCCGCAATCTGGCTACGAGACCATTGTTGGCGACATCAAAGTTAGCAAAGAGTGGGTTGAGGAGAATTTAAAAGGTATTACGAATGTAAGAAATCTTGCGGCAATGACCGGCAGAGGCAACTCTATGTCGCCAACATACAAGGATGGAGATATCCTGATTGTTGATACCGGGGTGAAGGCAGTAGATGTTGACGGCGTATATGTTTTTACTACTAATGGTAATCTATTTGTTAAAAGAATAAGAAAAAGACTTGACGGAAAGCTTGAGGTGTCAAGCGATAACCCTATCGTAAAGTCTTACGATATCTGCGACGAAAAAGATCAGCTAAACATCCTTGGCCTGGTAAGGTTGTCGTGGAATTGTAATAAGATTTGATCGACTATCAGACTTATTGAAAATTGCCAAGTGCAGCTGTTTGTAGAGCTGATACGGGACGGCGTGATGTAACTTAAAGCGCAGCGAAACAAAGTTTTCTAAAAATCCTCCAAATAAAAATCACAACATTTATGCGGAGGTATCTGTGAATCAGATAACTCAACTCAAGAGTTACTCAATAAGAGTACATAAGATAAAAGATACGATTCAAATTCTAGCTTTTCTCATAATTTTATGGCTGCTTTTATGGCTGCCTTCTGTTGAAGTTCACGCATTTAGTGCGATCACTAGAGGTGGGTATGTTGCTTGCACAAAAAAAGAATGGCTAGAAGACATGTTTCGTTTTAGTGCAGCGAAAGATATATATAGCCTCCAATCCTACTTAGACTCTAGAAAGTGCATCATTCTCAAAGAAGGGCTTCTAGTTACGGTAAAAGAATTTCCTGATTTGAATAATATTGTAGGATTTACCTATCGTCGCGAGGTGATAATGTGGGCTAATATAAAGGCATTAGATTATCGAGATTAAAAATAGTCACATTTGCGCGTCATATAGCGGCAAGGCTACCAAGCGCGACTGTTTGTAGGGCTGATACTGGATCAATTTGAAAAACATTAATATCATCATGGATTTATTGGCCTCATCTTATACGTCTCCAATTGACGACAACAGCATATAAGGAGAGAATCTCACCTTTTTGTTAATTACTCAAAGGGGAGAGAATGAAAAGATCAGTAGTAGTTTTAGCTGCAGTCACGTTATTGTCAGGGTGCGCTTCTATGTTTAATGGCACATCGCAACAAATATCAATCAGAAGCAACCAGCCGGACGCTGATCTTTATGTAAACGAAATGTTTATAGGCAAAGGAAATGGAATCACGTCCTTCAAGAAAAAAAAGAATACATAATTACTGCGCGTAAAGATGGGTGTCAGGCTGTCTCTGTGCCAGCTTCCAAATCATTCGATGCCACTACTTTACTTGGTATATGGTTAGATTTTGGGATCATTACTGTGCTAATGATAGATGGTGCTGCAACCGGAGCCTGGAAGAAATTTGACCAAACAAGCTATATCATTGATCCGCAATGCAGCACACCTGTTGCCACAATGCCAAGCACGCCAACTCCAAATACAACAGCGCAGAAAGAAGATAAGTAAATTAACAGCACTGCAAGTAAATCTTACTAAATGCCCCGAGATGGGGCGCTTTGTTCTATTAAAATTATTGATATTCATCTTGTCGCAGCAAGGCTACCAAGCGCAGATTTTTGCAGGGTTGATATGGGGATGGCGTGATGAAGCGAAGCAATTATTTTTTTATCTTAAAATGAAATTATCAAATACATTCAAAAACTTCTCAATTAATCCTTCAATTGCTTGTCTAAAATTGATCAGACGTGATCTGGTTTGATTTCGGTTACAATACTCGCAAAGATATGGACGCTGAACATTGATGTGGTTCCCTGTAACTGGACAACCTGAAAGAAAGTTCAGCTCTGATATGTATAGTTAAACAGGTTCAGGCAACCCGATCAATTCTTGGATCACTATAGTAGATTTCATCAGGCGTAAGACGGTCAAGGCTTTGATGAAATCGTTCTTGATTGTACCATTCAAACCATGTGGATAAATTCTGCTTTATCTCCTTCAGATTATTGAATTCTCTGGTATATAAAAGCTCATACTTAACTGTCCGCCAAAGTCGTTCAACAAAAATGTTGTCATAGTAGCACCCCTTGCCATCCATGCTGATCTGAATATGATGATCTTTTAGTATGGAGGTAAATGCTTCGCTGGTAAACTGTACGCCCTGGTCGGTATTCATGATCTGTGGACAGCCATAATCCTGGATGGCTGCCTCCAGCGCCTGAGTACAAAAGTCAGTATCCAAGGTATTGGACAAGCGCCAGCTCAACACCTTACGCGAATGCCAGTCGATGATGGCAACCAGATAGCCAAAGCCTTTCTCCATGGGGACATAGGTTATGTCGGCAGCCCAAACCTGATTGGGTTTATTAATGACAAGTTCTCTAAGCAGATAAGGATAGACCTTATGCTGTTTGCTTGAGATGCTGGTCCTGGGTTTTGGAGCTATGCTGACAATACCGAGTGTCTTCATTAAGGAAGAGGCTTTCTTGCGCCCTAACATGATTCCCTGGCGTTGAAACCAGGTAGCATAACTGCGTGAGCCATATTGTGGCGTCTTTAAGTACTGTTCATCCATCATGCGCAGCAGAACCAGATCAGCATTACTGATTGGTTGCGGTTGATAATAATAAGTTGAGCGCGCCAGATCCAGCAGCTGACATTGACGAGTTTGACTAAGTTTGCCATGGGGCTCAATCATCTCTTTGCGTTCTACAAGACTTAATGATTGAGCTTTCTTGCTAAAAAATCGCGTTCTACCGCCAATTGACCAATAACCCGGTGCAGGTCATCTGTTGTAGGCTGCTCCTTATTGGCGGCAGTATTATTTTTACAAAACAGCTCGGCAGCTTGCTCAATGAGTTGCCGTTTCCAGCTATTGATCTGCGTGGGATGTACATTATAACGCGCTGCTAATTGGGGGACAGTTTCATCACCACGTATCGCTGCCAGCGCTAGTTTTGCTTTGAATTCGCTCGAATATTGTATGCGCTTTTTACTCATTGTTATTAAGCTCCTTTTTAATTCTGCCAGAGCTTAACAACCTGTACAGTTTTTGGGTACCACTTCACCCTGTTATTCCAGTACAACCAACACCAAAAATAATTGATAGCGCCAGAGCGCTGATATGGGAATATGGATTAAATATAAAAACAATAGATGCGATCCATATCGCAACAGCAATAACGCTAAATTGCAGTGCATTTATCACTACCGATGAGAAACTGGCAGATTTAATAAATAACTCCGATCATAGATTATCAATAAAAATAGGATTTGCTGAAATTTTTAGCGAATATTTACCTGATAAATACAGACAAAATATTTTAGAGCTGAGAAGAGAAGAAAAAAATAATGAAAAAATCAGAAACAACATAATCTCAAAATAAAAAATTCGATGAAGTCTTGCGTCGAATGCTTTTTACTCATCCATAAAAGCCAAAACCAATCCAAGAATTAGATGCGGCGCATAGCCAGACAAAAGGGATATAAAATCTAAACTATGCGTCGCAAGAGACATTACTTAAAGGAGTTGCTATATGACAAAGTCGTGAAAGAGGGACGTCAGTAACAGCAGCAAATTTGATACTCCTAAATTGCTGGAGCATAATTAAGACTGACTTTCAGCAGCAAAGTTCAAAAACTTAGATATCTGATGGCGCTTACCAGGAAAGATTGAAAGACGCAGCACATAACAAAGACTGATTTATGAATAATCCCTCTCTAAATATTTCTCATATTCGTCAGGATAATTATTTCTCAACTCACTGGATAATTCATTAACCCTCTCAACGCATCTATTAACCCATTCATCAGAACCAATATACCCAGAATTATTATCTACCGCTCTCTTTAATTCAGTTTGAGCTTGGTCAATTTCTTGCTTAGTTCCATATCAATTTCCTCCTATTAGAAACTTCTTTTGAACAACATTCATATCAATTCAGACACATGCAAACTGTTTTAAATCCCTAACGGGATTTTTAACGGATTATTTCTAATCTACATTACATTTTTTTGACTCGTTTTTACCTTTTGCCCTACCCCACACCCTCTTAAATAAGCTCATAGAAACTCCTTGCGTTAAACATAAGTAGATTTTAACAGCCTATGTTAAGTTATACTTGACTTGATAAGTATAGCTACTCTAAACTTATCCTACCAACACAACAAAAATGTTATCTACCAGGAGACAAACATGGCATTCCAATATGAATTAGATGAAGAAGTCATCGACGACAACGGCAAAGAGGGCTTGATCATCGGTCGGTTTAAATTTAGCGGCAGCTCACCCGGCTACCTGGTCACATTCGTGAATAGTGAAGGCTTACCGTTTGATCAATATAAATCAGAGTCAGCATTAACAAAAAAGTGAGGAACCATGAAACCGACTGCAAAAGTTAAACGGCTAATCAACTTCAAGATTTCAGTCACTTGGATTGGAGGCATGTATACATGCTATCAAATGCTGTTTTTCAATTCTGAATCGGCTCGTTATTACGCCACTGAGGTGCATGGCATTGAGCCAAAGATCAAAGTGGAGCCATGCGCGGATTGATTCAGCAAATTGGATTTCAGTTAATTGTCGGTGCTCTGTACGTGGCAACACTGTTCATCACCCTGCTTTCAATTGATGAGGTTTATTTCCCAATGGTTCTGGATTCAATCAAGAAACAAGGATGCTGCTCATGAATATTAGCCCAGGAATGAAAGTGAGATTCCACCCGATCATAGGCGGCAAGCATGATGGCAATCTCTACGAAGTTAGATGTATTGGGAAATTATATGGCCGTGACTTTGCATGGCTTGAGGGAAAGCTTGATCTTATTGATATACGATCATTGACCATGCCGACGTCATTAAAGGACTGTTAAGATCTTGGTTGTGATAGTTAATAAAGGTTATTGATATGAGCAGGCAATTCAGCAATATAGAAAATCTTCGTGAACTTAGGCTTAAGTTTGGCCTGAGCCAGACAGAATTTTGGAGCGCGGTAGGAATTACGCAAACAGGCGGATCAAAATATGAGTCAGGTAGAAGCATGCCAAGACCAGTAAGAGAGCTGGTGAGACTGATTTATGTTGAAAAGGTAGATTTGGCTAAAGCCAAAAGAATCGATCTGGAGATAGTAAGAATGCTCAAGGAGCAGCATCCTGAAATCTATAAAAGCATCAAAGAGTCAATTAAATAATTTTTATGGGAGTGGTTATGGGATTTGTTGGTGGAAAAAAAGAAAAGCAATTAGCACACATTGCACACAAGTTTGATTATGTAAGGCCACAGATATGAGTTTTTGGGAGCGTTTTAGGTTCTGGCATGATCGCAAATTATCCATACTCGAATCAATAAGACGGGCTCGCAATATTAATAGCATCCTGTATTACGAATTTTACGATTTTATGCATAGAGATTCATGAATGGGCTTTGTTTGAGCCAAAAGATTCAACAACAAGGGAGATGTTATGAGCAACAACATATTAGAAACCTGCCGCGAGCTAATAAATATATACCCTCTGGTCTAAAGACGAGGAAAAACTGTTGGCGCATCTCTACCCCAACAGCCACCACCAAGCATTGGTCAAGCTGTTCAGAGGGCGCTTTGATTATGTCAAGATCAGAGCCAAAGCTATGAAAGAAAGATTAAATAAATCAGAGCGCTATTACCAGGGCATCTATACCAAGAATGCAAATCCCTGGAATAAAGGGCTCACCCTCAATCCAGCGTTAAAACAATACCAGATGCCAGGCTTTGGCCGTATCAGAAAAAATCGTAACGGTTACCTGGAAGTCTGGCATCAAGGCAAGCTCCAGGTGCTCTCCCATGTCATCTGGGAAAAGCACCACGGCAAACCGGTACCACACGGCATGACCTTGCGCTATGCCGATGGTAACAAGGACAACGTAGATCCAAGCAACCTGGTACTGGTGAGTAGAAGTGACGTCATACGCGAACACTCATTCAGCAATTATCCGAAAGAAATCAGGGAAGTTCACCTGATGAACAAAGCAATCAACAGGATCATCAATGAATAATAATCAAAACAATATCACCGAACTGCGCGCCATTCTGTTCGACACACTGCGCGGATTGAAAGATAAATCAATCGACATCGAGCATGCCAAAGCGATCTCTGACACCGCTCAAGTCATTATCAACTCAGCCAAAGTGGAAGCAGACTACGCCAAACATTACAAAAAGAAAACCACATCATTTATGCACGACAAAATCATAAATTCATCGTCAGACGAATCTAATGACATCGATGATGACGATACAGATGATCGACGTGAGCTGGCAGACGTTAACCGCACCGAACCCAAATTAACCAGTTATGTGCACCGCACTGGCGGTGGGAAGCAGCGGATTTAATTTAGCAAATTTACCGGGACCACCAGAAAAACGAGAGTATGAGGTTCTGTTTCATCTGGATCCAAGATCTCATCAACACGTACAGAAATTGGCTCATATGTCTCAGGACGAACAAGGCAAGGTCTAATGATTAAATCACCCTTATTCGGCAGCGTAGCGCAAGATGAATCACATAGATTTTCATTATATGACACCTGTTCTACATCCCATGGATACACAGCCCATCCTACAGCCGGATTACTCATTGTCGTTCCTCGGCGACATTGTGAAGTGAATTTACATAATAACACCATATTATTGTGGGTTATGAAAAGTTAATGAACCAACACCAAAAAGATAAATTAGATGCGAGTCTACAATCAAATCATCAAATTCCCTGATTTAGAAGAACTCAAACAGCCTGAGAATGTTGGCAATACTTCTGGTATTAAACGGATGCTTTAGGGTAGCCAATGACAGACAACATTAAACCGGCAATAAAAGAGCGCCCTATTCTATTTTCTGGGCCAATGGTTAGAGCAATTTTGGAAGGGAGGAAGACGCAGACTAGGCGTGTTGTTCATCCCCGTTTCACTGATTACATAAAGTGGTTACACGATGAAGATAGCCCAGTGCGCATCACGTACGATCAATGGACTAACGAAGAAGGAAAGCAGATGCACTCAGAGTGGATGCTTTACACATCAGAATATCCTGAAGAGGGTGTTATTCCTATTGGACAGCTCTTCGGTGCGCAGGGAGACAGGCTTTGGGTGCGCGAGAATTCCATCATTACTCCAAAACATTGGAACGATGGGCTAGGTTGCAACTGCAAGGATAAGGAAGGGCTGCCTAGAATTGTTCAGTACCTAGCGACTGATCCAGATCGTGAAGTGGCAAAGGATTATAAATTAAAGGTAACACCTTCAATACACATGCCACGCTGGGCATCTCGCATCAACCTGGAAATCATCAACATCAGCGTAGAGCGTTTGCAGGATATAAGCACCATAGATGCCATTCGCGAAGGAATTGCAGAGACGTGGGGAGAATTTGGCGGCAACCCACCGCAGTGGGCTTTGGATTCAATCACTAAGGAGTATGGCTCACCGGGATCACATCTCTACGACAACAGGCAATCAAGGGAAAATTACCGTTTGCTATGGGAATCCATCAACGGAAAAGGCTCATGGGATCTGAATCCATTCGTGTGGAAGATTGAGTTTAAGAGGGTTTGATGAAAAGCTTTTTAGCGTAGTAATCCGCTAGAGGCGGCAAGGCGCGCAGAAGAAACAAGCGGCGTCAGAGCTTGAGGAGTAAAGTTGGAATGTCGCGCTGGAGAAGACCGACACATCACTGGTGCTAATCCGCCCGTTTTTTAGCGTGGTCATGGGTCACGTCGGCGACATTGGTGAGTCCGTGGCAACGGACATCCCGTTTGAAAGAGTGAGTACAACGACGTACCTGAACCAGCGCGACATTCCAATAGAGATAATGGAGGATGTCATGGCAAAGTTCAAGCAAAGTAAATTGGAGTTAATCCATCCGAATGCAGCGGGGATTGATATTGGCTCTGCGAGCCATTTTGTGGCGGTACCGCCGGATCGAGATAACAAGCCGGTAAGGGAATTCAAGAGTTTCACCGCAGACCTGAATGGTTTAGCGGACTGGTTAGAGGCCTGTGAAATTGACACTGTGGCAATGGAATCGACGGGGGTATACTGGATTCCACTGTATGAACTTTTGGAGTCGCGCGGGCTGACTGTGTATCTAGTAAATGCGCGGCACGTTAGAAATGTTTCTGGCCGGAAGTCGGATGTACTGGACTGCCAATGGTTACAGCAACTGATGAGCTTTGGGTTGTTGTCTGGCGCATTCCGTCCGAAAGATGAGATATGTGCACTACGAGCCATATCTCGTCAACGCGATATGCTGATCCGTTATCAGGCGCGACATGTGCAACATATGCAAAAGGCTCTGGCGCAAATGAACGTGCAATTGGCGAACGTGATTTCGGATATTGTGGGCGAAACCGGTCAAAAGATCGTTCGTGCCATCATTACTGGTGAGAGAGATGGGCACATCCTGGCGAATCTCAAGAGCAATCGCATCCGGGCTGGCAAAGACGAGATTGAGAAATCGTTAGTCGGGAATTGGCGGGAAGAACACCTGTTTGCACTCAAGCAAGCGATGTCACTCTATGACGCCTACAGCGAACGACTCACCGAATGTGACCGGCAGCTTGAAACCATGCTGGCGGCACTTCAGGTGCACAAGGTAGAGATCCGCCAGAAGAAGCGCCGCTCCAATGTCAAGAACGCTCCCAAATTTGATTTGCGTGCCCATCTGATTGGCATGTGTGGGGTTGATTTGACGCGAATTGACGGCATCGAAGTGATGACTGCGATGAAAGTCCTGAGTGAAGTGGGCGCTGACATGAGCAGGTTCAAGAGTGCGAAGCAGTTTGCCTCGTGGCTTGGGTTGTGTCCTGGAACAAAGATATCGGGCGGAAAAGTGCTATCGGGGGCAAGCAAGCGCACAGCGAACCGTGCGGCTCAGGCACTGCGCATGGCGGCAGTTTCATTGAAATCCAGCCAGTCTGCACTGGGTGCCTATTACAGAAGATTATGTGGCAGACTCGACAAGGCAAAGGCAATCACAGCGACAGCACACAAACTGGCGCGCTTGATCTACACGATGCTAACGAAAGGAACCGAGTACGTCGATAAAGGGCAGGAGTACTATGAGGAGCGATATCGTCAACGCGTGTTGCATCATCTGACTGTTCGCGCTCGGAAGCTGGGGTTTAATCTTACCCCTGTTCCTGAGGCTACTTAATATTTGCTGTAAAACCATTGTGTTACATTTGTTTCTTGAAAGAATTGTTTTGTGTTTGCGCGTTATGTTCGGCAGGTTCGTTTTTATCATATTTAATAATGAGGTTATTAACTCCTGCCATACTGAATTTTATTGAATGAAAATGACAACTGATGAGGAAAGCAAGGGGTTGTAATTTATGGAACAGACGATAGAACAAGAAAGCATCTGGCTGAGCGATCGTGATTTAGAGAAACTTACCGGATGTAAAAAACAATCATTACAGATAGAGTACCTGCGCGAACAAGGTATCGCATTCAGGATTAACCGCCTGGGTGAACCTGTTGTGTCCAAGGATGCTGCAAAGGGTATTCACACTAATGTGCAGCATATTAAACCTAAATGGCAGCCCAATGTAATTAAATGAAACAGGGAACGGCAATAAAAAATGCTTTAAAGATAGCAGAAAGAATAAGACAAGTTAATGGTTTAGTAGGAACTCCAGCCACTAGATTTGAATGCTACAGAATTAAAAGAGCCTGGATATTTGGGTCGACTATAAAAGGAAAGCTTAATCCAAATGATCTTGATATATTAATTGATGGGCATCACTGCGGCAGACATTACGTAGCAAACAAAAAATATACAGATCTATCTTTGTATGTTGGAGCCAAAAAAGACAGGGATAAATACAGGAGGAGCGGACTAATCCTTCCTGTTGAGTCTGATATTACAGCATATCGGTACATTAGAGATAACCTCAAAATGGTTAGATTTCATGATTACCGTATTGATAAGGATGTTGCCAACCCAAGAATCATGATTTATCCACGGAATGATCTTATATCATGGGTAGAAAACCAAGCAAAAATCTAAATTTGCCAAAACGCATGAGGGCCAGGAAGCGCCACAAGGTAATTCATTATTACTATGACAATGGTGGCAAGCCTCGCAAGGAGATACCGCTAGGATCAGACTATGCACTAGCTGTTAAGTTATGGGCAGAGATTGAGACAGCGAAAAAAGATACCAAGCCAAGCGTTATTACTTTCAGGTATGTGGCTGAGAGGTACATAAGAGATGTTATACCTACCAAATCTCCTACAACTCAAAAAGACAACATGCGGGAGCTAGACAGACTGTATAAATTCTTTGATAACCCCCCTGCCCCACTTGAGGAAATAGAGCCTATTCACATCAGGCAATATCTTGATCAGCGTGAAGCAAAATCAAGAGCCAATCGTGAGAAAGCGTTATTCTCGCACATCTGGAATAAAGCTAGGGAATGGGGCTATACATCGCGATCTAACCCATGCCTGGGAGTTAAGGGAAATAAGGAAGTTGGAAGGAAAGAAATCTACATAGAAGATGATTTATACAATGCGGTATATCAAGCCGCAAGCGTTCCTCTGCGTGAAGCAATGGATATGTCTTACCTAACGGGGCAAAGGACTTCAGATGTACTAAAAATGCGTGAGAATGATGTAGTTAATGGGATGCTGCAAATCAGGTAAAATAAAACTGGAGCAAAACTAAGGATAAGTGTTGAGGGTGAACTGCTTAGCTTAATAGAAAGGATTAAAGAAAGGAAATCTAAATATCCGATTAGATCATTGCACATGATTGTTGATGAGAAGGGTCGGCCATTTACCTATAACATGCTTAATTAGTGTCGGCCCGAAAACCCTCTTCTTCTATAATAAACATAGGGTTGCGTCTAATTCAAGAAAAGAAGATTGCTGAAAAATTGAGTGAAAGTGCCGTTATTAGGTGGTTTTGGCGTATTTTCAAGCAAAACAATTTCAAACTTCGATTCAAATCAGCGAAAATATTGTCCTCAAAGACAAACTTCGTTCAAGTGGAAATCAAATGCGCGTAACCCAAACTTCCCAGATGGAATTAGGTGAAATTGATGTATCCCACATCAAATTTGACTTGAGATCACGAGATGATATTCCGAGGATACTGCGCGGCTTACAGCACCTGTACCTGGATGAGGCATTGTGCCACAAAGTTTTTGCCTTACTGGAAAGTGAAATTGCCCCCAAGGTGGATAAGCACAATGGTCGTCCTGGCATGACCCTATGGAGTGTCCTGGTATGTGGCGTATTACGGCTGGACTTAAATGCTGATTATGACCGTCTGCACGAATTGGTCAACCAGCACAGGACCTTGCGCGCAATGTTGGGGCATAGTCTGTACGATGAAGACAAGAAATATGCCTATCAAACCCTGGTGGAGAATGTCAGTTTGTTCACGCCAGAATTGCTGGACAGATTAAACCAGATCATCGTCGAGGGAGGGCATATCCTCATAAAAAAGGACGAAAGCGCCCTGCGCAAAGCGATTACGCTGACGGCGCGCTGGTGCGAAAGCCAGCACTTAAGCGACTGGGGGCAATATCGCTACAATCTACGTCAATTAAAACGACTTATGCGCAATGCACAGAGCAAGAAGCGCCGCAAAGCCGCAGACCAACAAAGCAACCTACAAACGATTCAAGCGTATCAGGCCTATATTGAGCAAGCCCAATGTTACGTGAACAAAATTCAAACCACCTTAACCAAGCTGGTTACAACTGCTACGCGCGAGTTGCTGCAAAAGATTGAAATTGAAGACTACCTCCAACATGCCAAGCGCCAAATAGACCAAATTGAGCGTCGTGTTATCAAAGGCGAAATCATTCCTCACCAGGAAAAAGTATTCTCCATTTTTGAACCCCACACCGAATGGGTCAGTAAAGGCAAAGCCGGTGTGCCTGTCGAGTTAGGCGTCAAAGTGTGCATTCTGGAAGACCAGCATCAATTCATCTTGCACCATCACGTAATGGAAAGACAAACCGATGATCAAATTGCGGTAAACATGGTCACGCAAGCTAAAAAACGCTTTCCCATACTCAATGCCTGCAGCTTCGATAAAGGTTTTCATTCACCTGCTAACCAGGCTGAATTAGCCCAACATCTTGAGCAGGTTACGCTGCCCAAAAAAGGCAAACTATCCAAAGAGCGCAAAGCAATAGAACAAATGGAAGAATTTGTTAAAGCCCGTCGTGCGCACTCAGCAGTAGAGTCAGCAATCAATGCGCTGCAGGTGCACGGACTAGACAAATGCCCAGATCATGGCATGGGTGGTTTTAAACGTTACGTTGCACTGGCTATTGTCGCCAGAAATATCCGCCGAATAGGTAATATTCTATGGCAGCAGGATGTGGAGCGTGAGCGCAAAGCGATAAAACGTAATTTAAAGCACCAACAAGCAGCTTAAGCTCTCCCGCTAACGCAAAAAACCGCCTGATTGCGAGCAATCAGTGGTGAGTGCTGGGTAGAAACCGTATTTTTCATGCCATGCCTCACAAAAATACAATCAGAGGCTTTTTTGGATGTATGGTTTCGTTGCATTTTTACAAAGGCACTTAAAAATTAAGCAGATTACTGGTGAAAAAATGGGGTTTTCGGACTGGCACTAATTATGCTTTTTATAAAGCAAGAGACAAAGCCGGAATCGATAAAGATAAATTTCAGTTTAGGGATTTGAGGGCTAAAGCTGGAACAGATAAAGCAGATTCATCTGGTGATATTAGGCAAGCTCAAAAACAGCTTGGCCATAAGAGCGTCACCATGACTGAGCATTATGTGAGAGATAGAAAAGGTAATAAGGTTACCCCAACTAAGTAAACTTTTGCGGAGCAAGGTATAAAATGCGGAGCAAAATATATTTTAAAATACTTAACAAGCATTTGTTTTATAAGAAAAAAATACAATCGCTCAGGTGCATTTTAAAGGGATCATCTGTTCCATCGGAAAAACTCCCTCAGTTACAGTTGTACTCAATGACTGCTTTTTATATTGCTGAATTGAAGACTGGCGACTTGTATATTATATCCGTCAGCAATGGTCGTCTAGTCTGAAAGAAATTAAATGAAATGAACTACAGAAAATTATCGTTTATTCCATTTCCCAATCAAACATGACGTGAAGGCGAACCGCAGGCTGTATCAGTATACGGCAAGGTGAAGCCGACAAAGCCGGTTTTGATTGGGAAATGGAATTAAATTGTTAAGTCAGTCCTTCAAAGATACCAGAGCTTATCTCTCCTTACGAAAGCATTATCAACTCACTTTGTTTTTTTCATGTAATACATTGGCAAGTTCAGGCATGGGTAAAGGTCGACAAAAATAATACCCTTGCACCAGATCACAATCGTGTCTACGCAGGAATTCAAGTTGGCCACTCGTTTCTACACCTTCTGCTGTTACTTCCATATCAAGCTTATGCGCAAGAGAAATACTCGCCTCAACGATCGCTGCATCACCCGAATGATCAGTTAAGTCAGTCATAAAAGTCTGATCAATTTTCAGTGCATCCAGTGGGAAACGTTTCAAATAAGCCAGTGAAGAGTAACCTGTTCCAAAATCATCCACAGCGATCCGTACACCCAATGCATTGATTGACTCCAGTACTTCGGCCGCGCCAGCTGGATCACGCATCAAAATATTTTCGGTAATTTCCAGTTCAAGCGCATGCTTGGGCATTTCTTCATCGCGTAATGCATACCGTATCTTATCAAGCAAATCGATATCATTAAATTGAGTAGCAGAAACGTTAACAGAAATACGGATGTCGTTGAATCCCGCTGCTCGCCAATCACGATGTGTTTTGCAAGCCTGGCGCAAGACCCATTCACCTACTGAAATGATCATCCCCGACCTTTCCAAAAGCGGAATAAAATCAGCCGGAGGCACGAGCCCACGCACCGGATGGTGCCATCGAATTAATCCTTCCGTTCCAATCACACGGTTATTATGGAGATCAATCTGCGGCTGATAATGCAGCACAAATTCATTTTGTGCCACAGCACGTCGCAGATCGGCCTCCAAAGCTAACAGCTCGTGACCACGGATATTCATATCCGATGCATAGAAACAATATTGATTAGGCCCCATCGACTTTGCGCGGTACATAGCAGTATCAGCATGCCGCAATAAATCTTCTATTCGGTCACCATCATGTGGATAAAGAGCAATGCCAATACTGAACGTGACATAGACATCGTGGTTATGAATAATCACTGGATGTTTGAACGCATTATATAGCTTGTTTAGCACATCCAGTATATTTTCAGGATCCTTTAACTCGTTGATGATAATGGTAAATTCATCACCCCCATGGCGTGCAACGGTATCATTTGACCGCATACAGCTTTGCAGGCGCTGCGCAAGCTGTTCAAGCAAGATATCCCCTGCTGTATGACCGAGGCTATCATTGATTCGTTTGAAGTTATCAAGATCGATAAATAGTACGGCAATATTATAATTGTGTCGTTGAGCATTCTTTAATGCTGAGGCAAAATGTTCAAGCAATAAAAAACGGTTTGGTAAACTGGTTAAACGATCGTGAGTAGCCTGATGCTGCAGTTCGGCCTCGAAGCGCTTCCGTTCCGAGATATCGCGTGCAGTCGTTGATAAATATTCAATAGTATCATCGCTCTCCTTATGGGCAAGCACTACCTGTGAAACCGGTAGCTCTTTTTTTCCCGGAATCTGTAATAGCGTTTCGCCACTCCAGCTACCCTGCTGCCGAGCTATCGCAAGAATCTCAGCAAATGGTTGCTGGTTCTTATCCGTAGCAAATAATTCCTGGATGGTATACCGGCTGATATCTTTTTCCACACTCAGCTCCAGCAATCGACGCCCTGATTCATTCAGATAGCGTAAATGACCCTCCGGCTCAAAAATAGCGACCAAATCGGGAGTGGCATTTAATATGGCGGTTAGCCGCGTGCGCTCTTCTTCTACTTTAATGCGAGAAGTGATATCTCTTCCAGTAGAAACAAAGTGAGTGATATGGCCTTGTTCATCCTTCAAAGGGGTGATAACTTGTTCCTCGTAAAATAACTCCCCATTTTTATGTCGGTTAACAAAGGTGCGCTGATAAACCTGACCACTCGAGATAGTTTGCCATAGTTGCAAATAAAAATTGTCGCCATGGAGACCCGAGTAAAGAAACGCAGGCGTTTTTCCTTTAACTTCTTCAGCGCTATAACCTGTTTGCTTCTCAAAGGCTGGGTTAACATATTCGATACGACCTGCGGGGTCGGTGATAAATATACTGTCAGTTGCTTGATTGACTGCCAGCGACAATTTACGCAGTAACTGATTGAATTCACGGTGCTCCCGGCGTTTCTGAGTTTCTTGCAGCTCGCGATTGACAGCAGGGAGCAAACGGTTGAGATTTCCCTTCATGACATAATCTTGAGCGCCCAGTTTCATGGCTTCTACTGCCACATCTTCACCGATCGCACCTGAAATGAAAATAAAAGGAATATCAGCATCTCGCTGGCGAACGATTTCCAGCGCCCGAATGCCACTAAACCCAGGCATGGAATAATCCGAAAAGATAATATCCCACGGCTTCTGTAATTCTGCGATCACACCTTTTTCAGTGTCTACCCGTTGCCAATCAAACTTGAGCCCTTGTGACTCAAAATAATCAATTAGCAATAAAGCATCATCTTCTGCATCCTCTATGAACAAGAAGCGCAATAATGGTAATTGCATATGTTGTTTCCGGGTAGTTGACATACCTGGTTCCTCTGTACTTTGTACTCTATATACAGCTAGAGTTTATAGGGTGGTTCATTCACTGACAACCAGTATTGCCCAAGCTGCCCGGCTACCCTGAGAAAATCATCGTAATCCACTGGTTTGCGTACATAGCTATTGGTTCCCAGGGAATACGCTTTGAGTCGATCTTCATCCTCATTGGAGGAAGTCAAGATCACAATCGGTATCAGACGTGCGTGTTCATCAGCACGAACGCGACGTAATACTTCTAATCCATCTACCTTCGGCAGTTTAAGATCGAGTAGCATAAGTACCGGTAGTTGGGTAGGACTCCGTCCTTCATACACTCCTTGCCCAAACAGGTAATCAAGCGCCTCCACACCATTTTTTGCTAAAAATATCTTATTACGGATATGGTTAGCTTGCAGTGCATCGATCGTGAGTGTAGCATCGTCTTGATTGTCCTCTACCAGCATTATTACTTCAGTGTTCATATATTTCCTTCTCATTTAATGTGAAATAAAAAGTCGATCCTTGATCAATAGTACTCTCCGCCCAAATATCTCCACCATGCTTATGAATTACGCGTTGTACAGTGGCAAGTCCGATACCGGTACCCGGGAATTCGTGCGGATCATGCAATCGTTGAAAAACACCAAATAATTTATCAGCATAGGTCATATCGAAACCAACACCATTATCTCGGATAAAATAAATCATCCTTCCTTTTTTTATGTTGCATCCAACTTCAATCAAAGCCTGTGGGTTGTGAGCGGAAAATTTCCAAGCATTACTCAGCAGATTATCCAGCATGATGTGCAGTAATTGCGCATCACCACGGACAATCAAACCGGATTGTACCGTATATCGCACTTTTCGATCAGGTTCCATCTGTTGCAGCGTAGCTAGTATTTCATTTGCAAGCGACGTTAGATTGACCCTCTCCCACTTAAGTTCGGTACGAGTGACGCGTGATAATTTGAGCAAACTATCAATGAGCTCAGCCATGCGCTGCGCAGCCAGCCGTATTCGCTTAAGCCGGTCACGCCCGCGTTGATCGAGCTGATCAGCATACTCATCGAGCAAAGTGCGACTGAAACCATCCAATGCGCGTAAAGGGGCTCGTAAATCATGGGAGACAGAATAACTAAATGCTTCCAGTTCGTGATTGATCGCTTCTAACTCGTTAGTGCGGAATCGAAGATTCTCATTCAACAGCTTAATCTGCCACTCACTTTCCTTGCGTACACTGATATCTTCTACAATGCCATCAAAATAGATACCAATAATTTCATCCTTTTTCATCACTGCCGTCAATCCAGCATAGAATTCCCGACCTTTTAGTGTTTTCAAGCGCACCTCTTCTCCATAAACATACCCTTGGAGTAAAACTTTACCCATTAGTGCCTTACGTTCAGCAAGCTCACAATAAAATTCACCAAAAGAGTGGGCGAGCAGCTGCTCGGTGGATTCAGCTTCGAACAAATTAACCATGGTAGGGTTTATTTCGAGAAAGCTTCCTTTTGCATCAGGCAGACTGCGGAAAACGCCAACAGGCAGATTATTCAGTAGCTCGCGATAACGTTCCTGAACCCGTTTCCTGGCTATTTGTGCTTCCTTACGAGCGGAAATATCACGAATAATACTGGTAGTCAAGGTACCTTGCTCTGTCTCAAGGGGATTTACGCTGATTTCAATCGGAAATTCACTGCCATCCTTGCGCCTGCCATAAAGTTCCATCCCACTGCTAACTGCCTGAGTTCCTGCATCAGCAATAAATTGATGTGGGAGAAACGGATGCGCTTGATGAAACCGTTCTGGTATAAGTTGTAGCGCTGATTGACCCACTAACTCACTACGGTTATAGCCAAACCACTTCTCGGTCTGAGAATTCATTAAAGCAATCTGTCCAGCCTGATCCACCAGAAGGATAGCCTCGGGTGCGGATTCGAGTAATCTACGAAACTGGAGTTCGCTTCTTTGCACGCGGCCCTCCGCCCTCCGACGTTGTAGTGCATAATGGGCGACTATTCCACTTAACAGCACAAGTAATATCGTTAGCAGTGCGCCTACCAAAGCCAGATTACGACCATATTCAGCAACACTCGCAGCAATAATTTTTGGGGAGACGTAAGAAACTAAAACCCATGTTTCGCCAGTTTCGATATTTAAATCTGACTTAGGGCTTTGTATTTTTGACAAATTTATCTTAACGTAAGTAAAAAGTCCCTTTTCATGCATCCATTGGCCGATGGGTGCATCACGCGAAATAAATGACCATATCTCTTCACCAAATTTTTTCTCAAGGTTTTCTGTTCCTTGACTTCGGAACATAAAGCCGAGTTCCCCTGCCGGATGAGGTTCTAGTAACCATCTTCCCTGGTCGTTAACTAATCCCAGCTCGCCCACGGAAATATCAGAAATGGCTCGCAGGCGTCTCATTAATCTCTCCCCTTTATAGTTAAGGACGATGAGACCGCGTAGTTCGTTGTTACTATCAAAAACGGGTGCACTGAATCGTACCGTTGGTTTGATGGGTTGTGCAATAACGCCACGCTCGATAGTGGGTTCAAACGGAGATATATAAATGCTCTTTGCACTCAGGGCAAGCGTTTTCTGCACAAAGTCGAGTTCAAATTGGTTTTGTAGCTGCTCTTGCGGTGTTATTGTTGGCTTACCTTGATAATTATGGATACGTGTTATTTCCTGACCTTGCTTATCGATGAAACGAACTTTTCCATAAAGTTGGCGAGAGTCCAAAAAAGTTATCATATCTTCGGTCAGGCGTGAATAGGCTGCGGAGTCACCCGTATCCAGCCATTGCCGCAATGAAGAAAGCTCTGCAAGATAAAGAGCATCACCTCGTAATACACCGAATGTATACTCGATGGCCTTCTCACCCAGTTGTGCAGACAATCGCTCGTTCGCCTCAATAATTGCATAATTTGCATCATCGTGAGCATCGAACAGAAGCGACAATACGATTGCAAGTGATAGAAGAAGGGGGATGCATATAATCAGGAAATACTTTATAAACCTGTAGCGGCTTCTATCTGATTTCATAAGCACTTTTTTTATTAATCCGACATTCAGATAAGCAAATCATTCACTATCAAAAATGAAGAATATCCATCCATCACAATACCCTACACTATATCTAAAGTAAAAACGACTTTGTCGGCTTCCTTGCCGTATGATTGATCCTGTCTGCGGCTCGCGCCTTCTCGTTATTTTTTGATGTGGAATGGGAATTAATCGTCCGGGCAGTAGGTAATATCGTAATTACTCGTACCATAAATTTGTTGATATAAATTAATATTTCTTTAATTCAAACAAGAGTGGTGGAGATGGTGATTTGAGCATAAGATTCCCGGGTCATCATGCGATGGGCCAGATGAGTCAGTATACCCTATTACTAATAAAGTAAATCATAATTGATGCTCCACTTGCTTTTCCTCTATATTCAATTGACACATTGGCCTGTTTATGCTGCACGAACCATAACGTTGGCCTGTACAATATACTCATGTGCTCAGAATTTCAATGCTCATCATCTTTTTTTGCGATATCTCAATATTTTATTGTTCTCTTCTTGCATGCTTATTTAGATATTTCCGTATTATTATTCTTGCGATATAGGTGAATATCCAATTGCGGGAATGCAATGTTGATTTTTTCTTCAGCAAAACGACGATTAATCTCCATGTTCAAATCATGAGCCAGATCCTGTCGATCTGAAAGCTGACCCGCATAAACCCTCAATTCGAAATCCAGCGAGCTTGCGCCAAATCCCTGAAATAAGGCGACGGGCTCCGGTTCACGTAGAACCAAAGGATGATTTTTGGCAATTTCCAGTAGCAATGTTCTAGCCCTGTCACAATCAGATCCATAAGCAATGCCCACAGGTATTTTGATACGCGTGACCTGATCACTGAGAGTCCAGTTTAACAACTGCTGAGTAATAAATGTTTTATTAGGTACCACGACTTCCTTTCGATCAGCATCGATCAAAGTTGTCGCACGGATATTAATCTTGCTGACTGTACCGGTCACATCATTCAATGTGACAAGATCGCCTATTCTGATAGGACGCTCAAATAGCAGAATAAGTCCGGAGACAAAATTAGCCACGATTTCCTGCAAACCAAAACCCAGGCCGACACCCAATGCTGCAACCAGCCATTGAATATTGGACCACTCCATACCGAGCATTTGGAATGTAACCATCACACCGATAATGATAATAGCATATCTGAGTAGTGTGGTAATCGCGTATCCGGTACCCGTATTCAAGGATAAATGTCGAAGAACTAAAAGTTCCAGCGTACCGGGTAAATTATGCGCAGCCACCATGACCAGGCTCAGAATGATCAATGCCACCAGCAATGTTTCCAACGTGATCAAGCGCACGACCGCTTCACCTTCCCTCATAATCGAGGTTCGCCAGACAACAATATCTTCCAGAAATCCCAACGCCGGTAGCATTTCATACCAGATGACGCTTAAGCCACCAATCAGCAATCCCCATACACTGATTTTTAATAAAGTAGCTGATTGTGTGCTAATTGATTCAATATCAATGTAGTTGTCATCCACGAACTCAGTTTCACTTTTTCCAGCCGTTGCGCGCAGGGCAAGCACTTCTTCCCGTTTGGCAATGGCTCTTTTAAACGCAATTCTACGTTGGGCAATTAATAGACTACGGTAGCTCAGGAAAAAAACCAGACTACACAGTATGATCAAGATGACTGATTGGAAGATCAGAATACTTTGATACAATGCAGCGAAGTAATAGCCTCTTGCCGCCATGACAATCATGTACACTTGCTGTACGAAAAGAAGTAACATCCACAGACGCGGATTCTGAATAAAAGTAAAACTTTTTCCTTGATAGAGCACTTTTCCGGAAGGCGTAATCGCCATCCAGCCTAAAGCAAATACTGCCAATACTATGCAGAGCAGCATAAAAGCAATTCTTCCGATACTATTACGCACGACGTCATCCGCAAGTGCATCTGTAAAAGCAATGGTAACACTTAATACCAATATAGTAGGCGCATAATACTTGATATCCCTATACATTTTATTCACCATATCCGCATGCCATCGGAATTGCGTAATGAGTAATCCTGTTGGTTGGCAAAGCTCAAGAAGGAAATACCAGAGAAAAACAGTCACAGCAGCCACATAAAAAGCAAGAGAAAACGCATGACTCATTTCAGTGTTCATACTGTACTGTAGAACGAGATGAATCAGTAATAACGGTAAGGAAATCACTAAAGATTGAACCACTACGAACAACAACATCCCGATGGGGTAGCGTGCCTTGTCTTGATTGACTTTTCCCCAGGCCTCTTTTCCAATCTCTTCCCATTCCCGATAGCGAGACCAATAAAACCGCTTTAAAATCAAGCCGATCAATAAAGAAAAAGCCAGAATGGCTATAGCTGGCAGCCATACTTTTTCGCTAGTTTTTACTAGAGCAGTTTGCGTCTTATCAGAAACAAGCCAGGCGGCTGCAGCGCTGAGATCGTTATTGATATTTAAATCGATTGGTCTTGCACTGCGGGTGATCAGCAGGTTTTCTTTGAGTAAAAGCTCATATTGATTGATTTTCTCAATCAATTGATTCTTAATTGAAACATAAACTTCTAAATCTTTAACATAGGAGTGCAATATTTCCTGGAATTGATCGATAATATGTAAACGGGAATCTTTAAGCTCCTGGAATCCTGCTGTGATCTCCTGATAAAAAGGTGTTTGCTCATCAATAGCATAATCTTCCGTCATTTTTTTGAAATAAGCTTTATCGTTCATCATTTCCAGCTTTTCTTGTTCAAGCTGGAACAATTCCAGTTTTGCATTACTGAGTGATTTTTGTGTTGGTCTGATATTAGGTTTGGATAATAGTTCCTTTAATTGTTTTCTGATCTCTGTTCCTAATTCTTCATCTTCTTCTTGGAATTCGAGTCTCTGCTGAAGTGCGGCATAATTTTTTGTAATAAAATCAAGCCGATTCTCGTTGCGATTCTTTTGCATCATCAATTTAGTCGCATGCGCAGCATAATTACTGAGTTTAGCGGCAAGCTCTTCATTATGTTTAATTATCTTAAGCAGCGCTGGATTCCATTTACTTTCACCTAGCAATTGCTCAGACTTCTCAACCACTTTTTTAGTCTCAGTTTTTCTTTGCAGGTTGATCTGCTTGGTTAACCATTCTACTTTCTGCACCAGCATTTGGATCTCTGGATTAAGTGTCAGCTTTTCCTGTAAGGTGGCAATTTCAATCGCTTTGGGTAACGTTAAAGCTTCCAGTTCCAGCATGCGAATCTTGTCTGTCAGCGCTCGACTCTGATATTCCTGAAGCATCTTAAAGGCATCGGCAATTTTTTCATCAGGCATGTCTGCCGCCAGAGATGCTTTTTCAACCAGCGATGCACGTGTCTTGCTTGTTGCGTCTATTTCTTCACGGATTTTAATGGTGCGCTGACGGAGCGTCCCAATTTCGGAGGTCAGTTTGTGCTGCTGATTTTGTAGTTCTGATAATTTTGCTTGAGTAATAACGTGCTGCTGCTCCATTTCGCTTAAAGACAATCCTGCCAACGCTGTGGCATTAAATGTGAGCGAAATCGCTTTGTCTTTCTGCTTTCTCAGTATCTCAAGCTGCTGTGGATATTCTTTTAGCTGCTGCGAACAAAGTTGGGTTCTTTTGAGGTATTCCTGGTGGTCAAGCAATACCTGTTGAGTATCGAGATAAATCTCTTTAAGTTGCTTTTTTTGCGGGGTTTCTTCCCCACCATTCAATGTCTCAATCTTAGCCTGAATTACCCGAGTTTGATTAGCGAGCTCATCTGCCTGGCTATGCTCAGCACCTGTAACGGACCAAAATAAAAAAGAGAGGATAGCAAGTAGTTTCATCATGAATAACCACGTTTCGATGGATTTATTCCATTTCCAAATCAAAGATGAAGCGAAGGCGAGCCGCAGACTGCATCAATCATACGGCAAAGTGAAGCCGACAAAGCCGGTTTTGATTTAGCAATCGAATTAAACACCATCCTGATCTGATTGTTTCAACATTTCCAAAAGAAAGAATTTAGGGCAACTCACAGTCATTACTGCAAACTTGTTTGTATCTACCTGGCGATGCTGATTAGGTAAAAAAGCGGGAAAAATAAAAGTAGGTAATTAGGCATAATCTAATTGCATTGGAGCTACTCGTCTTTTTTGCTCATAGCCGGATTATTTACACTATTGACCATTTGTTGATCTGACACCGGGTTCGCGGGTTTACTCGTTAAGCCAGCAAGGAATATACCTAGTTCGTAAAGTAAATAGAGCGGCACTGCCAGCATAAACTGTGAAATCACATCAGGAGGCGTAAAAATCGCACCGATCACAAAGGCGCCGACTAAAACATAAGGGCGCACCTTTTTCATCTTTGCCAACGAGATGACCTCTGTCCGAACAAGTACGATAACGAACACAGGAACTTCAAAAGTAATGCCAAAGGTTAGGAACATGGTAAGGACAAAACCGAGATATTCGCCAATATCGGTCATAACCGCCACCCCTTCAGGTGCAAAATAAACAATAAACTCAAATACCAGCGGCAATGCAACCAAATAAGCAAATGCCATCCCTATGAAAAATAATAAGCTGCTCACGATAACAAGTGGCAAAAACAGGCGCTTCTCATGGGAATACAGTCCGGGTGCGACAAAAGCCCAAATCTGATAAAGCGTATGGGGCAAGGTTATCAAGAAAGCTGTCATCAGAGCCACTTGCATGGGTATAAAAAAAGGTGTGGTGACTGCTGTGGCAATCATTTGTCCACCTAATGGAAGCTTCTCCAGCAAAGGTTGCGCCAGGATAGTATAAAGATCGCGCGCAAAGTAAGCGCAAGGTAAAAAACCGAGTACTAACACAGAAAATATACGAATCAACCTGCTACGTAATTCCACTAGATGTGAAATAAAGGTACTCTCGTCATTCATAAGCTCATGATAAATCAGACTGGGTGAATAGTGAGTGCTAAACTTGACAGTTACGCTATCAAGCAGCTCGTCAAGCTGAAATAGCCATTGAAAAGCATAATATTTTTCAGAATACGGTATTGCTTTTATTTGATTCTGAAGTCTGTTGTGAAGGCAGAGCTTGACTCTGAACAGCTATTGTCTTTTCTGTGGAAGCGCCAGTTTGCTCGATCTCAATCAGTGCTGGTTTTGTTATCTTTTCTGCAGCATTGATATCAACAGCATTCTCTATTTGATCAAATTCCTTCCTCACAGTTTGTTCGATGGAATGGGTCGTCTCCTGGACAGAATTTTTTAAACGCCTTAATTCTTCGAGTTCTATCTCGTAGCGAATATCATTCTTGACGCTATCCACATACCGTCGTGCACGTCCTAGTAAGTGCCCCATGGTACGCGCTACCCGAGGAAGTCGTTCTGGTCCGATTACAATGAGTGCTACAATCAAAATGACGAGCATTTCTGTAAAGCTGACATCAAACATGCCTCATTTCCTCCTAACCGATTACTTTGCCGAAGGAGCTATCGGGCAAAAAACTGCTAATATGTATTCTTTACTGATAGTACTCACCAATATCAATATCATAAGCCCTGTGCAACGCAATGATATCATAATTTAATTTCATTCTTCTCTTTGACACCTGCTTCGGCAGAGTGATGGGTGATCTGCGGAGACTGAGAAGAAGATGGTGTATTATCTTCATCAGCACCTTTCATACCTTCCTTAAATCCTCTGACTGCATTTCCGAGGTCACTGCCCAAATTACGCAGCTTTTTCGTACCGAAAACCAACACGACAATCGCTAACACTACCAGCCAATGCCAAATGCTAAATGTTCCCATTGTTTATCCTTTTAATAAATCTAGATTACCCATGATGAATCATCGTGGGCAAACGATCTTTCCCTGCAATGATATGAATATGAAGATGGAGCACTTCCTGACCGCCTACCCGTCCTGTATTGATAATGGTACGAAATCCATTGACACACCCTTGCTCTTTTGCCAACTGGGGAATCAGCCATAACATCTTCCCTAATAGCGGCTGATCTGCTTCGCTCACATCATACAGTGAGCTGATATGTCGCTTGGGTATCAGCAGGAAATGAACGGGTGCAGCCGGATGAATATCATGGAACGCAACAAAATCCTGATCTTCAAACACTTTATTGGCAGGAATTTCTCCTTGCACAATCTTGCAAAAAATACACTCTTCCATTTATTGACCTGTTTTACGCGATAGTTTTTCTTCAATACCCGAAATACCTTCTCGTCGTTCTAATTCGCGCAGCACATCCTCTGGTTTTAATCCGTGATGGGCCAGCAATACTAGACAATGAAACCACAAATCTGCCATTTCATAAACAACATGCGCTGTATTCTCGTCCTTTGAAGCCATGATTGTTTCTGCAGCCTCTTCGGCAATTTTTTTGAGTATCTTATCCTGACCACTGGTGAGCAGTTTTACCACATAAGAATTGGAGGAATCAGTCGTTTTACGCGCCTCGATCGTTTCTGCCAGACGATGAAGTATAGATGAATCAGTCATTGCTTATAGATCTCCGTCGGATCCTTAATAATGGGCGTTACCACTACCCACTGATCTCCTTCCAATTTATTAAAAAAACAACTCTGCCTGCCTGTGTGACAGGCAATCCCCCCTATTTGCTCGATGGCAAGTAATATCACATCCTCGTCACAATCCAGATAAATTGCTTTTACCTTTTGCACATGGCCAGACTCTTCTCCTTTGTGCCAAATTTTCTTGCGGGAACGCGACCAATAAACAGCCTCACCTGTTTCGACAGTCAATTTAACAGCCTCTCGATTCATCCACGCTACCATTAATACTTTACCGCTCTTTTCATCCTGTGCAATAACAGGTATTAACCCATCTGCAGACCAGTTTATTTTATTTAGCCAAGCATCCGACATAAAAGTTCATCTTAATAAGATATTTTAAAATGCTATTGTTTGTGTATTACAAACGTACTTCAATTCCATGCTTTGCCAAATATTGCTTGGCTTCCTGGATCGTATGCTGACCATAATGAAAAATGCTGGCCGCCAGTACTGCATCTGCATGTCCTTGTAGAACCCCCTCAACGAGGTGATCCAGACTACCTACCCCACCACTCGCAATTACCGGCAAATCGATTGCGTCTGAAATGGCGTGAGTCAGGGCCAGATCAAATCCATGGCGTGTGCCGTCTCTGTCCATACTGGTTAGTAAAATTTCACCTGCACCGAGTGTCTGCATTTTTTTAGCCCATTCAATCGCATCAAGCCCTGTTGCGTTACGACCGCCATGAGTAAATACCTCCCAACGGGGACCGGAGTGCTGATTGTTCATGACATGTTTGGCATCTATCGCGACCACGATGCACTGCGAGCCGTAATGACTTGCTGCATCTGCTACCAATTGCGGATTGAGCACCGCAGAAGTGTTGACGCTCACCTTGTCAGCGCCTGCATTTAACAGCCGACGGACATCCTCCACTTTACGTACTCCTCCACCGACAGTGAGTGGAATGAAGACCTGGGCCGCCACCTCTTCCACAATATGCAGAATCAAATCGCGATTATCAGAACTGGCGGTAATATCCAGAAAAACAAGCTCATCAGCACCCTGCTCATCATAGCGGCGCGCTATTTCCACAGGATCACCTGCGTCCCGGAGTGAAATAAAATTAACTCCCTTGACAACACGTCCATTATTGACATCAAGACACGGAATAATTCGTTTGGCAAGACCCATGAATCCGGAGACCTTTATAATATCGAATAAGAAGAGGAAGGAAATATGTGAATAGGCCTGAATTCCATTCACGACATCATGTTATTTTTATCAAACCATTGCACTTAGTTCATCAGCCAGTAGTTGTGCCTTTTTAAAATCCAGTGTACCCTCATAGATAGCACGCCCAGTAATCGCACCCATGATGCCTTCTGACTCAATTTCACAAAGTGTTTTAATATCATCCAGATTGGTAATGCCACCACTGGCGACTACCGGAACAGTCAGTTTCCGCGCCAATGCTATTGTTGCCTCGATATTGATACCAGCCAGCATGCCGTCACGACCGATGTCAGTATAAATAATCGCCTCAACCCCATAATCTTCAAACTTTTTCGCCAGATCGACAACATCATGGCCAGTCACTTTGGACCAGCCATCCACTGCCACCTTACCCTCCTTAGCGTCAAGACCTACCATAATCTGACCAGGGAAAGCATAGCACGCATCATGCAAAAACCCGGGTATTTTTACCGCAGCTGTTCCAATAATGATATAACTAATACCATTATCCAGATAACGCTCGATGGTTTCCAGATCACGAATTCCCCCACCGAGCTGGATCGGAATGCTTCCATCAATTGCCTTAACAATAGCACGAATAACTGATTCATTCTTTGGCTTGCCAGCAAAGGCACCATTTAAATCAACTAAATGTAATCGACGTGCGCCTTGTTCCAACCAATGCCGAGCCATATCCTCAGGGTTTTCAGAGAATACGGTTGCGTCATCCATGACTCCTTGTTTAAGACGTACGCATTGCCCATCTTTAATATCTATTGCAGGAATAATCAACATATGTTGTCTGGATAAATAATTAAGAATAAAAATAGCGGACTGAAAAAACCATAAGTAATATAAATTAGATTAGATGGTACTAACGATTTGAATGCGGCTCCCACTTGGTAAAATTACTTAATAACGTCAAACCTGCCAACTGACTCTTTTCCGGATGAAATTGAACAGCAAAAATATTGTCCTTAGCGATGGCACAGGTAAATGGAGTTGGATAAAGCGTATAAGCAGCTGTTATTTCCGAGTTCACTGGTTCTACATAATAGCTATGCACAAAATAAAAGCGCGCATCATTGGAAATACCATTCCACAATGCGTGCTGGATGGTTTGATGCACCTGATTCCAGCCCATGTGAGGAATTTTGAGCTTATTTTTATCAGAATCTATCATTGCATCATGCGAGAAATGACGCACTTTGCCAGGTAAGATCCCTAAGCCTTTTACATTTCCTTCTTCACTTTCATCAAATAACATTTGCAAACCCAGGCAGATGCCAAGAAAAGGTTTATTCCTGGCTGCTTCCAGCACAGCATCCTTTAATCCATGACCCGTTAGTTCACGCATGCAATTAGGCATCGCCCCTTGACCCGGAACAACAATGCGTGACGCTTTTTGCACAACGGATGGGTCACTGGTTACGACAATGGAAGCGGTGGGCGCAACATGCTCGAGCGCTTTAGATACCGAACGTAAATTACCCATTCCGTAATCAACAATGGCGATATCAGTCATACTTGATGTGAAAAAATGAAGAAGTTTACAAAGAACCTTTTGTGGAAGGAATCAAATCGATAGCACGCGGATCGACTTCTAATGCCATGCGCAAAGCGCGCCCAAATGCCTTAAAAATAGTTTCTGCCTGATGGTGAGCATTATTACCTGAGAGGTTATCGATGTGCAAGGTGATCATGGCATGATTGACTAGACCCTGAAAAAACTCGTGTACCAGATCTACATCAAATTCACCAATACGCGCACGAACAAATTCAACGTGGAATGCCATGCCAGGACGGCCCGATAGATCAATGACTACTCTTGACAATGCCTCATCGAGCGGCACATAAGCATGTCCGTAGCGACGTATGCCTTTTTTGTTCCCGAACGCTTGGGCTAATGCCTGTCCCAAGGTGATACCAATGTCTTCCACTGTATGATGAGCATCGATATGTAAATCACCTTTCGCTTTTATTGTTAAATCAATCATGCCATGACGTGCGATCTGATCAAGCATATGATCAAGGAAAGGTACGCCGGTATCCAGTGTCGCTTGACCGCTGCCATCCAGATGGATTTCGACAGTAATTTGAGTTTCCAGCGTATTACGTGTAACTTGGGCTTGACGCATAGAGAAATTCTGGTTCGTGGTTATTGACGATCAGGCTAATTGCAGTGGTTTCTCGAGTATGTGGCGGAGTGTTTTGCAGAATAGTGTATTTTCATCAGAAGCACCTACTGTGACACGCAGGCAATTTTTTAACAATGGATGTGACCCATCAAGATTCTTGATTAATATCCTATGTTGCTGAAGTTCCTGAAAAATCCGACTAGCCTCATTGAGACGAAATAAAACAAAATTTGCATCGGATGGAAAAACTTCCACCCCCTTCATCGTTGCCAGACGAGCTCTTAAGATAGCCCGTTCAGCTTTGATGGCTGCAGCCTGCTCCAATAATATATCATAATGCTGAAGTATTCTCTCCACTACCAATTGTGTCATGATTCCGACATTATAGGGCAAACGCAGTTTTTCCAATTGCGCCAGCCATTCAGGCCGCCCAACCAGCAATCCCAATCTTAATCCAGCCAATCCTAATTTTGAGAGGGTACGCATCAGCAATAAATTGGGATATTGAGTGAGCATATCCATAAAAGTTGCATCGGCAAATGCCTGATAGGCTTCATCGACTACGACAATGCCGGGAGTAGCCTCAATAATACGACAGATTGCCTGGGGATCAAATAAATTACCACTGGGATTATTCGGATAAGCCAGAAAAATAACTGCAGGCTGGTGTTGGGAAATTGCAGCAAGCATGGCCTCCAGGTCAATAGAAAAATCAGCGGCTAATGGCACTCCCACATAATTCATACCACAAAAAGTAGCAATAATACGAAACATGGCAAATCCCGGATCAACACCCATCAGCACCGCTCCTGGTCTAGCCGTAGCAAGTGCAATCACCTGAATGATCTCGTCTGATCCATTTCCCAGCATAATCGCCATTTCAGAAGGAATGGCCAGCGTATCTCTTAATATCGCTTTAAGTGGTGCGGCACTAGGATCAGGATAACGATTAATATGAGCCTCTTCTGCTAATTGAGAAATTTCTTCACGCAAAATCAAGGGCAAAGTATACGGATTCTCCATTGCATCCAACTTTATCATACCCTCTGCAGAAGGAATATGATAAGCAGAAAGCGCAAGAATTTCTGGGCGGATGATACTTTCGAGTAAATTGGACATGCTATTTGATCAAGAATAACAGGAAGCTCAAGCTTATAAGGCAAGAAGTGAAGTCATGTAAAGCATTTAATCGCAGAAAATTAAATTGGAGTATCGATATTGACTAACATGTTATATCAATCAAATTACCAATCTCAATGGATAGATCATCATTTAGTATTCCATTTTTTATTAGATACTCATTTTACTCATTTTATTTTATAGCTAGCCAAAAAGGATCTTGAGCTTTAATGTACAAAGTTTAACACACACGATCAGAAACCAAAGTATTAAAAAAGCTTGTATAAATTTGAATTATCCAATGATATAAATCTATCAGTTCTTCTTATAATGACTCATTATCCTTTTTCTCTTGCCATGTGAGATATAAAAAAACACCCACAATGACTGCAACAGGAAAAATGACATAATAGCCAAGCGCATAAATTGCCACCTCTGCCTCCTCCCCTGCTGGCAAGGGACTGCTGATAATTTTATAGCCATGGAATACCGCCACAAAAAATACAACTACCAGTCCTGCAATTCGCCGATTCAGTAATCGCCGATCTGCTATCAGATTCAGTCCATGAGTAGCAAAATATCCTAGAAAATAGATGACCGTATAAAAAATTAATGCGCCCACTGAAGTCAATAAATCTATGAGTTTATCGTACAAATCAAATAATTGGTCAAATCAATCGCTTCCTAATCTCTTTTAATCGCGATGATACCTAAACAGTCGATCATCAATCAACTTGTATTCCTCAATTGAATAAGCTCAAACACCTGATTCGGTTAACGTCTTGCCTCGCATTTTAATCAAAATCAAAAATTTTTGTCATAACAGAAGTCAATTCTGCATATAAATAAAATATTTACTTAAGGGTACCTCTAAAAATTCAGAGTTCTAAACAAGACAAGGCGACAACAAAAAATGTTGGCGCAGCCTATCACTGATAGGTAAGGAAATATTTTTTGTCAACTGCGAGGTACTGTGGCGAAGCGGAGTAAGCAGGCAAACCGTGAAGCAGATGCTCGCAAATATGAAGTTTTAAAGGTGCCCTTAATATATTTCATCAATTCTAAATAGTCATGAATAGTTACCACACTCGTCTGTCACAATCCCATCTTCAAGGCTCTTCAATTTCAATTTAGATTTGAAGTGCTATGATCATGCAAAAAACTTAAGGGCACCTCTTTCAAGAAACAAATGTAACACAATGGTTTTACAGCAAATATTAAGTAGCCTCAGGAACAGGGGTAAGATTAAACCCCAGCTTCCGAGCGCGAACAGTCAGATGATGCAACACGCGTTGACGATATCGCTCCTCATAGTACTCCTGCCCTTTATCGACGTACTCGGTTCCTTTCGTTAGCATCGTGTAGATCAAGCGCGCCAGTTTGTGTGCTGTCGCTGTGATTGCCTTTGCCTTGTCGAGTCTGCCACATAATCTTCTGTAATAGGCACCCAGTGCAGACTGGCTGGATTTCAATGAAACTGCCGCCATGCGCAGTGCCTGAGCCGCACGGTTCGCTGTGCGCTTGCTTGCCCCCGATAGCACTTTTCCGCCCGATATCTTTGTTCCAGGACACAACCCAAGCCACGAGGCAAACTGCTTCGCACTCTTGAACCTGCTCATGTCAGCGCCCACTTCACTCAGGACTTTCATCGCAGTCGTCACTTCGATGCCGTCAATTCGCGTCAAATCAACCCCACACATGCCAATCAGATGGGCACGCAAATCAAATTTGGGAGCGTTCTTGACATTGGAGCGGCGCTTCTTCTGGCAGATCTCTACCTTGTGCACCTGAAGTGCCGCCAGCATGGTTTCAAGCTGCCGGTCACATTCGGTGAGTCGTTCGCTGTAGGCGTCATAGAGTGACATCGCTTGCTTGAGTGCAAACAGGTGTTCTTCCCGCCAATTCCCGACTAACGATTTCTCAATCTCGTCTTTGCCAGCCCGGATGCGATTGCTCTTGAGATTCGCCAGGATGTGCCCATCTCTCTCACCAGTAATGATGGCACGAACGATCTTTTGACCGGTTTCGCCCACAATATCCGAAATCACGTTCGCCAATTGTATGTTCATTTGCGCCAGAGCCTTTTGCATATGTTGCACATGTCGCGCCTGATAACGGATCAGCATATCGCGTTGACGAGATATGGCTCGTAGTGCACATATCTCATCTTTCGGACGGAATGCGCCAGACATCAACCCAAAGCTCATCAGTTGCTGTAACCATTGGCAGTCCAGTACATCCGACTTCCGGCCAGAAACATTTCTAACGTGCCGCGCATTTACTAGATACACAGTCAGCCCGCGCGACTCCAAAAGTTCATACAGTGGAATCCAGTATACCCCCGTCGATTCCATTGCCACAGTGTCAATTTCACAGGCCTCTAACCAGTCCGCTAAACCATTCAGGTCTGCGGTGAAACTCTTGAATTCCCTTACCGGCTTGTTATCTCGATCCGGCGGTACCGCCACAAAATGGCTCGCAGAGCCAATATCAATCCCCGCTGCATTCGGATGGATTAACTCCAATTTACTTTGCTTGAACTTTGCCATGACATCCTCCATTATCTCTATTGGAATGTCGCGCTGGTTCAGGTACGTCGTTGTACTCACTCTTTCAAACGGGATGTCCGTTGCCACGGACTCACCAATGTCGCCGACGTGACCCATGACCACGCTAAAAAACGGGCGGATTAGCACCAGTGATGGGTCGGTCTTCTCCAGCGCGACATTCCAACTTTATTCCTCAAGCTCTGACGCCGCTTGTTTCTTCTGCGCGCCTTGCCGCCTCTAGCGGATTACTACGCTAAAAATACCTAAAAAAAGCAAATCAATTCAACCAGGAGGGCAATTTCACTTGATTCTCAAAGTTTTTCTGTCCAATAATTAAATTTTTCTAAATTCAAGGTGATTCGGGTTGTTATCTTCTCGTTTTTGCTCCCTTTAAGCCATTTCGGGCGCACTAACCCTATCGAAACTGAAATACCCTTTTCGAATCAGCGTCGCTACACGCTTGATGTTATAGACGAGGTTGAGTAAGCCTATTTGTACTTTTGCTCTCCCATAACCTATGGTACGAATCGTGATTCCGCCCAGTTCATTCGTCATCGAACCAAACACATGCTCGACTCGTGCACGCACCCGTGATTTCTCTTTGTTACTGGATTTTTGTGCTTGCGTGAGGGGATGATTGCGAGCGCCTTTTTCGTGAATCTGACTCGTGTATTTTGAGGTGACCAGACTTTCTTCCTGTGCATTGCTGCGGTATGCTGAGTCCGCATAAATATCTGCGCCTCCCACTTCAGGGGATTGCAGCACTTCTTCCAAAACCTGACTGTCATGAATTTGCGCTGAAGTAACTTCCCATGTGGTTATCAGCTTGGTATCGCGATCCATATTGACGTGATCTTTGTAACCATAAAACGATTCGCTGTTCTTCTTCGTCCAACGCGCATCAATGTCTTTTTGCGCCAGTTTGTGGGGATTCTGTCCCCATTCAATCGGAACGGCATCTTCTTTAATCATCTTGTTTTCTTCACGTGTATTGCGTTGTTTAGGCACACTCACAAAGGTCGCATCAATGATCTGACCTGACTTCAGTTCTACCTCCAACTCTCGTAAACATTCATCGAATCTTGCAAACAGACGATCCATCAGATGGTTCTCTTTCAACTCTTCCCGGAACGACCACATGGTCTTTGCGTCAGGCACTACCCCTGCCAGACCAAGTCCCAAAAACCGCATGAAACTCAACCGGTCCCGGACTTGATACTCCAGCCGATCATCTGACAGATTATTCATTCTTTGTAATACCAGCATTTTGAATAGCATCACCCGATCAAAGGGTTTGCGGCCTGCTTCACTTTTCCGGGGCTTCGTCGTTGTCTCTGCAAGAAGATCAGCGAATAGATTCCAATCGATTATGCGATTCAGCTCTTCAAGCGGATCATTTAACTTACTTAGCTGAGCATATCGATTGTCAAGGTCAAAAAAACCGAGTTGCATGGTGAGGACTCATATCGGGGAGCATAATCTCATTATTATACATTTGAAACAACGTGTTATCCTGGACAAATCAAGAAAATACTACTTTCTCCTAACGCGCCTCATTTTATAGCTTGAATTTTTAGAGGTGCCCTTAAATAAATTAGCATCAGCTATTAGAACAAAAATTACCAACAAAATTTCCAACTGAATAGAATATCGATAACCACGAATAGCAGTGATTCCATTTTCCCATCAAAACTGGCTTTGTCGGCTTCACCTTGCCGTTTATTCATATAGTCTGCGGCTCGCCTTCGTGTCATTTTTGATGGGGAAATGGAATAATACCGGATGAGGTTGAAATTACATTGAAATTACCTTGTCTAATTGAGTAAGAAAGAAATTAGATCACTACTGGACTATAGAACAAAACAAAGCTACCCATTTAATCCCTATGCTATTGTCGGAAGGGGAATAATATGAATAAAAATCAGGATCCCATTGAAACAAATGCCAGCGAAATTTACAGCAAGATAGATTTTGCCACCGAACTGCAAATACATCGGCTGGAATTAGAAAAGCAAAACAGCAAGCTTAATGATGCACAACAGCTAAAAGAAACACCTGACCGTTATGCCGCTTTCTATGATAATGTCCCAGTAGGCTACCTCATATTGGATAAAGCCGGTAACATCCTCGCAATCAATCTAACCGGATCTACCCTGCTCGGTAAGGAACGGGCATCCCTTCTGAATGAATCTTTCTCAACCTACATTGTTCAAGATGACAACGATAGGTTCCTTAAGCATTTGCAACAAACTTTCAATTCCTCCACTAATGCTGTCACTGAGTTGAGGATCAAAGGCCCGCTCGGTAAAGTAACTCAAATACGATTAGAAAGTCTGGTCATAGAAGATGCCGGGATTTGTCGCACGGTCATGACCAATATTAACCCTATCAAAGAAACAGTTGACTACAATCAAGAGTTATTGCACGGACACCGTCGACTGATGCAGAATCTATTCAAAATACAGGAAGAGGAACGACGACTTCTTGCGCGCGAACTGCATGATGAACTGGGGCAGTGGCTTACAGCTATACACGCGGAAACAGAAACGATTGCCTATTTCTCGGAAAAAGATTCAACTATCCACATCAGCGCTCAAGCTATTAAAGAATGCATAAAAAGAATGCATGACGCAATGCACGATATGCTGAGTCAGTTGCGCCCTATTCTACTGGACACCCTAGGACTGGAAGATGCCTTACTTGAACTAAAAAAACAGTGGATTTCCCACAATCCTCACATTACGCTTGAACTGGTGTTCGAAGGCAAATTTGATAAACTCAGCGAGCTCATTAATATCACCATATTTCGCATTGTCCAGGAAGCGCTCAATAATGTGCGCAATCATGCTCAAGCTAGCCAGGTGCGCGTATGCTTGCATCGCAAAACGGGTGCCACCGCCACAGAGGATACTTTGTCACTAAGCGTGGAAGACAATGGCAAGGGCTATGATGCTGATCAAATACCTCATGGATTAGGAGTATTGGGAATGCGTGAACGAGCAATCGCAGCAGGTGGCAAGTTCTTTGTGCGCAGCATCCCAGACCATGGCACACAGATCCACGCAAAGTTTCCACTTGATTCCTCAAATAGAAGGAGAAAAACGGATGTACTTTAGTGATGCATTGCGTTGATCAAATTGATCCCAGTCAATGATTACTTTGCCGATCCCCTGTAGCATGCTCCCTCCAGCTCGTCTCTTGCTATCAGCTTGCAACATTTACAATGTTATTTATTTCATTTCCCAATCAAATATAACGCGAAAGCGAGCCGTAGGCAGTATCAATAATACGGCAAGGTGAAGCCGACAACGTCAGTTTTGATTGGCAAATGGATTAAGACTTCTCGAAACGTAAAGATTAAAATAAAAATATGTGCTCCTCTAAAAATTCAGAGGTCTAAACATGACGAGACGGGGTAAGCAGGCAATCCGCAAAGAGGAATTTTTAGAGGTGTGGCCATATATGACTATAAAATAAAGTGGACTAACCTCACCAAACTACCGTAGATAGAGTATAAAATTCACGTTAGCTTCCACTGAAAACAGTAGAGGGGCTCGAATTGTGAGAGAGAAACCAATTACAGTTTTATTAATTGATGACCATCCAGTAGTACGCAATGGCTATCGCCGTCTGCTCGAAAGTACGGCAGATATTCATGTAGTAGCCGATGCCGATAGTGGAGAAACCGGCTGTACGCTTCATCAAGAGTATAAACCCGATGTGACCATTATTGATCTGAATCTAGACAGTCAAGGAATAGATGGGTTAGAAACTATTCACCGTATCAAGACAAAAAATCCAGTTGCAAATATTCTGGTATTCAGCATGTATAGCAATGAAATTATGGTCCAACGCGCGCTAAATATGGGAGCAACCGGCTACATCACTAAGCAAAGTAGCCTCGAACAATTATTAGAAGCGGTTCGCAAGGTAAGTCAGGGACGCGTCTATATTGACCAAGAATTGGCTTCTAATTTGCTGACTGACAAATGGAGCGGCAAACCTTCTGAAAATCCACTGGATGTGCTTTCTAAGCGTGAATTTCAGTTATTTAAACTGATAGCGGAGGGAAATTCAGTAGCGCAAATTGCAGAAATGATTTCTATCAGTCCCAAAACGGTTGGCGTCCATCAGGCAAGCATTATGAAGAAATTAAAATTAAAAAATAGCTCTCAACTTGTTCGTCTCGCTATCAACTGTCATGTCATTCAACCATAACGTTATCCATTTCCATTGTTCCTATTCCATTTCTAAATCAAAAATGACGCAAAGGTGAGCTGCAGACAGTATCAATCATACGGCAAGATGAAGCCAACAACGTCGGTTTCAGTTTAGAAATGGAATGCCTCGATGTTCTCTTACGGCAGCTCAAGCATTAATTTAGAAATATCCGCTTTGGGTATGCGATCAGGCAGAGTCGGCATAATCGTATGCAACACTTTTTGTGCAGTGGCCCGACACACTGTCAGCTTACCACCATAGATGCTGACGACATGTGGCTTCTGAGAAGAATCACACTGTAAATGAATTTCTCGCGAGCGATGAAATGGAGCGCCATGGCTTGCTGGCAGAACGCGCAGGCCAGAAAATTTTTCTCTGACAACCGGATTTTTTTCTGGAAAATAATGATGAAAACAATCCAATAAGTAAGTCTCTTCTGTAGCTAATGGAGACGATGCTTCAGGATCGCCATTAAATAGAGTTTCGGTCGTCCCTAGCAGAATATGCTGATACCATGGCAGCACAAAGATAGCTCTTTGATCTGCAGGAGACTCCAGATAATAACATCCCTTGTTTAGCCTCCCCTCCAGTACCAGATGGGTTCCTTGCACCAAATCAATTGGATAGGCCGGTGGTTGAGGGTCAATCCGATGCAGCACCTGGTCAACCCAGGGGCCGGCAGCATTCACCAGCACCGTTGCACTGCAGTGATTGATTCTGCCCCCTTGCTGATACTCAATTTCACACATTGAAGAAGAAAGAGTGACATGAATAAATTCAGCAGGACACTGCAATTCCGCACCCAATGATTGCGCAGAATGCATCAGCGCTTGTGTTAAAAGCCGATCATCAGTCTGTGCATCCCAATATTGAAAAACATGCTTTAATCCCTTCGTTGTCAGACCGTCTAGTTGCTGCCATTGCGATTGGGAAACGGAACGGAAATGCGCTGAGCCACTTCCCGCAGCCAGCAAAGCATACAAACTGAGACCTGCGCGTATGACCAATGTACTGCGAGAGGTTTGCCGATAAATCGGGATATAAAATGGACTCAATCTGACCAAGGAAGGTGCTAATCTCAGCCAGTCAGTTCTCTCTCGTAAGCTTTCATAGACGAGGGCAAAATGGCCATTTTCCAGATAGCGTAGACCGCCGTGAATCAATTTACTAGAGCGGCTGGAAGTAGCGGCAGCCAATGCGGTTTTTTCCAACAACATAACAGTGTAGCCACGTGCTGCTGCAGCCTGTGCCACTGCTGCGCCCTGAATCCCGCCGCCAACGATAACGATATCATAGTGATGGGTGACAGGCATTTCTCTTTAGTATGGGATGTTGTAACAATGTGCCGATGGTATCGGTTTCAATGAGAGGGATTCCCTCATCAGCATACTTAAGTACGGAGCGGCTATGATTGATCGTATAGACAGCCCATTGCCAAGGTCCTTGCCATCTTTTCTCGATTCTATGTGGCAGACGTTTAGCATTACAAAACAGAAATTCTGGTGTCAGTTGCTTAGCGATAGTGGCATGGCCTTGATCCCATTTAGGGATGACCCAGCCAATCCGCTCAGCGCCTTGCTTTCTTGCAAACGCTACTGCTTGTGAATCAAATGAAATCAAGACACATTGCTTGGTGTAAGGATAAATAACTTCAAGAATGATATCGATTGTTGCCGTCAAACCAAATTTAGCAAGACTTTCCGCTTTTATTTCGACAAATGCGGTAACCTTCGGTCTCTCCTGTAAGAGCTGGCAGAAAGTGTTTAAATCAGACAACGGTTCCGTCTCTGGTGGGCTCGTAAGATTAAAACCCGGATAAGGCACTGAAAGTGTATTAATCACTTCATCGTCAAGCTGGGTTAGCCAGTGATCACTCCCTGTCAAGCGTCTGAGGTGGTCATCATGACATAAGTAAGGAGTTCCGCGCGCGCTTAACTGGATATCGATCTCGACAAAACATGCTCCAGCCAGCATCGCAGCCTTTAACCCAGCAAGACTATTCTCAGGATAGCGCGCAGGATAACCGCGATGAGCGATGAGATAAGGAATATTTTGTTCAGCCATAGACTAGGTTTCCCTGCAAATATAATGTAAATCAGAGTCTACTCTGGATTTTAAATCATAGCGATCAATCAAAATTTGACTGCGAAAATAGATGATAAAATCCCTAAAATAATAATATTGGAAGTTTTGAACTCGCCCGGAAAAATAATGCGTAAATTTGCTATCAGTTTTAATCTGCTCCTTCCTGTCCTATTGGCAGCGCTACTTTTCATACCCTATACCTTAAATTTTCTTGCGCACGCTATGGTTGGAGAAAAACAATTTCCTCCTATCATCATGATGAAATTACCCGTTGAAAGTACGGCTGTTACATTACCTGCAGAAGTGGCGCAATTCACACCTTTTGATATTACGCTTCAACTGGATAGTGATGCGTTAGCGAAGCGTATCAATGACATAATAGCCAAGTTCCCTCAGGGTGTCGCCATGCAGGGTATTAGCGGCAAGGTACTTTCTCACATGCAAGCTGAAATTGCCGGGAATGGGTTTCACATTGACAATCCAGGGCCGCAAGCGCAGCTTATTTCCACTCAGGGTGGAACGCTTTGGTCCTGGAAAATCATCCCTTTATCACCGAGCCGCCAAACACTCGCACTCCGACTTCATATCACAGCCATCGACCAAGGTCAGGAAAGTCAACAAATTGTTGATCTCGCTGAGATACAAACTTTTGTACAAAAAAATCCAACTGAATGGATCAAGCGATATGGAATCTGGTTCCTGGCAGCAGGTTTGTTAATAGTAGTCAGCTGGCGAATAATACGCCGGTCTAAAAGTTAGAGAATATATAATATACAAACACTACGGCCAGCGTCAGCCTCTTCCAATATGAAATGAGTCTGAAGGGGGTGCGTATTTCCAGCGAGAAATGAGTCTGAGCAAGTAGTTTCCGAATTGGTCATTATGCGAGGCATGGTGATCGATATGGATGAAGCAAAGCTACAAACGGTGGCACAGATTAAGCTGTTTCTGGAGGGGACGCATGATATTGCACTCAAGATTCCTAAAGCGGAACAATATAGGTTTATCGAGAAGGTATTGAAGCGGTTTGGTTATACTCGACTGTCTCGGTGCGACAAAGGCGTAATGTTACGCTATCTCAAACGTATGACAGACCTGTCACGGCAGCAGGTAACACGATTAGTTGAGCGGTACGGTAAATCAGGTCGAGTAGTTAAAAAGTACAGTGCCACCAAGAAGCTGATGGAATGAGCCTACCTGATTTTCAATGACACGCGTTTCGAACGGCTGGCGAATATCTCGGTCTCTCATCTTTACAATTTACGTGCTGGCCGGGCTTATCAGGCCAAACGGCGGCATGAGACAAAAATCCGCCCAACTGCTGTACCTATTGGGCAGCGCCGCGCTCCCCAGCCTGATGGCGTGCCTGGTTATATTCGTATAGACAGCGTCCATCAAGGGGATCAGGATGGTATGACAGGAGTTTATCATATCAACGCAGTCGACTGCGTGGCCCAATTTCAACTTGTCGCCACTTGCGAGAGGATTAGTAAGGCATATCTGCTGCCAGTTATCCAGCAGCTACTTAATCAGTTCCCGTTCACCATGCTGGGTTTTTACGCTGATAATGGCTCAGAATACATCAACTACCAAGTTGCCAGGTTACTGGAAAAGCTGCGCATCGAATTCACCAGGTCATGACCACGACATTCCAACAATAATGCTTTGGTGGAAGCCAAAAACGGTGCCGTTGTGCGTAAACATCTGGGCTATACCCCTATTCCGCAACGATTTGCTAAAAAAGTCAACGCATTCTTCACTGATTTTCTTAACCCCCATGTCAATTTCCACCGTTCCTGCTTCTTTCCTGAAACCGTCACTGACGCAAAGGATCAAGAGCGGAAAAAGTATCGTTACGGACACATGATGAAACCTTTCGAAAAGCTGAAATCATTGCAAGATGCAATCCTGCATCTAAAACCAGGGATAACACTTGAACAATTGGATGCAGCCGCATCAAGAATGAGTGACAATGAGGCTACCGCAGCACTCAATAGGGCGCGACAGACATTATTCCAATTCATTGCTGATGCATTCAAGCCATCTGCTTAATGATGCAATGGTAAAATACAAATAAAACATTTTTTTAACCAGACCAAAACAGAATCAAGTTCGAATACTCAAATTCAACAGCCTTCTTTCAGACTCATTTCTGTATTGGAAAATACTGCATCCTTAAATGCGATCTGGTCTAATTTATTTAATATATTGACATTCTTGATAAATTATTAGTTTGATCATCAGTACCAAATACTGATACTTTTATGATATTCATCAAATGGATATGGGTCATTATTTTATTGATAGTCATTGCGATGGCACTGGCAAACCAAGTATGCGCACAGTCTCAATTTTCCTAATGCTGGCAAATAATTAGTAAAATGGCTCGCCGAGTTAACCTGATTTACTGGTTTCTGCTCGCCCTGCTGGTTCTGGTGTTAGGGCTAACAGGCACATGCTGGCTACTATTACAAGGCAGCTTGCCAAAATATGAGGGAGAGGCATCTATTTCTGCTCTTTCCGCACCGGTAGTCATCGAGCGGGATGCGTTGGGAAGTGTAACTTTACATGCGCAGGATCGCCTTGATCTCGCCAGGGCACTTGGTTACGTTCATGCACAAGAGCGTTTTTTGGAAATGGATCTTATGCGTCGTAGTGCTGCTGGAGAGCTGGCTGAATTATTTGGTGCAGCAGCACTGCCAGCCGATCGTAAAGCACGGGGACATCGTATGCGCGCCCGCGCTACGGCCATGTTGTCCGAGCTACCTGAAAGCCAACGCCAATTGATTGATGCTTATCGTGATGGCGTAAATGAAGGGTTGACTAAACTGGCGGTACGCCCGTTCCCTTATCTACTGACACGCATCCAACCTCACCCCTGGCATAGCGAAGATACCTTACTGGTGGTGATATCGATGTATTTTACTTTGCAAGAAGCGATCTTTCAGCGCGAACTCCAACTTTCCACTTTGCGCGCGGGTTTACCTGAAACGGTTTACCGATTCTTAACCGCACCTGGGGGGGAATGGGATGCTCCGCTGACCGGGGCGCCTTTTGAGTGGCCCCAGCTGCCTTCCAGCGAAGTATTCAATTTACGAAAAAGTGGCCCCAGCCTGAAGCACAATTTACCGCATCATCGAAATGATTATCATGATGAAGCGCCGGGTAGCAACAGTTTCGCAGTAGCCGGCTCACTAGCGGGGGGTGCTGCGCTGATAGCCAATGATATGCATCTCACGTTACGCACACCCAGTTTATGGTTTCGTACACGCATCATTTATCCGCATTCGCAACGGCCCGAGAGCTTTATTGATACTATTGGCGTGAGTTTGCCCGGCACACCTGCGATTGTGGTAGGTTCCAATCGCCATATAGCCTGGAGTTTTACCAACAGCTATGGCGACACGGCTGATTGGGTCCGAATCATGATTGATCCGGCCGACCCATCGCGTTACCGTAGTGCTAAGGACTGGAAATCGATTACGGTCCATCGTGAAACGCTGCGTGTGCGTGGCGCACCGGATGAAACAATTGAGGTTCGCGAAACCGAATGGGGGCCAATACTGGCAAGCGACCATGATGGCATCCCGCTGGCGCTTGTTTGGGCTGCCCATCAGACAGGTGCGATCAACATGGATTTGATCGAGCTTGAACAAGTGGAAACAGTGGACAGGGCGATTGTAGTTGCCCAGCAGGCAGGTATGCCTGCACAAAATTTCATTGTGGGTGATCGCGACGGTCATATCGCATGGACAATTGCTGGACGCATTCCGTTACGTCGAGGTCATTACAATCCAACCGAACCAGCGAACTGGAGTGAAGGAAATATCAGTTGGCAAGGTTGGCTCGAAGCAGCACAATACCCGGTGATCATTAATCCACAGGAGCAGCGTTTGTGGAGTGGTAATGCGCGCATGGTCGATGGCGACATGTTGGCACAGCTTGGTGATGGTGGCTATGAACTGGGTGCACGTGCCCGGCAGATCCGTGATAGTTTGCAGAAAACTGAGCATTTCACACCCACTGAGTTTTTCTTGATTCAATTAGATGATCGCGCCTTGTTTCTTTCTCGCTGGCGGCAACTGTTTGAACAAATATTAGATCAAGCTCCTTCCTCTAGCTGGCGCGCAGAAATGCAAGAAGCGATGCGTGACTGGGATAGTCATGCCTCTGTCAACTCCGTCGCCTACCGCATAGTGCGCACGTTTCGTCAAGAAATCATCAGCCGCATCCTGGATAATTTTACTGCTGAAATACAAAGCCATTATCCGGATTTCTCATTCCCAAGATTAGCTCAGATCGAGCACGCCATTTGGCTGTTGATTGTGCAACGCCCTCTGCATCTGTTACCGCCGGAATATACCAGTTGGGATCAACTGCTCGAATCTTGTGCGCAACGCATCGCAGTCGAGATGCAGGCTCAACCAGGTGGGATCGCTGCGCGCACCTGGGGCGAAAAGAATACTGCGGCTATCCGGCACCCATTAAGCCGTGTGCTGCCGGCATTCATCGCTCAGTGGCTAGATATGCCGCGTGATCCCCTACCGGGCGATAGTTACATGCCGCGCATCCAGTCCCCCAATTTTGGCGCCTCCCAGCGTTTCGTGGTGGCACCGGGCGAAGAAGAGCACGGTTATTTTTCCATGCCCGGAGGGCAAAGCGGTCATCCGCTCTCTCCTTACTACGGCAGTGGTCATGCTGACTGGGTAGCTGGCAAAGTAACGCCATTTTTGCCTGGGCCGCCTGAACGCACGCTTTCTCTGCTGCCATTCAAAACCAGTCAATAATTTTTGTTCGTATTGATTATTAGCTTAAAGGAGATGTCAATGAAAAAGATTTATGCGCTCGCATTGTGCCTGAGTATGACCACAGTCATGGCGATGGATATCGATGAACGAAAAATACTCTCACTCAACGAAATGCAGCGTAATCACATTCTGGCCGAGATGCGTGCCTTGCTGCAGGGCACGCAGCAGATACTTCATGCACTTTCGAAAGAGGATATGATGGCAGTCGCTCGCCATGCACGTATACTGGGCAAGGAGATGACGCATAAGGGAGAGGATCATTTGCGTTCTGTGCTACCGGAGAATTTCATGCAGCTTGGCATGTCGGTACATCAAAGTTTTGATCAGATTGCTACCGATGCAGAAACTTTGAAAAACCCCAAGCATACCCTGATCCAATTAAGTGATACCATGCAGCACTGTATCACTTGCCATGCCGCCTATCAGATCCGAACGACTGAGCTACCCGCCAAAGCTGAAAGCCACCCCGCTCATCATAACCATCATTGATAGAAAATCAGGCGACATGGGAACTACTTCTGACAAAGACACGCTGTCGGACCAGATCAGCTTGCGTGAAGCATGGCTGTTCTGGTTTAAACTGGGCTGGATCAGTTTCGGCGGTCCAGCGGGACAAGTTGCCATCATGCATGCAGAATTGGTCGAGCAACGACGCTGGATCAGTGAAAGGCGTTTTCTGCTGCACTCAATTACTGCATGGTATTACTCGGTCCCGAAGCCCAGCAGCTCACGACCTATATCGGTTGGCTCATGCACCGAATTTGGGGAGGCGTGGTCGCGGGCATATTGTTTGTATTACCTTCGCTCATCATCCTGATTGTCTTATCCTGGCTCTCTACATCGCGTTTGGTCATACCTCCCTCCCTCGTGGCCGGGCTGCTTTATGATATTAAACCCGCAGTAATTGCTATCGTTGGGCAAGCTGCCTACCGGATCGGATTGCGTACACTCAAGAATTCTGGATTATGGGTTATGGCAGCTGCTTCCTTTGTCGCCATAGCAGTTTTCCAGATACCATTCCCGGCAATTCTGCTGGCTGCCGCGCTGATCGGCTATATTGGGGGGCACGCCCGCTCAGTTTACGGAAGGCACAAACCCTAGTAAGCTTGATCGCATACGGCCCCGCTATCATCGATGATACCACTCTCCTACCTGAGCACACCCATTTCCGCTGGCCACGTCTGATCACTGTCATCATTGTGTGTGCGGTGCTATGGATTGTGCCGATGGCATTACTCGTCAGTCAATTTGGCTGGCTTGGCACGCTGACTCAGATGAGCTGGTTTTTTACCAAAGCAGCCTTCCTGACATTCGGTGGCGCTTATGCTGTCCCGCCTTATGTCTATCAAGGCGCAGTCGAATACGACGGATGGTTGAATCCTGCTCAAATGATCGATGGCCTGGCGCTCGTTGAAACTCTCCCTGGCCCACTCATTATGATAGTTGCGTTTGTCGGCTTTATTGGTAGCTATACCAACACATTGTTTGGTGCCGACCTTCCTCTACTGGCGGGTGCTATTGCGGCCGTGGCAGTAACTTGGTTTACTTTCCTACCCTCCTTTTTATTCATATTGGCCGGTGAGGCGCTAGTAGAAACGACACATGGCAATCTTAAACTCTCTGCCCCATTGACCGCCATTACTGCCGCCGTGATCGGCGTCATTTTCAATCTAGCACTGTTTCTTTACCTATCATGTTTTATGGCCGCAAGGTTTATCATCATCATTCGAATGGCCCGCTGCACTGATTACATTCGTTGCCAGCATTGCGCCATTCTATTTCAAACGCAATGTCATTTATGTAATTGGCGCATGTGCCATGATGGGCTTAATTTATAGTATCCTTTGGAGGTAATTCTATTTCCAAATCAAAAATGATACAAAGGCGAGTCGCAGGCAAAATATAACAAATAGGGCAAGGAAGAGCAGACAAAGTCTGTTTCGTTTTAGAAATGGAATATCTATATAGAATGTATACAAATGCATAATTGCTGATCCATTTGTAATTCTTTAGTATTAATTTGTAATAGAGTTTGGTTGGTTTAATGCATTACTTCTATCCTGCTACGGCTAAAATTTATTTTTTAAATTATTGATGAATAAGTATTAATTCCTGCCTTGGCAGTACTTGTACGTTAAATATGCTGGTATAGATTCAATTTAATAGCTAAACCTTTATCTGGCTAAATTATACTTTTAATTCAATATTATTAAAGTGTGGTAAATATGATACATTCACGCTTTATATTGTCTTTATATTGTTTAAGAAATCAGGTAGCATCGCGATGTTGTCATAGGTTTTTGAATCTGCACGTGAATGGACAACTTGTGTTGAGAATTTAAAGTTTTGTCTTAATCAAATAACAGTATGGAGATGAAGATGAATAAGAAAATTAAATATGTATTTACTGTAACAACCCTAAGCGCATTAGTTGCATTATCTGGCTGTGCAACAACAGGGCAACTCGAAGAAGTAAAATCACAGCTTAATGCTGTTCAGCAAGATGTAAATTCTGCTAAATCAGAAGCTGCTGCAGCTAGAGCAACTGCAAACGAAGCAAAAGATATTGCAAACAGAGCGCTCAATACGGCTAATGACGCCAATTCACGCGCAGCGCAGACTGATGAAAAAATTGATCGTATGTTTAAAAGATCTATGTATAAATAATTTATCAATCAAAATAAAAAAGCCCCATCAGGGGCTTTTTTATTGCCTATCACAACCTATTTTGTCTATTTTGAAATCAGCACCGGAATACCATTTTTTTCAAATACCGCCAGCTCAAGCGCCATTTCATCAATAACTATATTTTCTCTAGCTGGGTTTATCTTTTTACCATTGTCGCTTTTCTCAAGAAAACTGGCAATTGCTTCACGTACTTTCTGCATATAATCGTCGCCATACTCCTTCTCGTTTTCTTCTAAGGGCGGATGTAATTCTATAAACAATGAACCAGCCAGCCAGCCAAGTTTGATAGGTTGATTGACTAACTGCACCGGCGTTCCGACGGGCACCTGGTCAAACAATTTTTCAATATCTTCAGGATACATGCGCAGGCACCCATGAGTGACGCGCATACCTATTCCAAAGGGCTTGTCCGTGCCATGGATCAGATAACCTGCGGTACCCAGATAGAGTGCATGCCGCCCTAATGGATTGGTTGGTCCAGGTGGTACCACATCCGGCAGGGGTGGATTGCCTGCTTCTATAGCCTCTTTTTTGAGCGATTGAGGTGGTATCCAGGTAGGATCTTTTTGTTTTCTGACGACAGTAGTTTTACCCATTGGCGTACTCCAATCCATTCTGCCTATGCTGATTGGATGAGTAATGACGACTGGTTTCTTCCCTTTCTCAGGTTTGAGAAAATAATAAAGACGCATTTCAGGTAGATTAATGACCAAGCCTGTACGCTCAGCCTGTGGAAGAATATACCGGCCTGGTATTACTACCTTGGTACCTTCGGAAGGGAGCCAGCGGTCAACAAAAGGATTAGCCATCAATATGGCATCCTGTCCAATACCATACTGGCGTGCAATATCAAGCAAAGTATCCTCTTGACTTGCCTCTATCACCTTTACTTGACCAACAATATCAATATCCGATGGAGGCAATGTCCAAGTCGTAGCTTGTGCCAATGTTGTTGTCAAAAGGGTAAAAAGTAAAATAGCAGTGCTACGCATAACTTAGCTCACAAAAAATATATCCATTTTTCCTGATCGTCCAGAAAAAATTTGCAAATGACAAATCGCTTAACTATAACAGATACTAAGAACTCTGATTAGAGAAGCTCTACAAGTAAACGATAATCTTCAAGCGCCAATTGATTCATACCATTGTGCAGCTACCCAAGCCTGACCTAAAGAAATAGCGCTGTCATCAGGGGGCAACTGTTTAGCATATAATACTTGTAGGTTATTTTCAGCAAGATGCTGACTCAATAGTTGCAGTAATAACTCATTATGAAAACAACCCCCTCCCAGTGCAATCCGTGCACAATGGTATTTCCTGGCCGCGAGCGCTACCCACTTGGCAAGCCCATCAGCGAGGGTAGCATGAAATACAGCAGCACCCTTGACAACATCAGTACATTGCATAAGCCAGGCAAGCAACGGAGAAAAATCGAGCACATTATTGGCGGTAATTTGATAACCCTCCTCAAGAGAACTCACCTTACCATACGAGGCGGCCAATGTTTGTAACTGAATGGCAGCCTGAGCCTCATGAGATTGAATTTCATTTACCCCTAATAAGCCAGCAACCGTATCGAACAGCCGCCCCATACTCGAAGTAGCCGGGCAATTCAAATTGCGTTGCAGCATAGCAACCACAGTATTAACTGCTGGCTGAGCTGGGAAACGCAATGCTATCTCATGAGTATGTCCTAGATCGAATAACGCTGCTGCGGCCATACGCCAGGGTTCACGCGCTGCCCGATCACCGCCTGGCATAGCAAGTGTAGCCAGATGCCCCAGACGTTCAAAATACCCCCCTTCCACGCGTAATAATTCACCGCCCCAAGGCATCTTGTCTGTACCCAACCCTACCCCATCCAAGGCTAGACCCAACACTGTTTCACTAATCCCATGTTCCGCACAAATGGCAGCAATATGGGCATGGTGATGTTGCACCGCAAGAATCGGTAAATCATGCTTTGCAGCATAAGTATGTGCATAATGCGTACTGTAAAAATCAGGGTGTAGGTCATGTGCTACCACTTTAGGCTGCACATTAAGTATCTTGCACATGTGGAGCACGGTCTCATCCAGCTTACTGCGTGCCTGTGCAGTATCAAGATCTCCAATTACCGGCGAGACTAAAGCAGTATGACTTCGTGTAACGCAAACTGTATTTTTTAACCAAGCGCCACAGGCCAGCATGGAAGGTAGGGCAAAAGGAAGTTCTATCGAATAGAAAGGTAACTCAGTCCAAGTGGAGCTAATCAACATGATGCTGAGAATTTTCTATTTTCTTCTTGCCAGCTGCCGCCTGGCAATAGCCAACTTTAATCCAGTCTATCCATTCCGACATTCCTTCCCCTCTTAAAGCTGAAAGTTGAATCACTCGCAGTGAAGGGTTAATGCGGCGGGCATAGATAATTGCGAGTTCTGGATCAAAGGTCAGATAAGGCAGCAAATCGCATTTGTTAAGTAATAGCAGATCTGCGGCACGAAACATATCCGGATATTTTAGCGGCTTGTCTTCACCTTCTGTCACAGATAGGATCACTACTTTATGTGCCTCACCCAGATCAAAGCTGGCCGGGCAGACCAGATTGCCGACATTTTCAATAAATAATACACTGTCCTCCCGCACAGCAAGTTGCTGCATCGCTTGACTTACCATGTAAGCATCCAGGTGACACCCCTTACCTGTGTTGATTTGCAAGGCAGGAATACCACAGGCACGAATACGCGCAGCATCATTTTCTGTCTGCTGATCGCCCTCGATCACGTACATACGCTGTTCTTCTCGCAAGGCAGCAATCGTTTGCACTAATAAAGTCGTTTTGCCAGAACCAGGACTGGAGACGAGATTGAGTGCAAAAATCCCGCGCTCAGTCAAGTAACAGCGATTGACCTCAGCATGAAGGTTATTCTTGGCTAGAATATCACGTTCGATTTTTACCATGCGTGCATGACTCATACCTGATGCATGCGATTGCGCAGCGCCTGAACCAAAATCAATCAGGTCAGGCTTATGAACAGGATAATCAGCCGATGCCTTCAGAGAAGTTGGCTTTGGCATGTTGGCAGGCATTCGATAACGGATTGCTCCCGCTGGTTTACGGGAATGCTGCAATCGTTTTCCATCTATCTGGATCAAACCATGTCCGCAGCCACATGTTGTACACATGATCATCACTCCTTTTATTCAACTTCAAGTTCTTTGACACGTAAGGTATCGCCACATAATACTTCAAGCTCAAAATTGCCACATTGTGAGCAAACACCATAAAGCGTAGCCATTGGTACTTCCTGCATACATGTTTTGCACCAGCCTAATCCTAGTATATCAATAATTTCCAGCTTCGCATGCTGAGCGATACTGCCATGCATTACGACGTCAAAACAGAAACGCAACGCTTCCGGCTCCACACAAGTCAACTGGCCAATTTCCAGCCACACCGTTTTGACGCGTGTAAAAGACTGATGCTGCGCTGCTTCTTCGATGATCTGTAAGACATTTTCGGCCAATGACATTTCATGCATAAACAATTCTACCCAGCATTTCAAAAGTTGTGAAAATGAATTTTCCGGGTAGCTACCTATCAAGTAGATAGATGAGGAGCGCATACCTTCCAACACAGCGATTGGAGCACTCATCAGGTTGATGAGCGAAACTACGTTTTCAATTATCTCTTACCCGATCAAAACCATGCTACTTCCGTACAAAATCACCCCCATTCCGGCAAGTCGTAACCATTGCACGCTTCCCTTGTGTTTAATGAATATGCCAATACCGATACCCAAAGCATGAAGTAATACGGTAGCAGATACAAATCCCAGCGCGTAAGTAAACCCTGATATATGTTGGGACATTTCTGCACCATGGGCATAACCATGACAAAACGCGAAAATCGCGACTATGATAGCACTTACGATCACTGGCAATCGGATGGAAGCGGCAATCAACATACCGAAAACCAGCAGTGAAATAATAATACCGACTTCAGTATATCCAAAAGGAACCGCGATTATCCCTGCTAATCCACCCAAGGTCATGACAGCAACAAAAGTAAAAGGTACTAGCCATACGACACGTCCCCCGATTTGAGTTGCCCATAGACCCACAGCGATCATGGCAAGTACATGATCCAATCCTCCTACAGGATGAATAAAACCGTGTACCCAGCCATTCTGAGTGTCAATTCCAGTATGAGCATAAGCTAATGAGGAGTAAACTATGGGAAAAAGCGCCAGAGAGAACAATAGTAGTAATTTAATAACAAAATATTTTATCAGGACTTTCATTCTAATTTCCTTAAGCATTTGTTTCCTATCCGATAGCGAATTGCAACGCGCCGCTAATTCAGTATTCACCAAAACTAAAATTGCTCATTCCATCCCTAAATCAAACATGACACGAAAGCAAGATGCAAACAGTCCATATAATACGGTAAGGTGAAGCTGGCAAAATCAGGGTTAATTTAGAAATGGAATAAATTATCCATACTTCAGCACGCTGTTACTCCCATTACTAATTCTCTAAAGTCAGATAATAAAACAGGCTGCAAGTTTCTAGAAACTTGCAGCCTGTTCATAGCTTACCAATAGTATTTATCTTACATCAACTATCAATTCTTTCTTGCAAAATCAACGAGCTTCTGAAAGCTAAACAGGTAGTCCTGATCTTTCAACGGAGTATGGCACTGAACACAATTCAAGTCGTTGCTTTTGGGTGTGCCATCCGGGTTATACACAGCAAATCCCCAGTCACCTGTGCGGTTCTCCTGAGAAAAAGTTTTGTCCCAATCACTTCTTTTTTCCATCACTGCAACAGCTGCGAGTTTTTCAATTTCAAACATACCCTCTTTATCTGAAATGATCTTGCCAGCTGCATCTTTTTTAGTTTCATATATTTCCATGACAACGACTGACCCTGGTGTTGCTTCTTCGCCTTTTTTGTAACTCGCAATAGCAATATCATTAGCATAAAATTTTGCTACCTGCGTCTGATTGGCCCGATTGGCAGTATCATATTGAGTAAAGGCTTGCTGATAACTCTCAGGAAATTTGACAAAATCAGGATTACCTCCGCTATGGGCATAAAAAGGTAAAAGTGTGCAGACCAGGGTAATGAATTTAAATCGATGCATCATTCTCTCTCCTTGCTTGTAGTATCTAATAGTTAAGAAGTTTCTATGTAAAATCATTTATTTAATAACTATACTGAAAAGCCTTGGATGAATTGCTTGCCCTCTGCATAGTTTGAAGCATTATATGCAGAATATCCAACAATAGAAACTGGCATTATCCAGCCGTGATCAACGAATACTATCCTCCTCATGAGATACTCATTAATTTCCAGGTAACCATCCTTTTTATTTAAGAAGACGCTTAACAAGCTTGTCAGGCTGTAGAATAAGACCCTTGATTGCACGCACCGAGCTGGCTTTAGAATAACTGGTCAAGCTCACCTATTACTGCCGCTATAACAAAAGGAAACTGAATGGAACATGACACCTCGTTGATAACGACTATTGCTGCTGGATTTGGTCTTGCCCTGATATTGGGCTTCATTGCTGAGCGACTCAAGATTCCCGCTTTAGTTGGTTATCTACTGGCAGGAATAGCTATGGGACCATCCACACCAGGTTTCGTTGCTGATGTAGATATCGCCTCACAGTTGTCAGAAATTGGGGTCATGCTGCTTATGTTCGGTGTGGGTTTGCATTTTTCTCTTGACGATTTACTTGCGGTTAAGCGTATCGCCCTCCCAGGCGCCGTCGTTCAAATGGGGCTGGCGACTGGATTAGGTATGCTTATAGCTTCGTGGTGGGGTTGGGATTTTGGCACCGGCCTGGTTTTTGGTCTCTCTCTGTCTTGTGCTAGTACCGTCGTATTGCTCAAAGCCCTTGAGTCACGAGGCATACTCGAAACCATGAACGGGCGTATTGCCGTGGGTTGGCTAGTGGTGGAAGATCTCGCTACTGTACTCATCCTGGTATTATTACCTTCCTTTGCGGGCATATTAGGTGGAACAGTCGCCCCTACCGAAGAAACTGTTCCGTTATGGCGCACGATTGGACAGACCCTTCTTGAGGTCTCAGCTTTTATCGCTCTGATGCTGATCGGCGGGCGTCGTATATTGCCTTGGTTGTTATGGCAAGTCGCAAGTATCGGTTCGCGAGAGCTCTTCACTTTGTCAGTTATCGCAGCAGCGATCAGTGTCGCCTACAGTGCAGCAGCTTTGTTCAATGTATCATTTGCACTGGGAGCTTTCTTTGCAGGAATGGTCATGCGTGAATCAGAATTCAGTCATCGCGCAGCTCAAGAATCACTACCATTGCGCGATGCCTTTTCTGTACTGTTCTTTGTCTCTGTGGGGATGCTCTTCGATCCACAGATATTGATGGAGAAACCGATGCATGTTCTCAGCGTCGTTGCTATTATCATTGTCGGCAAATCAATCGCAGCAATGGGGCTGGTACTTACCTTCCGCTACCCACTCAATACGGCATTGGTGGTGGCTGCCAGCCTGGCACAGATCGGTGAATTTTCGTTTATTCTTGCTGGGCTGGGAATGTCACTTGGTTTGCTTTCTTCAGAAGGGATGGATTTGGTTCTCGCTGGGGCACTCATCTCCATAGCGCTGAATCCATTTGTGTTTGCCGCAGTTAACCCTATTATAAATTGGGTTCTCCAGCGCTCGGAATTAGCTCGCCGTCTGGAACACCGCGAGGATCCCTTCGCTGAATTGCCGTTAACTACAGAACGCAAATACCTTGAAGGACAAGTGGTGCTGGTAGGCTATGGCCGTGTGGGACGACGCATCGCCAGGGAGCTGGATAAACGCAAAATTCCCTATGTGGTTGCTGAACAAAACCGCGAACTGGTAGAGGATCTGCGTAAAAAAGGTGTCGCTGCTGTATCGGGTAATGCGGCTGATCCAGCTGTGCTCATCCAGGCACATATTGCAGGTGCAGCAATGTTGGTGATCGCAACACCTGAAACCCTCAACGTGCGGCAGATTGCTGAAATTGCACGTACCCTTAACTCGGATATTGAGATCGTGCTCCGTACTCACAGTGAAGACGAGTCACAATTCCTGCAGAAAGAAAAGATTGGCACAGTATTCTTTGGAGAAGAGGAACTCGCTAAAGGTATGACGAACCATATACTGCAACGTTTTGCTCCATAAAATTGCAGCGACCTAAAACGGCTATTCCCGCTGCTTGCAGCGGGAATAGCCATTTTTCTGTGCAGAACAGCCCCCCTATCCCATTCCAAATCAAAAATGACGCGAAGGCGAGCCGCAAACAGTATCAATAATACGGCAAGGTAAAACCGACAAAATTACGTTTGATTTAGAAATGGAATTAGAAATGAAATAACACACCCTCAGAATGCTGCGCTATAAGCTCTTTGCCAAAGCTGGTTATATTACCCACGAGGGCCGAAAAAAGATGATGAATCTGGCAGTTACCATGCAACAGCGTGAATGGATTCATAGTGTTTGGGACAAATCCAAAACATTTGATCTTCTCGTTAAATTCAGCCCAATACTCACCCCTTAATCGCTTGTAATGGAAAATCCGGGTTAAATAAAGTTCTGGAGCCCATTTTCCAATCAGTCGATTTTTTTTAACTCTGCCCGCGCTTGCCGGTAATCTGGATAGATGCTCTCGACTACTCTCCAGAATGCCGCAGAATGATTCATTTCGATCAGATGAGATAATTCATGCGCTACCACGTAATCCACCAGGAAAAGCGGCAACTGTATTAACCGCCAGTTAAGGGATACTGTCCCATTTGAACTACAGCTCCCCCAGCGCGTGCGCGCACTGGATAATCTCACTTTTGGTAATGGCACACCCAATTTGACCGCATAAAGCGCTACTCGCTCACTCATGTACGCTCGCGCTTGTTTACGATACCAAGTCATTACGAATTTCTCGATTTGACAGGAAGTTAGCGAAGCAATTTGCCGGGTTATTTCCTGAATTTGATCTGTTTTATTATTTTGCGAAATCAGTTGCAGTTTTTCTGATTCAGTCAAGACCAATCGATAGGGATCGCCTAATAGCCAGAAAGTACTATCCAGACACCACTGAGGCTGGATAATTTTTTTCTCTTTCCATACCTCCAGACTTCTAATGACCCAGGCAGCTTTACTGTGCAGTACTTGCTCTATTCTGCTGAGAGTCGCTTGCAAAGGGACACTGACCGTTAAACCCTCTCGATTGATTTTCAGGCCAATCGTTCTCCGGTTACGACGAATCAGCGTGTAGCCGATTGTCCTGTCAACCAATGTGATGGTACGTGCCTCATTTTTCAGCGTCTTTGACTGACTGGTTCGAGATCGAAATAAATTGTTCATCATCACGCCCTTCTTTTCCACAACTGCTGATACGCGACACCTCAGTTTCTATCCACGCTTGTACACGTGCATTAAGCTCATCAGGATCCATACCGGTTGGATCAATTGGTTTGCCAATGCTTACCGTAATCGTGCCAGGAGATTTGATAAATGAATTTCTTCCCCAAAATTCTCCTGCATTGTGTGCAACTGGGACAACCAATGTACCCGTGTGGGTGGCGAGCCATGCGCCGCCTATCTTGTATTTACCCGTCTTACCTGGAGGAGTGCGCGTCCCTTCCGGAAAAATGACGATCCAGAAGTTCTGTTTTAATCTCTCTTTGCCCTGCTCAACGATTTGCTGTAATGCTGCTTTACCCGAACTACGATCAATTGCAATCGGGTTAGTCATTGCCAGTCCCCAGCCAAAAAATGGAATACGCAATAACTCTTTTTTAAGCACCCATACCTGGGGTGGGAAAATTTGTTGCAATGCCAGGGTTTCCCATGCTGATTGATGCTTGGATAACACAATACTTGGCCGATCAGGAATATTCTCCGCACCCAGCACACGATAATGCAGGCCACAGATTACCCTGAGTAGAAACAGCATGATGCAGGTCCAGCCGTAGGTCACCTTATAACGGTAATGGGGAGGAAGGGGATAACAGGCGAGAGTAAATAATGCATAGGGAGGCGTGATGATGAGTTGTAATACAGTATAAAAAGCTGAGCGCACGGCAGCTGATATCATATTTTCTTCACCAATGTGTCCACAACAGATGCCAGATCAGCAAAAATTTGCGTCCCTTCCGGGAGATTCCCATTCGCATGAGTCATTTCACCTTTTCCAGTCAGCACTAAAATCGGGATGGCCTCTACCTTGACCGCTGCCTGCAAATCCCGCAGTGAATCACCGACAGCAGGAACGCCTTTAAGATCGGTACTATAACGTTGCATAATTTCCTGAAACATACCTATCTCGGGTTTACGACAGTGACATTTATCCTGCTCAGTATGTGGGCAGAAGAAAAGCGCATCAATGCGTCCCCCGGCGTGATGAACCGCTTTGAACATCTTGTCGTTAATGGCATTGAAAGTCGTCATATCGAGCAATCCGCGCCCAATCCCAGACTGATTGGTTGCAATGATCACGCGATAACCGGCCTGGGTAAGTCGTGAGATCGCTTCCAGGCTGCCAGGTATGGGTTTCCATTCATCGAGTGATGTGATAAAGGTTTCGCTGGCCTCATTGATCACACCATTACTATCCAGAATGATCAATTTCATTTCAGCTCGCCAGTCTGGAAATATCGGCCACTCGATTCATTACCTGCTGAAGTCTTTTAAGCAAAGCCAAACGATTGTTGCGCAGCCTGTCATCATCGGTATTGACCATTACATGATCAAAAAAGGTATCAACCGGTGCTTTTAATGCTGCCAGGATTTGCAGGGCAACCGTGTAATCCTTCTGCTGAAAGGCCTCATCCACTTTATCTTTCAGCTCAATTAACGCTTGATACAATGCTCGTTCAGCAGGCACTTGTAAAAGTTCAACCTCTACCTGTGGGTTGATGATAGCGCTACTCTTTTTGAGGATATTACTCACACGCTTATTGGCAGCAGCCAGACTAGCTGCCTCTGGCAAAGCGATAAAAGCACGAATAGCAGCCAGTCGTTTGGGAATATCATTTAAATGTTGAGGATAGAGTGCCAATACAGCATCCACTTCCTGGGCACTGTAACCCTGCTCACGCAAATTTACCGCCAATCGATCATAGATAAAATCTGCTAATTGCCCGCTTACCTCTGCAGATATCGTATGACGGATATGTTTCTGGTGGGTCTTCTCCTCAGTGTCAGCAAATGGCCTCTCGGCGACTGTCTGCTGTACCCATTGATCTGCAATACGTTCATCCTGGAGAATTTCTATGGCTCGCTCCATCAGCCTATTCAGTTCAAGCGGTAAATCCTTTTCGATCAGGATACGAATTACGCCCAAGGCATGGCGGCGTAGTGCAAAAGGATCCCTATCTCCGGTAGGGAGTTGCCCGATAGCAAATAAATTGATCAAAGTTTCCAGCTTATCTGCCAAAGCCACACAGACGCCAACCAGATTATGTGGTAGTAAGTCGCCGGCAAAGCGTGGTTTGTAATGGTCTTCTATCGCATAGGCAATGGTATCGCTCAAGCCCTCGTGCTGAGCATAATAACGCCCCATGATTCCCTGCAGCTCGGGAAATTCTCCAACCATGTCTGTCAGTAAATCGGTTTTAGCTAATCGCGCTGCCTGCTCTGCTTGTTCTGCCAGTATATTGCCACCCAATATTTGCCCGATCTCGCGTGCAAGGGTACGTACATACTCAATGCGCAAACCTTGTGTACCCAGTTGATGATGGTAAACCACCTTGTTCAGCCCAGGAATGCGCGAAGCCAAGGTATGCTTCCGGTCCTGGTCAAAGAAGAATTTTGCATCAGCCAAACGCGAACGGACGACCCGTTCATTGCCCTCGATGACAAAATGAGTATCTGCTGGACAAATATTCGCCACCATCAGGAAGGTATTGGCCAGTTTTCCCTCCCTATCCAGCAACGGAAAATATTTCTGATTAGCTTTCATCGTCAGAATCAGGCATTCCTGGGGTACTTCAAGAAATTCTGATGGGAATTTCCCGATCAGCACGTTGGGATGTTCCACCAGTGCTGTTACCTCATCCAGTAACGCTTCATCCAGAATAAGCTGCAGATTTTCTTTGGCGGCAGCAGTAGAAAGCTGATTCGAGATGCGGGTACGGCGTTCAGCAAAACTCGCAATAACCGCGCCCTCTGTTTCCAGTTGCTGGCTATAACTATCCGCTTCCCTGATGACGATAGGATGGCTACTGGCTTCGAAGCGATGACCTTGTGTCATATTGCCGGCAGTCAAACCCAGCACGCTCACAGGAACCACCTCGGCGCCATATAGCGCAATCAATCCATGGGCGGGGCGGACAAAATTAACGTTCTGCCAACCATCTGCAAGCTGATAAGTCATCACTTTGGGGATGGGTAATTGCGCAATCACCTCATCCATCGCTTGTTGCAGCCCATCAACCAGAACGATGCCCGACACCACACGCTCCAGAAAAAGTGTTTCGGATTTACCCTCGATTGCCCGCGTCAGTTGCGAAACAACAAATGCCTCCACGCCTAGACTACTTAATTTCTTGACCAAAGCCGGCGTCGCTCGCCCTTCCTCATCCAGACCCACCGAAACGGGCATTAACTTGGTCGTCACAGCCTGATCAGGCGCCTGCCCCAAAACATGCGTAATATGAACAGCCAGCCTACGTGGCGTTGTGTATGCAGTCATTACCGCATCTGGCATCGCCAGATTCTGGCTTTTCAGGCTATTGAGCAATGATTCAGCAAAATAAGTACCCAGCTTATGCAGTGATTTGGGTGGCAGCTCTTCAACCAGCAGTTCTACAAGTAGGTTTCTTGGAATCATGCTCACCCTGCTTTCTTCGGGATTTGCGCCACCCATTCGCGCGGCGCCAGCGGAAAGGGAGGCTGCAATCGTTCCCGACTATCATAATAAGCCTGTGCGACTCGACGCGCCAGATTGCGAATGCGCGCGATATAGGCGGCACGTTCGGTGACCGAGATGGCTCCTCGGGCATCCAATAAATTAAAGCTATGCGCCGCTTTCAGGACTTGTTCATAGGCAGGCAGTGGTAATTGTTGTTCCATTAAATCATTCGCTTGTTCTTCATATTTACCGAAAGCGACAAAGAGAAATTCAGTGTCGCTGCATTCAAAATTATAAGTCGATTGCTCAACTTCATTTTGATGATACACATCACCGTAGCTCAACCCTTGAGTCCAAGTTAAATCAAACACATTCTCCACCCCTTGCAGATACATAGCCAGCCGCTCGAGCCCATAAGTAATCTCACCGGTAATCGGCCTGCAATTGATCCCACCGACTTGCTGAAAATAAGTAAACTGTGTGACTTCCATGCCATTCAACCACACTTCCCAGCCAAGCCCCCAAGCCCCCAGCGTTGGGTTTTCCCAATCATCTTCCACTAATCTGACATCATTCAGTTTCAAATCCAAACCCAATGTCTGCAGCGAACCCAAATATAAATCCAGAATATTTTGCGGAGCAGGCTTTAGCACAACCTGATATTGATAATAATGCTGCAAACGATTCGGGTTATTACCGTAACGACCGTCCTTTGGACGGCGCGATGGTTGCACATACGCCGCACGCCACGGCTCTGGTCCCAGCGCACGCAGAAAGGTAGCGGTATGGCTTGTGCCTGCGCCAACTTCCATGTCATAAGGCTGTAACAGCGCACAACCTTGTTTGCTCCAATAATGCTGGAGCGTCAGAATCATATCCTGAAATTTCATGATAGGTACGTAAGCGTTAGCTTGGAACGGTATTGTTGATGACGGCAAGTATTTTACAGGGTTTTACGTTTCCTATAAAAAAAGACTGATAGCCAACCAGTGGTCAACAATAATATTGCCAGCCCTAATACCAGACTATTGCCCAAGCGTACATACGGGGTAGCACCCGAATAACCTTGCGCTATCCCATGTAAACCTGCGGTAGTAAACATTTCCAATTGCTGCACGAGGTTGCCGCGTTGATCAATGATGGCGGTTACCCCGGTATTGGTGGCACGCAACATGTAGCGTCCTGTTTCCAAGGCACGCATCTGTGAAATTTGCAAGTGCTGCCAAGGGCCGATAGAACGCCCAAACCAGGCATCGTTGCTCACATTGACCAGCAATGAGGCCTCGGGTAGCTGCATGATGATTTCTTCTCCGAACACATCTTCATAGCAGATATTGATGGCCACGTTTTGTCCAGCCAGATACAAAGGTTGCTGATCAAGTGAGCCGCGGGAGAAATCGGACAAAGGCATATTCAGCACTTTGATAATCCAGCCAAATACGAGCTTTAACGGGATATATTCGCCAAATGGCACGAGATGATGTTTTCGATAACGTTGTTCAGGCGATACACCCAGACTGAACATCGTATTGTAGTATTCATTCCTATCCGATGAGACCGCTTCAGCCATACCGATCAGTACATCCCCTTCATTTGCCCTTGCATGCGCAGCAAGCTCAGACAAGTAATCAAACGGCACATCTTCATGAAACAGCGGAATGGATATTTCTGGCGTTACTATGAGCTGACTGTTACTTTCCTGGATAAGCTTGGCGTAAGTATCCATGGTCGTGATAACGTGATCCTCTCGCCATTTTAAATCCTGCGGAATATTTCCCTGTAATAGACTCACTGTCACGGCATCACCCTCAGGTCTGGTCCACTCGATTCCCTGCAATCCCAGGCCGATGACCCAGACCCCACCCAGAAAAAATAAGCATCGCCATGAACGCCTTTGCTCAAACCAGGAGGATAGCCAGCCAGCACTCAGAACCAGAAGAAGTGAAATCCCATACACCCCCACTACTGGCGCAAAACCTATGAGCGGGCTGGATGGCGCCTGCGAATACCCAACCGCTAACCAGGGAAAACCGGTAAATAAGGTACCACGCAACCATTCTGATAATATCCATAGCGAGGCAATCATCCATGGCCAAATAGCTGGCGCAGCCGTGCGCAATCTTACCGAAATCCACCCTGTTAACGCAGGGAATAATGAGAGATAAGCACAAAGCAGGATCAAAGCCAATACAGCCAGCGGCATCGGCATATTACCAAAATCATGCAGGCTGACATAAATCCAGGTTACCCCTGTACCAAACATCCCCATGCCAAAAGAAAAACCCAGTATTGCGGCAGTTAAAGGCGTGATATTGTGACGCCAGAAATAGATCAGTAATGCCAGGGTAACTAAAGGGATCGGAAAAAAATAAAACGGTGCAAACCCCAGAACAGTCAGCGCACCCGACAGAAAAGAGAGGATGATTTTTAAATTAATTTGATTCAATCCGGCCCACTCAGCAAAAAAATCTCAAATAGTTTTGAGCAATAAGGAAATAAAATAAAGGCCCCTCTAAAAATTCATATTTGCGAGCATCCGCTTCGCAGATTGCCTGCTTACACCGTCTCGTCACCATGCTTCGTTGTTCACAAAGAATGCTTCCTTACCTATTAGCTATAGGCTGCGTCAACATTTTTTGTTCTCGCCTCATCTTGTTTAGAACTCTGAATTTTTAGAGGCCTCAATAAGAAACTACAATTTGGCTAGTTCCATGATCAGCTTGAATGGCAGGTAAAGCAAGGCCAGCACAATGAATATATAAGCTACAAACACAACAGGCTGTTGCTTTATACTATCCCACATTGTTTTATGCTTACCTTCACTTTTAAGTCGTGCGTATTCTTCCCTCACCCGTATGGAACGTGCTTGCTGATAAGCATCAAATAATGCTTTTGCTTCCCGGAATTGATCATCATTCTTCACCCAGAGGGCAGGCATGGAAACACCCCAATTGCCTGCTGAGGTTTCATAGTAATCAATATGATGGTTGGCCAGTAATTCACGCACTTCTTCGGCTTCATCATCTGGCACGTTTCGTAGTTTAAACAATATCTTTGCCATTATTCAATATTGATCATTGTAATACCATATGTCATCAATCCAATTATGTGATGCTATGATTATGCTTTTTTTGCGTCAAGCTCAAAACAACTATGAACAGTTTAGCAAGATAAGCTTAGTTGATGAAAAAGTCTATTTTAATTACTGGTTGCTCCAGCGGCATTGGCTATTGCGTCGCCCATGCACTGCACAAACGAGGCTATCGCGTATTCGCCACAGCGCGAAGGCAGGAAAGCGTCGAGAGGCTGTTAGCTGAAGGACTGGAAAGTCTTCGATTAGATTTAAATGAGCCAGATTCGATTCAGCAAGCATTCGAAGAAATCATGCACCGCACTCATGGTCAATTGTATGCCCTGTTCAATAATGGCGCTTATGGTTTACCGGGAGCAGTTGAAGATTTGAGTCGTGAGGCCTTACGCGCACAATTCGAAACCAATGTTTTCGGCTGGCTAGAGCTGACCAATCTTGTGCTGCCCATCATGCGCAAGCAAGGTTATGGCCGAATTATCCAGAATAGTTCCGTGCTGGGTTTTGCAGCCATGCCATTTCGCGGCGCCTATAATGCTTCCAAATATGCCATCGAAGGATTAAGCGACACGCTTCGCCTTGAATTGATGGGTACTCAAATCTTTGTCAGCCTGATCGAACCGGGCCCGATTGCTACTCAATTTAGGGCCAACGCGCTTAAGGCTTTACAAAAATATATCGATATCGACCATAGCATCCATGGTGAAAAATACCATGCGGTATTGGAGCGATTAAACAAACAAGGGCCAGCCGTTCCTTTTACACTGCCGCCGGAGGCTGTCCTCAAAAAAGTCATTCATGCCCTTGAGGCGCACAATCCTCAAGCGCGCTATTACGTTACGTTCCCTACCTATTTATTTGGCTTCCTCAAACGCTTCCTGAGCATTCGTTTGTTGGATAAATTACTTGCTAAGGCTGGAAATAATAATTAATAAACGAGCTAAACTATACAAAAAACTATACAAAAAAGACACCCCACCAGCTTAGTAGCGGGATGTAAAAGCTTCGTCACAAAATCACTTACTCAGTCGCACTGATCTTGCTAGAAACTAGAAGAGAAATACTATCTATCTAATTCAAAATACAACTATGAATTACAACTATATTGGAGATATTCTTCAGAATATCTAACAATGATTCCTCTTTCCCTCCTCTATAATTTTTTCACTACCTGGGTTCAAATTATTAAAAACCGATTCCAAGGTAACCACCAGCAGTTAAGCCGCTAATATTAACGCCATCAAATTTACCAAAAACCTCATGATAACGTGCATCAACGCCGAGATAAAAATTCTTCCATATGCGATAATCTGCACCAGCACCAAACATTATTCCAGGATTTGCCACGTAAGTGACAGACTCAGTTGCAGGGCTCACCACATGCATTGAGAGTCCTGCAGGAATAATCCAAGGTCTAAAGTTGCTGCCTTCCATGAATTTAATTTTCGGTGCTGCTGACAACGTAAATTGACTGATTGTCACACTCCGTGGATTAAAGGCTCCTCCTGCTAATTGAGATGGAGCATTGGCCAGCGCATTACCCTGCGAATGACCAAATCTTTTATATTCAAACATCAATTCAGCAAAGATCTCTGTGTTTGGTAAAAAGCCCCACACATCTTTTGTTAAACTAAAATCAAAACCTGCACCCACATACCAGCCATCATTCCCTCCTGCATCTTGCGCGCCTATTGGCACAACATTACTTTGCAGGGACGCACCATTACGTTCCTGCAAGTTATGCGCATAGCCACCACGAAAAAACAGCCGGTGTGAGATATTATGGTGTTTATGTTCAAACTCTTCTAGCTCTACTACTTTTTCTTCCACTTTTTTGATTTCCTGATCTTCCAGGACAATCTCTTCTTTTACTTTCTTAATCTCCTGTTCATCTTGAGCAGCCTTGCTTTTCACTTGATTGAGCTCATCCCGAATAGCCTTTAACTGACTTTCTAATTGCTTGATCTGCTGTTCCAAAGCTCCAGTTGATGTTCTATCGTGAGCGAGCGCTTGGGTGGAACCCGTTGTTGCTAGCGCAATAATGAATGAACTAACAGCTAAACTTGTGACTCCTGTTTTGTGACGGAATTGCTTCATTCGTTCTCCTTTATTTTGTATTTATTAATGCAAACTAAGGATTAAAATTAATAAAATACTAAGAAAATATTACTCTATAAACCTTGATCTAAATCAAAGTGCAGATATTTCATCACAAAATAAACTTATGATCCATTGGTTAACACCTAATCCAGAATATTTTCCACCGCTAGAAATGGCACTTGATGAACCCAATGGTTTACTTGCCGCTGGCGGCGACTTATCACCGAAGCGCCTGCTGACAGCCTATCGTTGTGGCATCTTCCCATGGTTCAACCAGGGAGAGCCCGTCCTGTGGTGGAGTCCAAATCCGCGTATGGTATTATTTCCCGATGAGCTTAAAATTTCCCGCTCGCTTCGTAAAACCATGAAGAAGCATCATTACGAAATTCGATGCGATAGCGCTTTTACCCAGGTGATGCAAGCCTGTGCAGCTCCACGCATGGAACAGGAAGGGACATGGATACACCCGGAAATGATCTCAGCATATACTGAGCTGCATCAAATGGGCATGGCCCACTCAGTGGAAACTTGGATCGAAGGAAAATTGGCAGGAGGATTGTATGGTATTGCTCTAGGGAAAATGTTCTTTGGTGAATCGATGTTCTCCCATGTTACTGACGCTTCCAAAATTGCCTTTGTGTACCTGATAAAACAATTGGAACATTGGAACTTTGGCATGATTGATTGTCAGATGAAAACGAGGCATCTTGCTTCATTAGGTGCTAGAGAAATTCCTCGCATTGAATTTGTTCGAATATTAAATAATCTACTCACCACTCCAGAAAGAATTGGGAAATGGCACTTTGATTATGTCTATCCAGAATGATGCGATCTTGCCAGTGATGAAATTGCATACCACTGAGCCTTATCCATGCAGCTATTTACCTGGCAAGCTTGCCCGTTCAGAACTTGCGCTATCTGATGACTTGATCGATACAGCGGCCTATGCGCAACTGATCAAACTTGGTTTCCGCCGCAGTGGTAATTTTGTTTACCGCCCAAGCTGTGAGCAGTGTGAGGCTTGCGTTCCGGTACGTATCATTGTCGATCAGTTTTCATCTACCCGGACGCAACGCAGAGCTTGGAAGCGACATCAGCATTTGGTCGCCACCCAACATAAATTGCATTACCATCCTGATCATTACCGTCTCTACCGCCGCTATCAAGTCAAACGTCATACTTCCGGTGGCATGGATTATGATAGCCGTGATCAATATTGCAATTTTTTGCTGCAAAGCAACGTCGATTCCAAGCTGGTTACCTTCCATGAAAATAATCAATTACGCATGATCAGTATTATTGATCAGTTACCAGATGGCTTTTCTTCAGTGTATACTTTTTTCGATCCCGATATTCTCAATGCAAGTTTTGGTACTTTTAATATTTTGTGGCAGATAGAACAATGCCGCATGAAGAATCTGCCATTTCTTTATCTGGGTTATTGGATTGGTGAAACCCGAAAAATGAGTTATAAAACTAATTTCCAGCCTTTACAAAAATTATTCGACGGACAATGGCAAGCCTTCAGCAATTCTTCCCAAAAATTCGTTTAAATTGTTCTACTTTAATCCAATCCGTTTTACAGGGTAAAATAAGTTTCAATGCGCTATCACTTTTTTCGCCCACTGCTATTTACGCTTGCTCCCGAAACAGCGCACACCGTTTCTCTCACTGCATTAAAGTGCGCGCAAAACCTGGGATTGCTGCGAACTCACTCATTTGCCTGTAAGCCACGCAGGATAATGGGTTTAGATTTTCCCAATCCTGTTGGCCTTGCAGCCGGGTTAGACAAAAATGGCGCTTACATTGATGCGCTTGCAAAGCAGGGATTTGGCTTTATCGAAGTAGGTACGGTCACACCTCGTCCTCAGACGGGCAATCCGCGGCCGCGCTTGTTCCGCCTCCCTCAAGCACAGGCCATTATCAATCGCATGGGTTTTAATAACGACGGTATTGATCGCTTGATCGAGAATATCAAACGTTCCAATTTCCAGGGCATACTGGGCGTAAATATTGGCAAGAATTTTGATACACCTGTAGATAAGGCAGTAGAAGATTATTTGATTTGTTTACAAAAGGTTTATCGTTATGCCAGCTATGTAACTATCAATATTTCTTCACCCAATACCCGCAATTTGAGACAATTACAAAATTCTGCCGAGCTTGAGCGCTTATTGCATCTCTTGAAAAGAGAGCAAACAAAACTTAGCGATCAACAGGGAAAATATACCCCGTTAGTCATCAAGATCGCGCCCGATCTGGAATCATCACAACTGGAGTCGATTGCTCAGTTATTGATAAAATACCAAATTGATGGCGTGATTGCTACTAACACCACGATTTCACGTCAGAATCTAGCACATTTACCGCTTTCCAATGAAACAGGTGGTTTAAGTGGCGCCCCCCTCAAATCACTCAGCACCCAAGTGATCAGAAAGTTATATGCCTTGCTACAAGGAACCATACCCATTATTGGTGTCGGCGGCATCCTGTCTGCTGAAGATGCAAAAGAAAAAATAGAAGCGGGAGCGAATCTGATCCAAATTTATACTGGTTTGATTTATCATGGTCCTGATTTGATACGCCAATCTGTTGAAGCCCTTTGCACTCCCTACCATGATGACTGATAAACGCAAATTAATAGAACAAATCGATGCCGTTCTGCCGCAAACACAATGTGGTCAATGCGGCTTTTCAGGTTGTCTACCTTATGCTACGGCTATTGTAGAAGGCCATGCTGATATCAATCAATGCCCACCTGGAGAGTTAGAAGGTATCCGAAAGCTTGCTGCCTTAATGGGAGTAGCTTTCAAACCTCTCAATACAGCACACGGTGTACCCAAACCTAAATCGGCAGCTTTTATCAATGAAGAACAATGTATTGGCTGCACGTTCTGTATACAAGCTTGTCCTGTCGATGCGATTGTAGGTGCCGCCAAACAGGTCCATACGGTGATCACAGAAGAATGTACCGGCTGTGAGCGATGCGTGACTCCTTGCCCGGTAGACTGTATTAGCATGATTCCTGTTATTCCCTATCCTGAAAACCAGGCTCAGGAAATGAAGCAGCGAGCTGCTGATCGGGCACGGCAACGTCATCAATTTAGATTACAAAGACTTGAACGTGACAAACAAATACAAACTGAGAAATTTGCACAAAAATCATTGGCAGCAAAAGAATCTCAATCCGCACCAGAAAATGCCAATCTGAAAAAGGTTGCCATTCAAGCCGCATTAGCACGCGCACTTGCACATCGGGCCGAGACAATTGATCAAAAATAACCACCCCAAACCATGAATGCCGCCAAACGCCAAAAAATTTTCACGCGCTTTAAAGCGGCCAACCCTCACCCTACTACCGAGCTTGAATACACTACACCATTCGAGCTACTTATCGCGGTCATCCTGTCGGCACAGGCCACAGATAAGAGTGTCAATCTAGCAACAAGAAAACTTTTTCCATTGGCTAACACTCCCGAGAAAATGATAGCACTGAGTGAAGCTGGATTAATGAGTTTAATTAAAAGCATTGGCTTATATAAAACAAAAGCAAAAAATATCCTCGCAACGTGTCAATTACTCATCCAACATCATCATAGTCAAGTACCGAGAACGCGAGTTGAGCTTGAGAAGCTACCGGGCGTGGGGCGCAAGACTGCCAATGTTATTTTAAATACTGCTTTTGGAGAACCTACCATCGCAGTTGATACCCATATTTTCCGTGTTGCCAATCGAACGGGAATTGCTCCTGGCAAGAATGTGCGTGTGGTTGAGGATAAACTCATCAAATGCGTACCCATTGAATTTCGCCATGATGCACATCACTGGCTGATTCTCCATGGTCGATATGTGTGCATGGCAAGAAAACCCGCATGTAGCTGCTGCCTTATCAATGATTTGTGTGAGTACGAACATAAAAACCTAGACAATAACCCTGTTGTTGCAATGAATTCCTAGATGTTTAATCCCACGAGAGAACAAGTCCGTCAGCTATTCTTTGAAACATGGCGTAAATTTCGCCAGAAAGAAGTCTTATCTGGTATAGAAACGATTGCACTAGAAGTCATCTTGTTGCATCCTGAATATCACGATATGCTTGATGATAGCGAGCGTTATCACGATAAAAACTATTTTCCAGAGATGGGGGAAACCAATCCCTTTCTTCATATGAGTATGCATGTTGCTATTAAAGAGCAGCTTTCTATTGATCAACCCATTGGGATTCGCAAGAAATTTGAACTTTTGCTAAAGAAAACCGGGAATGAGCACGATGCAACTCATCTGATCATTGAATGTCTTGCTGAAATGCTTTGGCAGGCGCAGCGCGATCAAACGCCACCGGATGCTCAGATTTACTTTGATTGTCTGGATAAATGGATACCTAAGTAATTCTATTACTGAATCAAAAATGGCGCTAAGGCGAGCCACAGGCAATATCAATAATACGGCAGAGTGAAACCGACCAAGTCAGTTTTGATTTAAAATGAAATGAGATCAATAAAAAACGGAATGTATAAAATCATACACTCCGTTTTTTGTTATATTTCTTTTTGAATAAGCAAGGCATGACTTCCCTGCTCATCCACAGAACAAATTATTACTTCACATATAAGCCAGATTGGCTGGAATAATAAAAAGCCAGATTTTCAATATCTTCTTCACTCAACGGCGCAGCCATTCCAGCCATGATAGGATCTTTACGCTCACCAGTTTTATAGTCTTTTAAGGCTTTCTCAAGATAAGTTCTGGGTTGACCACCAATTTTAGGGAAATTTGGAGCAGGACTGTTGCCATCAGCTCCATGACAGGAAGCACATACCTCTGCAGCTTTTTTCTTGCCAGCCTCGATATCAGCTGCAATACCGTACCCGGAAAAGAGTAATACCACACCGCTCACTGCGGCTACAACAAAATTATTCATGTTCTGATCCTTGCTTAAACGGAAAAATTATTTACTAGCATAATAAGCAGCCAAATCTTCAATATCTTGATCGGAAAGGGTAGCTGCAATTCCACTCATCTGAGGATGCTTACGTTCTCCTGATTTATAATCCTTAAGTACTTTAGCTAAGTAGGCCTCATGTTGCCCACCCAACTTTGGAACATGATAAACAACAGGATAAGATGTGCGATAACCCTCTATTCCATGGCAACCTATACACATGGAAATTTTGGCTTTGGCTGCTTCAGCATTACCGGCTGCCTGTACTACACCAGAAAATGCCAGAGACATGCCAGTAGCAAGTAATAATTTAACAGCTGCTGACTTTTTCACTTTGCGTGTTCTCCTCTCAAAAATGTAGACTTTAAACGATGAGTCATGTTAAGTCAATGAATATAATAGTGATCTCCCTGTTGTGTATAGGGAAATTATGTGTGTTTTTTTTCCAAATAACCTCCTCCAATTTCATGCTGTTGATTGCTTGGATTCCAATTCTTCCCAGCGTGCAAAGCACTTAGTCAGCTCTTGCTCTATTGCAGAAAATCGTATTTGCAAAGCCTTGACGTCCTCAGGGGAATTTCGATAAATTGCAGAATCACTCAATCGTGTCGTAATAGAGGATTGCTCCTTTTCCAGTAAATCAATTTTTTCAGGCAAAGCTACCAGCTCACGCGCCTCTTGATAGCTCAATTTAATACGTGAAGTAGATGTAGATGTAGCTTTTTTGTCTTGGAAAGCAGGAGAAGATTTAGGGGTAGCCACTCTTTGCTGAAGTGCCACCTCCACAGAATGTTTACTCTGAACCCATTCTTCATAGCCTCCCACATATTCCCTCAAGATACCATTTCCTTCAAAAGCAATTACCTGGGTCACTACATTGTCGAGAAATGCGCGATCATGGCTGACCAGAAACAGTGTACCGGCATAACTTTGTAGCAGCGTTTCCAGTAACTCAAGCGTTTCGATATCGAGATCATTGGTTGGTTCGTCCAATACTAACACATTGGCTGGCCGCGTAAATAAACGGGCCAGCAGTAGCCGATTACGCTCACCACCTGACAATGATTTAACTTTTGAGCGAGCACGCTGCGGGGCAAATAAAAAATCTTCCAGATAGCTAATAACATGCTTACGCTCACCATTAATCTCTATGAAATCAGATCCTTGGCTGATAGATTCTACTAACGTTAAATCTGCATTTAACTGCTCACGCATTTGGTCGAAATAGGCCACCGTCAGCTTTGTTCCTGTACGTATGCTTCCCGAATCGGGTTTCAGCTCACCCAATATAAGCTTCAATAAAGTTGATTTTCCGGCGCCATTCGGCCCCAACAATCCCACCCTATCACCCCGCATGATCCGACAGGAGAAATCTTTAATAATAATTTTATCACCGTAGCTTTTGGAGACATGCTCCAGCTCTGCGACCAGCTGCCCAGAACGCTCCCCTAGCTCGATATTAAAATTAACCGATCCGACACGGTCACGTCGGGCTGCACGTTCCAGTCGTAATGCTTCCAATCGCCTTACCCTACCTTCATTGCGTGTACATCTCGCCTGAACCCCTTTGCGTATCCAGATTTCTTCTTGTGCCAGCACTTTATCAAATTTCTGATGATGCACCGCTTCGACTTGAAGAAGCTCAGCCTTCTTCTGTTGGTAAACCGCAAAACTTCCAGGAAAATTCTCCAGATGCCCACGATCAAGCTCAATAATCCGTGTAGCAATATTATCTAGAAAACGTCGATCATGTGTGATGAAAATGACACTACCGGGAAAATCCTTGAGTAAACCTTCTAGCCATTCAATAGATGAAAAATCAAGGTGATTGGTAGGTTCATCTAACAATAGTACCTCTGGCATTACTACCAAGGCACGTGCAAGCGCCACTCGTTTTCTTACGCCACCTGAAAGATTTTCTATCTGTGCATCTGGCAGCAACCCGAGCTGACTAATCACAGTATCTATTCTCGTTTGAATACGCCAACCATCCTGCACCTCGAGTATGCTTTGCAAATCCTGCAAGCGCTCGAGCAATGCTTGGATATTTTTTCCGTTTTCACTCAAAGCATGAGAAATCTCATGATATTCGAGCAATACTTGGCTTAGATTTCCAAGCCCTTTAGAGACTTCCTGAAATACGGTACTGCCACCTTCAAATTGCGGCTCCTGTGGCACATAGACCAATTTCAATTCTGGTGCATACCAGAGCTTGCCGTCATCCAACTTAATCTCCCCTGCGATTGTACGCAGAAGACTTGATTTACCACTACCATTACGGCCAATTAAACCGATACGCTCTCCTGAATCAAGTTGCAAATTAACATGATTCAATAATGCATGGTGACCGAATGCCAGACTGGCATTCTCAAGTATTACGAGAGGCATGACAAAAACTAGAAAATTAGCAAACCTGTAATTCTTTCATGAATTACAGGACTCAGCAAAATAATTTTTTATATAGGGGGCTTTTATTCAAAATATTCTAAAAAGAATGGAGCCCGAAGGCTCCATTCTTTTACTCATTTGATGCTACATTAATTTTCTTAGGTTGCACTGATTCCCGTTTGGGAATAACAATCTCCAGCACACCATGTTTAGAAACAGCAGAGATAGCATCCGAGTTTGCCGTATCTGGCAGACTAAAGCGTCGATAAAAAGAGCCATACGTTCTCTCAACACGTTTGTAACCTTCTTTTTCAGCTTTAGCTTCGGTTCTTTTCTCACCTTTAATCGTCAATACTCCATTCTCCATACTGACATCTATCTCTTCGGGCTTAACCCCGGGCAGATCAGCGAGCAACACAAACTTATCAGTTTCTTCCTTGATATCCACTGAGGGAACCCACTCCGCCGTAGCAGAGGAACTTTCTCTTGATACATCACCTCGCATCTGCTCCAGTTCTTTCTGAAGTTGAGTCAATAATCCCCACGGTTCATAACGCATAATAGCCATTTGATAATCTCCATATCATAATAAAAGTCACTTAAATCGGGTTGCTACAAAGTATTTTCATGTAGCGTACCTACCTATCTCCTCTTGCGAAAAATTTTTAGTTGCACTCTGATATTTTCCATTTACACAAATTTTTGCTCATGTCTAAATTTCAGAAAATTTCTTGATATGCTCACTAATCATCACTTAAGGAGACAATGTGTACTGATCCTAATATAAGAATAGTCACTATATTTTCAACCCAGAAAAACAAATATTTTGATGAATACCAAATTTCATTTTTCCCGCCCCGCCGCGAGCGGCGCGGGCACTAATTAGTATAGAATCTACTCTATATTGATCTAGATAGAGCTTTTTTCAAGCACCCGAATAAGCTATAAACATAGTCAAAATTTTTCAGCCTGATGAGGAGAATTAATATGATCAGAAACCCTCGTACCAAACGCATTTTATCAATTTCGCTATTTATTTTAGGGGGTGTACTGATCTTCCTGGCACCGGAAAATGCATGGGTTGGAGTGATCCTTCTGAGCCTTGGTTTGGGTATAGAGATTGCCGCACTGATCTTCAGCCATCACAAATAAAATAGCCAGATTCACTATTCCATTCTATTCTGGAGCTGTTCAGTTTGATCATAGCGTATCCTAGAATAGGAATATCATAAAATACAGCAGCAATAAATCACTTGAAGATTTCATTAGGGTTCAAGTCATCGAGTTTTATTTCTAGCTTTATCGCATGACTTTTACTCGTTTTTGCACTCAATCAGGCAGACACAGACTGAAAAAATCATTAACTCTCGGTACCCGATCAGTATTTGAATGCGACTCCTTTAGATCAACAAACTCTTTTTCTTTACTCATATATGCGTTATAAAAGTACGATGTCAGTTTTCTCATTGAGCCAGTTATTGATAGTCGTTAATTGATAATTCGCAGAAGGAGGCAAGAACATGAAATATTTTCGTGAAAATAATCCAGCAAGCATCGGTTGTATTTATTTTTTCCGTCTGGTAGTAATAACATTCTTCACAATCGTGCTTTTTTTCATCCCTTTTCAAACTAGTCGTGCAGGAACGAGCACGTCTCAAATTAACCAGGAAAATATTATGACACTCTCACTGATATCTCCTTCCTTTTCCCCTAATGACATGATTCCGAGCAAATACACCTGTGATGGTCAAGATATTTCTGCTGCCCTTTCATGGTCAGGCGTACCTGATCACACCAAAAGTCTCGTGCTGATCGTTGATGATCCAGATGCGCCTGATCCTGCTGCGCCTAAAATGACTTGGGTGCATTGGGTGCTTTACAACATTCCTCCGCAGGCTAACGGTTTACCCGAAAATGTCGCAGTGAATGAATTGCCAGCAGGAACCTTACAGGGAATTAACGATTGGAAGCGTACAGGTTATGGCGGGCCCTGTCCGCCCATAGGCATTCATCGCTATTTTTATAAACTTTATGCTCTCGATACTGTGCTGTCTGATTTGAAGCATCCTACTAAATCGGAGCTGGAAAAAGCCATGCACGGTCATATTATTGCGCAGACAGAATTGATTGGTCGCTATCAGCGGAGTCACCACAAATAAAATTGTGGCAAACTAAAAACGGCTACCTCCGCTGAAAGTAGAGAATATTACGCCGTTTTTTCCTACAGGACACCTACTGGGCTATATCTAATTCCTTTTCTACATCAAAAATGACGCGAAAGCGAGCCGCAGATAATATCAATAATACGGCAAGGTGAAGCCGACAAAGCCAGATTTGATTTAGAAATGAAATAATGCTCTTACGGAAGCGGGGAATTGTGCCCGAAGAGATTAAGGTAATTTAATTTTCCATAATTAGTGTACCGACACCTTCATCGGTCAATATTTCCAGCAAGAGAGCATGCACTACGCGCCCATCAATAATATGGCAGGATTTAACACCGTTTTTTACTGCATCAAGTGCCGAACCGATTTTGGGCAACATTCCCCCTGAAATGGTTCCATCTGCAAATAACTCATCGACCCTGTTAGCAGTCAGCCCAGTAAGTAGATTGCCATTTTTATCCAGTACACCGGATGTGTTAGTGAGGAGTATCAGTTTTTCAGCGTTCAAAATTTCGGCAAGCTTGCCTGCCACTAAATCTGCATTGATGTTGTAGGATTGGCCATCCTCACCGACACCAATCGGGGCTATCACAGGAATAAAATCACGTGTATCAAGTAATGCGATGAGAGAAGGATCGATTCGTTCAATTTCACCTACTTGGCCGATATTGATCCATTCTCCTACTTTCTCTTTGTCTTGAATCAGCATTTTTTTTGCTCGGATAAAAGCTCCATCCTTACCGGTCAAACCTACTGCACGGCCACCATGGCGGTTAATAAGATTGACAATTTCTTTATTGACCAATCCACCTAGCACCATTTCGACGACATCCATGGTTTCTGCATCGGTTACCCTCATTCCTTGAATAAAAACACCTTCTTTTCCAACACGCTTTAGCATCTGGTCAATCTGAGGCCCGCCACCGTGAACAATAACAGGATTCATTCCAACTAGTTTTAGTAACACCACATCGCGTGCAAAGCCCTGCTTGAGATCCTCTTCAACCATTGCATTACCACCGTATTTAATCACGATGGTTTTATTATGGAATCGCTGTATATAAGGAAGCGCTTCTGCAAGAATTTTAGCTTTCTCTTTTGCAGTAGATGAAGATAACGTCATTTTATATTCCTATAAATATTTTTAGTAAGATGCTTTTAGTAGAGAGAAGATATCAATCAGTATTAATTACATCAATTCAAACCGGATCATATTCAAAGCTTTTATCGAGAACTGTATTGCGGCTTTATAAATTGTTTATAGATGTTTAACCCCTTTTAGTGTCAAATCTATTTTGTATGAGTATGCTTTATATAAAATAAGAAAGCGTATTTAAGGAAAGGAAGCGTATTATTGGCAGGTAGTAATCAATTATCGGGGTTAGATTTATGTTATTTTATGGGTCAGTAAAATTTCTGATTGAACGTTATTTTACTGCAATACCAGGCATAATTTTACTCATACTTAAAGCGAAGCTAATGAATAATATAAAATATTATCCTTCCCTACTAATGTTACTCTTATTGATCTTGAACGGCTGTGTACCCCTTGTCGTTACTGGCGTGGGTGCAGGCGCAGGAACAGGCGCCCTTATGAGTGAAGACCGTAGAAGTAATGGTACATTTATAGATGATCAAACAATCGAACTTAAAACGAACAGAAGAATCGTTGAGCAGCTCGGTTACGATGCTCGTATTAGTGTCACCAGCTTTAATCGCAATGTACTCTTGACCGGAGAAGCACCCAGTGAATCCATAAAAAGTGAAGCAGAAAAAATCGCTAAGGGAGTGGATAATGTTCGGAACGTTTATAATGAAATTTCCATAGCCGAAAAAAGTGCCTTATCTGCGCGCACTAACGATACTTTGATTACCTCTAAGGTTATCGGACGTTTTCTAAATGAAAGAAAATTTCAAATTAATTACGTGAAAGTAGTCACTGAAAATAGCGTTGTTTATTTGCTTGGGCTTGTTACGCGCGAAGAAGCAGAAAATGCCGCACAAATTGCCAGTACTACTGCAGGGGCAAGGAAGGTCGTTAAGGTATTCGAATATTTAAATTAAAACTGCTAATCATCAACTATTGATGTAGATGTTGCCATTAGAATTTATCAATCAGCTGTCTGAGCTACTCCCTGCCGATCGAATTTATACCGATCCTGTAGAATGTTATACATACGCCTACGATAATAGTAGAAAAATTTTCCCACCAGAAGCCGTAGTTTTTCCGCTTACCACTGAAGAGGTAGTAGCTATCCTTTTGCTTTGTAATGCAAATAAAATTCCTCTGACACCTCGTGGGCGAGGGACAGGCACAGCAGGAGGTAGCCTTCCAGAGAAAGGTGGGATTGCGCTATCCTTAGAACGAATGGTGCGAATTATCCGTGTTGATCCAGCAAATCGAGTTGTTGTCGCAGAACCTGGCGTATTGAATCAGGAAATACAGACTGCAGTTAAACCATATGGTTTTTTCTGGCCTCCTGATCCTTCTAGTGCAGCTTTTTCAACCATCGGTGGAAACCTTGCGACTAGTGCGGGTGGCCCTCATGCTGTGAAATATGGTACAACTCGTGATCACGTTTTGGGACTAAAAGGAGTAACGGGTGCCGGTGAAGTGATTAAGACAGGCTGTTATACAACGAAGGGAGTCGTTGGGTATGATCTAACGAGACTACTCATCGGCTCTGAAGGAACCTTAGCTGTTATTACAGAAGCGACTCTTAAGCTGACTCCTTTACCCGAGAAACAAGGAGGTCTGGTTGCCTATTATTGTGATGCTATCAGTTGTGCAGCTGCCATCGTGGCGATTATGGGGATACCCAGAGGGCCCAGTGCGCTTGAATTTCTGGATGCAGGCTCGTTAAACCTTATCCGGGCACGTTTTCCTGATTTACTGCCATCCAATTGCCAAGCAATGCTCATGATTGAAGTCGATGGATCGCAAACTGAAATTTCTGAAACCATTCACAACATCTTATATGCTTGCCACAATTCTGGCCTGTTGCAAGCTGAACAAGTCATTAATTCTGAGAATTTGTGGAAAGCTAGAAAAGCTTTATCACCCCTATTGCGTGATATTGCACCAAAGAAAATTAATGAAGATGTAGTTGTACCCGTTAATACACTACCTCAGTTTTTAGATGAATTAACCCAACTTGCAACCCAGTATCGCATTGCTAATGTTAATTTTGGTCACGCTGGTAATGGCAACATTCACGTTAACTTACTCATTAATCCTGACGATACAGAAGAAAACTACCGAGCCGAAAAATGCTTGAATGAAATTTTTGATTTAGTCATCAGGCTGAATGGAACACTTTCTGGTGAACATGGTATTGGCAGAGAGAAACGTGCTTATGTCGACAAAGAAATTGATCCTACAACCTTGACCTTGATGAAAAGGATCAAACAGCTATTTGATCCCAACGATATTCTTAATCCTGGTAAATTATTTCCTTGAATATAAATAAGAACAAAAAACCCCCGTCCTGAGAACAGGGGTTCTACCTTCGTTAAAAACGATATATCAATTCTAACTTAGAAATGATAATAATGGTCCACAAGTAAAACCACAAATAACAGAGCTAGATAAATAATCGAATATTTGAATGTAGTACGTGCAAGCTGATCACTATATCTGCGATAAATTTGGATGGCGTAGTACAGAAAAATTGCATCCAATACTAATGCTCCTACCAAATAAATCAACCCGCTCATTTGAGAAATATAAGGAAGTATCGTGACCACACAAAGTATGAGCGTATATAGCAAAACATGGAGGCGAGTAAAGTTATCACCATGCGTCACAGGAAGCATAGGCATACCGATCTGAGCATATTCATGCTTTCTGTATAACGCTAACGCCCAAAAATGGGGCGGTGTCCAAGCAAAAATGATTAAAAACAACAGTAGCGCATCAGGAGAAATTTGACCAGTTACCGCGGCCCAACCCAGGACAGGTGGCATTGCGCCAGATGCTCCACCTATCACAATATTTTGAGGAGTGAGTGGTTTAAGTATTATTGTGTAAATAATTGCGTAGCCGACAAATGTTCCTAGAGTAAGCCACATAGTTAAAGGATTTACCCATTGATGAAGTATGAATAATCCTGAACCACCTATCAATCCCAAGAAAAATAATGTTTCTGGAACACTGACTTTACCCTGTGGAAGAGGACGTCCACGAGTCCGCGCCATCACAGCATCAAATTTTTGTTCTACCAGGCAATTTAATGCAGCAGCAGCCCCAGCGACTAAAGCTATACCGAGCGTACCCAAAAATAGAATATCGATTGGTACCGCGCCAGGAACAGCTAAAAACATACCTATTACTGCAGTAAAAACTATTAAAGAGACTACCCGAGGTTTTGTAAGCCGGTAAAATTGATTTATTCTTGATGTTGTTTGTCGCCACACTAAACTAGCACTCATTACCTATACCTCCTAAACAATATCATATTTGTCTATTCTTTAATTTACTTATTACATACTCTTATGGCATTGCCACACGCTAAAACACATGGATAACACTTCAATGTTCGAGATGAGAAAGCTTCAATAGATGTTTTATATCTTTCGAAATTTTCGTAGGGTCAGCATCCTTTGGAAATCTCATCATTAAATTTCCCATTGGATCAACTACATAAATATGGTCATGCTGCGACAGTACAGCAGGAAATTCATTCAACAAATCACTATCTTTTCCACTTAGAAGTACCGTACCCTCGTATTCATTCTTAATATCTTGATCAGGGACATTATGATCATCAATTAACCAGATTCTTTCCACCCGATCTTTTTCTGTATTCTGAACGAGACGAACTTGCCTCATTTGATAAAGCTTTTTTTGACAGTACTCATTACATTGTCCAGAATCGATAGTAACCAATGACCATTTTCCGTGCATATTTCGTGGACGAAAAATAGTGTTATTCTCGATATTAAGTGCCTGACCTTTTAGTGGTTTTATTTCCAGCAATTCACCGTAATTGACCGTACCTTCTGGACGGATTTCTAGCACGTGAAAGAAATACGATGCAATGACCGGAGACAGCATCGCTAACATCAACAGAAGGAATTTAATTCTATTTTTTCGAGCTATTTCGTTTGACATTTAATACTAAAAATATAATGCATGTTGTCACAGCTAACAGAAACCATTGAACTGCGTATCCGATATTCTTTGAGGCACCTGAATCAGGCCGTACCCACTGACGTATCAATCCATCATCAATTTGATTATCCTGCTGCAACAATAGAATGGGTTGTAGTGCAAGCCCTGTTGTCTTTTGATAAAGATCAAAATCTAAATTTATCCAAAGCTTACCCGCTGTTTTTTCTTCTGAGAGCTGCATCGTTCTTATTGTTGGCGAAGTCACTATACCAGTTACTTTTACTTCTCCCTGTGGATAAAAAATAACAGGAAGTTGTGTACGATCATTGCTTGAGGCTATCCAGCCGCGATTGACTAACACATGCAGAGAGCTATTCGCAATTTTAAGCGGTGCAAGAATTTCGTAACCCGCTACTCCCTGATAGATTTTATTGTCGAGATAGATGGCATGATCCTCAATAAACCTACCCTTTACTTCAACTTGTCGATATTGAAAATCTTCTAATTTAATCGGTGTTGAAGGTAATGCCACAACCGCTTCCCGTGTATATTGCTCAATCCGTTCGTGCCGTAACTCTTTCTCATTTGCTCTCGAAAGCTGCCAAAAGCCCAGCCGCGTAAAGATTAATATGAAAATTGCGGTTAATAAAACAGCCCACCATCGTGGTTTGAACTGATAATCCATATTTTTTATTTATCGCTCATACCCCGAATGGTTACGCGCAAATTGCTTGTATCTCAGATTAGTTGGCTCAGCTTTGTTCCCAGATCTCTTGACGCCCATAATTAAGGAATCAAGAGTCTGGAATATAACTAGCTAGCTATGATTCAAATTTTATTTATAGTAAGTAAACAAATATGAACAATCCAAGCCAGACCACATCAACAAAGTGCCAATACCAAGCAACACCTTCAAACCCAAAATGATGTTCAGGTTTAAAGTGTCCTGCAGCGCATCTAAAATAGATGACGGTCAGCATAATGGCACCTAAGGTAACATGGAAACCATGGAAACCAGTCAGCATATAGAATGTTGAGCCATACGCACCGCTAGTCAGTTTAAGATTGAGATCGGAATATGCATGGCTATATTCATAAATCTGACAAGCAAGGAAAGTAAAGCCTAGTGCAACAGTTGCAAGCAGCCACATTTTAAGCGCTGGGCGTCGATTCTCCTTGAGTGCCCAGTGAGCGAGTGTCACCGTCACACCAGAAGAAAGTAATAAAAAAGTATTAAAGGCAGGTAAACCCCAAGCACCCATAGGGGTAAATTTCTCAGTAATACCAGGTCCTGCAGTTGGCCATCCCCCAGTAAAGCTAGGCCACAATAAATCATGTTCTACATCAGCTAATTCTGGAATTGTCAGTACTCTCATATAATAGAGGGCACCAAAAAAAGCTGAAAAGAACATTACCTCTGAGAAAATAAACCAGCTCATTCCCCAGCGGAATGATTTATCTTCCACTTTTCCATATTTGCCAGCTTCACTTTCTCGTGCCACCTCGCCAAACCAGCCAAACAGCATATAAATGAGGATAGCAAAACCGATACCCAACATATAATAGCCCGCTGGTATTTTATTCATGGTAAATGCTGCACCAAACCCTAGAAAGAACAGTGCCGATGATCCTACAATTGGCCATTTAGATGGTGCCGGCACATAGTAGTGTCCAGTTCCTTGACTCATTACCAACCCTCCTGATTTATTTTCTAAAAAATTAACTTGTTACTAATTTGACCAGTGTCAATATACTCAATACAAATATTACTCCGCCAATAAGACCGCCAATTACCACTTGATGCGGTTTTATCATTTTTGCATCTCGATCGAGATCGTCTTTCTTACGTATACCTAGAAATGACCAAAACACAGCCTTTGCTACTTGTAGCGTTGATGCTTTTCCAGCTTGATGTTCTGTATTATTCATTCATGCAATTCACTATTAATTAACCTGCAAGTTTATTTAATAAACATCTTCTACTTACCTGGTTGTAATGCAAAAAAAGTATAGGAAATAGTGACTGTATTGACATCAACAGGTATTTGAGGATCAATGACAAACTTTACTGGCATTTGCCTCACCTCGCCCGGCTTAAGCACCTGCTTAGTAAAGCAAAAGCATTCAAATTTCTTCAGATACTTCTCCAAGAAGCGTGGGCTATAACTTGGTATGGCCTGACCACTAAATTCTTGATCAGATATATTTCTAATTTCATACATCACTTCTATTGATTCGCCAGGATGTATTTTTACGTTTGATTGTAGCGGTTTAAATTGCCAAGGCATGCCGCGCACATTTGCATCTAACTCTATTGCAATTGAGCGCGACATATCTACTTTAATATTTTTATCCACCACATCCGGCTGTAACAGATTATTTATTCCAGTGACTTCACAAAACTTTTCATACATCGGAACAAGCGCGTAACCAAAACCAAACATGATCGCCGAAAAAATCAACAGTTTCTTCAACATGGTTACATTGATGTTAGTTGCGCTCTGTGTCATTGTTTTATCATCACCGTTACAAAATAGATTACAGCCATCAGGATAAGCAGTAAAAAAGCAGTCCTCAGTTTTTTACGCTTGAAATCTCTATCGTCATCTTGCGACATATACGCTTCGCTTTATTTAATTACTGGCGGGGTTTCAAAGCTATGATATGGTGCAGGTGAAGGTAGTGTCCATTCCAATGTAGTTGCACCTTCCCATGGTTTATCAGCCGCTTTTTCACCGCTACGAATGCATTTGATCACAATATAAAGGAAGAATAGTTGTGACAGTCCAAATCCGAATGCACCAATACTGGAGATCATATTGAAATCAGCAAACTGTAGCGAGTAATCTGGAATTCGTCGAGGCATACCCGCCAATCCCAAGAAGTGCTGTACGAAGAATGCTACGTTAAAGAAGATCATAGATAACCAGAAATGCATGTTAGCCAATTTAACATCGTACATACGTCCGCACCACTTCGGCAACCAGTAATATACTCCACCGAATATAGCGAACAACGCGCCCGATACTAGCACATAGTGGAAATGCGCAATGACATAGTAAGTATCTTGTACTTGGATATCAATTGGCACAATTGCACAAATCACGCCGCTGAAACCACCAATCACAAACAGGAAGATAAACCCAATTGAAAACAGCATTGGTGTTTCAAAAGTCAACGACCCACGCCACATTGTCGCAGTCCAGTTAAAGACTTTCACACCGGTAGGTACAGCAATCAGCATAGTAGCATACATGAAGAACAACTGACCGACCGTTGGCATACCAGCCGTAAACATATGATGTGCCCATACTATGCAAGATAAAATTGCAATTGATGCGGTCGCATACACCATTGATGCATAACCAAACAACGGTTTACGGGAGAATGTTGGAACGATTTCGGACACAATACCGAAAGCGGGCAGAATCATGATATAAACTTCAGGATGTCCAAAGAACCAGAAAATGTGTTGAAACAGAACAGGATCACCTCCACCTGCCGCATTAAAGAATGACGTACCAAAATGGCGGTCTGTCAGCAACATGGTGACTGTACCGGCCAAAACAGGCATTACCAGCACCAACAGATAAGCAGTAATCAACCATGTCCACACGAACATCGGCATTTTCATTAACGTCATACCGGGTGCGCGCATATTTAGGATGGTAGTAATAATATTAATTGCGCCCATAATTGAGGAAGCCCCCAAAATATGAATAGCAAAAATCATCATATCGACCCCTAAGCCACCTTGTGCAGAAAGCGGAGGGTAGAATGTCCAGCCCCCTGCAGCAGCACCACCGGGCACAAAAAACGAGGATATTAATAACATACCAGCTACTGGCAACAGCCAGAAGCTCCAGTTATTCATCCGCGCAAACGCCATATCAGGCGCACCTATCATCATAGGGACTTGCCAGTTAGCTAATCCCACGAATGCGGGCATAATCGCCCCAAACACCATGATTAAACCATGCAGTGTGGTAAACGAATTAAAAAGTTCCGGCTCTAATATTTGTATACCCGGCATGAACAATTCTGCACGAATTCCCATTGCCAGGAAACCGCCAACCAGAAACATAGCAAAACTGAACCACAGATACATAGTGCCAATGTCTTTATGATTGGTTGTCATTACCCAGCGCATTATGCCACTGGGATGATGGTCGTGATGACCATGAACATCTTGAACTACTGCCATGATTATTCTCCTTAGTACTTACTTCTTTATTTACTGAAATTACATCTCATGCGATTGAAATATTAATTCCCAACTGCCGCCGTGTTAACGACTGCTGCTGATGCTTTTTTCTTATCCGCAGCCCATTGCGCGTACTTGTCTGCCTCCAGCACCTCAACCACGATCGGCATATAGCCATGATCTTTGCCACAAAGCTCAGCACACTGGCCACGGTAAACACCCGGTCTATCTGCTGTAAACCACACATCTCGAATAAATCCTGGAATTGCATCTTGCTTGACTCCGAAAGCAGGCACCCACCATGCGTGAAGAACATCATTAGCCGTTGTGATTACCCTAATCTTCTTGCCTACAGGCACAACCAGATTATTATCTACCTCCAGCAAATAATTTTCTCCCTTAGCTTCTTTGCCTTCCAATTGAGCAGTTGGCGTGGATAGTTTACTGAAGAAGCTGATGCCCTCACCTTCTCCCTGAAGGTAATCGTAACCCCACATCCACTGATACCCTGTGGCTTTAATAGTGATATCAGGCTCGGACGTATCTTTCATGGCAACGACAGTTTTAGTGGCCGGAAATGCCATACCAATAAGAATCAGAAGTGGAATAGCCGTCCAGATAATCTCTACAACAGTACTATGATGAAAATTGGCAGCCTTATATCCAACTGATTTACGGTGTTTCAGAATCGAGTAAAACATCACACCAAAAACAACAATAAAAATTGCCAAACAAATCCATAGAGCAAATATATGCTGATCATAGGTTTCTTGTGCAATTATAGAGTTTGGCTGCGGATGAAAATACTTACTAGTCTCATCTAGCGAAAACGCCATACTTGAGTATAAAACAAGTGTTGCAGACCCCAGCAGGGCCATTACTGATTTACTGCTCATATATTCCCCCCACATAAATTACTAATTTAGACTAGTTTACAATACTTAAAAAAACACGGCCATTTGAAGCAAATGGCTACACAAACTACCTGACTGCAGATTACTTCATACTAAAACTTTTATTGATCTCTGATAGTTTTTAATCTTATCAATCACCCAATAATGCTGGTTGGAATTCTAGCATGTCAAATCTGTGCCAACAAGGGAAAATCATGATTTTTATAGAAAAATTCCCCTGCTTTGAATGTGGTGATTTTTTTATTTATTATTATTTTAGTTTAATAATAGCTTTTTTTACCAAAAAAAAAGACCTTATTTAACCGTTGCCATCATAGGTTTTTCAAACCTTATCTAACATCATCATAAAGAAAAATTAGATATAAGCAAGTGCTCCTCCTGTGTTAAAAAATACAAAAAAACTGGAGTTAATTAAACCAGTAAGCACCCTAGCAGATTATTGAAACAGAAAATGAACCTATCTCCCCTTCTGCTGTAATACTTTCTCTGTAAACTCAGATGAATAATTGTCAATATTCCTGTACCCAGCCGAATCTTGTTCCTTCCAAAGACGCTGAACTATGTATCGAACTACAAGCGCCAGTACACCCCTATTTACGTCGATCACACAGTCTTTGTATTTCTGTCTATCCTTATTCCCATTTGGCACCAATGAAAAACTTGGCGGGCGACAAAAATATCTTATGGTCTATTACATCACCCCTATGATATCGAAAGTAACTCAAGTATCAGCAAGCAAATATTGAGATTAGGGCTATCAGCGAACAACGAAGTGTTTGCCTCGGCCTACTATAGCATCACTGTCAATAACACTAAGACACCAGGCAATGTTTTCTAAAAAAATACATACTTAAAAATTAACTTAATTTTTGCAATTGCTCTGTCAATTTAGTCAACATTGCCTTAAAGCTCGCCAAACGCTCTTTCTCCTGTGTAACCACTTTTTCTGGTGCACGTTGCACAAAAGCCGGATTATGCAGCTTTGTTGCCGCCTTATTGATCTCGCCTTCCAGACGAAGAATTTCCTTTTGAAGTCGCGCACGCTCAGCTGATGCATCTATTTTAATTTTAAGCATCAATCGGAATTCGCCGACAACAGCAACAGGCGCATTTGCATCAGGCAAACCACTTGGCATAATTTCCATATCAGATAACTTAGCCAGTGCTACTAAATAATTAGAAAAACCGGCCAAGCTGGATTGACTGCCTTCAATTAGCAAGGGCATTCTCTCTGCTGGTGATAATTTCATTTCTCCACGTAATGCTCGGCATGCATTTACAATCTCTTTGAGTAACGCAATGCGACTACCAGCTTCTTGGTCAATATGCGTGAAGTCGGCTAGTGGATAAGATTGACACATGATGCTCTTACCTTTTTTACCAGCCAGAGGTGCAATTTTTTGCCACAATTCTTCCGTAATAAAGGGAATCACAGGATGTGCCAGACGGAGCGCAGCTTCAAGCACGCGCACTAGCACACGACGTGTAGTACGCTGTTCAATATCTCCCCCTGAGCTTAACTGAACCTTAGCAAGCTCTACATACCAGTCGCAATATTCATCCCAGATAAACTCATAGAGCTCGCGCGCGGCAATATCAAAGCGATAATCATTAAATCCTTGCCTCACGCCCTGCTCGGCTAGTTGCAATCGACCGATGATCCATTTATCGGCGTGAGAAAATGCCAAAGGCAGCGTTTCATCCAAACCGACATCTTTCTCTTCACAATTCATGAGGACAAAGCGAGTAGCATTCCATAGTTTATTACAAAAATTCCGATAGCCTTCGCATCGCTGCAGATCAAATTTAATATCTCGTCCATGTGAAGCCAAACTGGCAAAAGTGAAACGCAGGGCATCAGCACCAAATGCAGGTATTCCCTGTGGGAATTGCTTACATGTATTTCTCTCGATTGATTCAGCCTGTTTAGGATTCATTAAGCCTGTAGTGCGCTTTTTGATCAGCTCGGGCAGCAAAATACCATCGATCAGATCAAGTGGATCCAATACGTTTCCCTTGGATTTACTCATTTTCTGGCCTTCCGAATCGCGGATTAATCCAGTCACGTAAACCTCATGAAATGGCACCTTCCCAGTGAAATGCAGTGACATCATGATCATGCGCGCAACCCAGAAGAAAATGATGTCAAACCCAGTTACCAGCACTGAGGTGGGTAAAAAGGTCTTGAGCTCGGCTATGTCCTGTGGCCACCCAAGTGTTGAAAATGGCCATAATGCGGAAGAAAACCAGGTATCAAGCACATCTTCATCTTGCCTGAGATTTTCCTTACCTGATAACCGCTGCGCTTCCTCAAGATTATGCGCAACCGTTACATTGCCATCCTCATCATACCAGGCAGGAATCCGGTGGCCCCACCACAATTGGCGCGAAATACACCAATCCTGTATATTTTCCAACCATTGGTTATAAACATGCGTCCAATTCTCCGGTGTAAATCTGACCTCACCATTGGCTACTACTTCCAAACCACGTTTAGCCATCCCTTCCATCGCCACATACCACTGATCAGTTAACATCGGCTCAATAATAGTTTGCGTACGATCTCCTCGTGGCACCATCAGCTTGTGTGGTCGCGTTTCGACCAACAATTCCTGTGCTTCCAGATCGCTAATAATCTTTTTTCGTGCCTCAAAACGGTCCAACTCTTGATATTCGACTGGCGCAACATCATTGATTTTTCCGTTGAAAGTAAAAATATTAAGTGGAACCAGCTTATGACGTAAACCGACTTGATAATCATTAAAATCATGCGCGGGCGTAATTTTCACACAACCCGTACCAAAAGTCGGATCGACATATTCATCCGCAATAATAGGGATCGTGCGCTCAGACAAAGGTAGCCGGAGATGCCGCCCAACCAGATGACAGTAGCGTTCATCCTCTGGATGAACAGCCACCGCCATGTCTCCTAGCATCGTTTCTGGCCGTGTGGTCGCAACAATTAAGCCACTTTCCTGCAATCCAGTACTGCTATCCTCTTCGAATGGATAAAGAATATGCCAAAGTGAACCTGTTTCTTCGGTCGAAATGACTTCCAAATCAGACACGGCTGTTTGCAGCACAGGATCCCAGTTAACCAGACGCTTGCCACGATAAATCAATCCTTCTCGATATAACCGCACAAATACCTCAGTCACTGCTTGGGAAAGCATCTCGTCCATGGTAAAACGCTCCCGCGACCAATCGCAAGAAGTACCCATCCGCCGCATCTGCCGCGTAATAGTTGAACCTGATTCCTCTTTCCATTGCCAAACACGCTCGAGGAACGCTTCACGCCCGAGTTCTCGCCGATTAATATTTTCTTGGTCTAATTGACGCTCGACGACTATTTGTGTCGCAATGCCGGCATGATCTGTCCCAGGCTGCCATAGCGTATTATCACCCAGCATACGATGATATCGAATCAATGCATCCATCAGAGTGTGCTGAAACGCGTGCCCCATATGCAGGGTGCCCGTTACATTGGGAGGTGGCAACATGATGCAGTAAGCAGCAGCCTCCTCCTTATTTGATGGCTTGAAATAACCTGATGACTCCCATACAGAATACCAGTAAGCTTCTATGACTTTCGGATCAAAACTTTTTGCAAGTTCCATGAAAATTAAATTGTTAAATTAGCAAACCAGAAAATTCGCCATTATATCGGAAGGTAACATCGCAGGTAGCAAGGTCATTAATTATTAACTGATCTAAATGATTTTTTGAAAGTACCATAATCATGCCTGAGGAAGAATTTGAGCATTTCGCAGCAAATGTATATAACACATTTAGTTATTCCATTTCTCAATCAAAAATGACGCGCAGGCGAACCGCAGACAATATCAAGCATACGGCAAGGTGAAGCCGACAAAGGCCGACAAAGTTAGTTCTCATTTAAAATAGAATAAGAAAAAAAACTATATTGGGTGGTAGCAAGCTGTTGAAAAATGTACTGGAGGTAGAGATACTCGATGATAATGATGAGTAAACACAGTCAAAAAACGGTGTTTATAGCTGATAAATCAGTATTTTGAATTTGTTTTTCATTTTAAACCTGTTTTTAATATCGCAGTCGCAATGTAGATAGTTTCTCAAGAGCCTGCTAGTGAACCGCTGCAGGGAGCCATTGATCCTGTGATACCGGATAGTGTAGTTCTCTTTTTGTTTTTAACCGATGTCAAGACGATCATATTCCAAGCTTGTCTGACCTCTTCAGTTTCAGGCCGCTGATAAGCTTTATCATCATACAGTTATTACTGTGCAATTGTGGTTGAGTCTGATCAAATACATCGGCTAACCGATTAAGGCGCTGAACATAAGTAAGCAACATCACTCGCAAGTCGTGCAGACTAAGTATGTCGTCAAAAATAACTTCCAGAAATTGGATTAGAATGTTCATGCAGGATTATGGATAATAAAGCCAATTTATAATTGGTGAATGACAAATTGTGGCTGTTTACGATAAAAGCATTGAACTGAAGATGCAGCGGTTGTTTCTGCTGCTATCAGAAAAGGATCGGCGGCGGTATGCGGGGATTGAAGCGGCCAAGCTAGGGCACGGCGGTATTGAGTATGTGTCTGGGTTATTTGATATGGATCCCAAGACGGTGCGACGTGGTCTGGTAGAACTGGAAGTGAGTGAGGATCCTGCGCCGAGCCGGATCAGAAAAAAAAGGTGCGGGACGTAAAAATGCAATGGTTCACAAGCCTACCCTGGAAGAAAATTTCCTCAGGCTACTTGCGGAATTTACCGCCGGCGATCCGATGCGCGAAGGTGTCTTATGGACCAATCTATCACGTTGCGAAATTAGTCGCCGCCTGGCTGAAATGGGCACATCAGCAAGTCGGTACACGGTACGTAAATTATTAAAGAAACATGGTTTAGGACAGCGTAAAACGCGTAAGAAAAAAACGCTGGGAGCCCATCCTGATCGGGATGCCCAGTTTCAAAACATTGCCAGACTTAAGGCAGCGTATATGGCCAAGGAAGAGCCTGTGATCAGTATTGATTCCAAAAAGAAGGAATTGATTGGCAATTTCAGTCGAGAAGGTTACACCTATACACAGACGCCTGTAGATGCTTTGGATCATGATTTTCCCAGTGCCGGTGAAGGCAAATTGATTCCGCATGGCATCTATGATCTGGCGCGAAACGAAGGGCATATGAACCTAAATACCAGCCACGATACCAGTGAATTTTGTTGCGACAGTATTGCGCATTGGTGGAAACAGCAGGGTTGCCAGCACTATCCCAAGGCCCGGCGGTTGTTGCTTCTCTGTGATGGTGGCGGCAGTAACGCCGCCAATCGACATGTGTTCAAGGAAGCTTTGCAGGTGCTTGCCAAACGGCTGGGACTGGAAATTCGTGTTGCCCACTATCCGCCTTACTGCTCAAAGTACAACCCTATTGAACACCGGTTGTTTTCGCACATTACGCGTGCCTGCCAGGGTGTGGTGTTTCATTCGGTCGCCATTGCCAAACAATTTATGGAGAAGACTAAAACCTGCAAGGGTTTAAAAGTAACCGTGGATATATTGACCGGGGTTTACGTTACAGGAAAAAAGTGTGCAGAGAATTTTCTTGAAAATATGAGGATCATCTTTGATGACTATCTTCCTCGCTGGAACTACCGGGCAGTCCCACAAACAATCTGATTTCGGGAAGTTATTTTTAGCTAAATCCTAAGCGCGTAAATGATGATCCGCATACTCATAAATACTCTTGATCGCTCTATGCTTGTCCACCAAACCGAACAGGTAGAGAACAGTGATTTCTTCATCGCTAAAGCTTCAATCCGCGTAATTACTCATTCTTTGGCTATAAAGCAAAGAATTTCCCTGATAATGCTTGTGATCATAGAGACAAATCGTTATTAATCGGTCTTGCCGGTGCCTCCGTTATTATGATTTATTAAGGTTGGTGGGTACCTTCGTCAATAGTTTAAAATTATTGATGAACTGGCTTCTATTTCAGCGCTTAATTCACATTCGAGAGCCAAAGTAAGCTTTTTTTCAATCAACCTTAGAATCTCTTGGTTTTTCCATGCCATTTTTTATCCGATTGACTTCATCCTTCTGGTATCGATCAATGCTGAATCTGATCAAGTTTATAGTGATGTACACTGAGCCCCTGCTCCTGATAAAAGCGATAACGTTTGCGAGCAACCATCTTGTCCTCGGGCACATTTTCAACGATTTCGATGACTCTTTGAAACTGATCATAAACTGGAGGTACTTCATCATGCAGGTTAAGCAATATTTCATAAGACCCAATCTGCTGAATTTCTTCGCTATTACTAATTAATATTACCGGCGTCACATTGGCCATTTTGTCATCCCCGTGACAATGCGGAATAAAGCTGATGGGAGAAAAGGTCCAGAGCAATTTATCGAGTTGATTCAGAAGCGACGAATCTGGGATATAAACCATTATTTTAGTCGCCTGTTGAATTACTTTTTCACTTAGCCTGCATGCAACCAATAATTTGTCGGATGCACCCGAATAAAAATCAATTTGTGGCATTGTTTATTTAAATGCTTATTTTATCTATTCGCACGCGAAATTAAAAATTGTGTCAAAAGTGGGACCGGACGACCAGTAGACCCTTTTTCCTTACCACTTCTCCAGGCCGTACCGGCAATATCCAGATGTGCCCAAGGATATTTTGCTGTAAAGCGTGACAAAAAGCAGGCGGCCGAAATTGTTCCTGCTGAGCGTCCACCAATATTTGCCATATCTGCAAAGTTGCTTTTCAACAGCTCCTGATAATCATCCCACAGCGGCAACTGCCAAGCACGATCCAACGCCAATTGGGAAGCTTGTAACAATTCCTGGGCCAATTGATCATTATTACTCATTAAACCAGATGCTATATGTCCCAGTGCAATGACACATGCCCCAGTCAGGGTCGCGATATCTATTACGGCATCAGGTTTATACCGTTCAGCATAGGTCAGCGCATCACATAAAATCAGCCGCCCCTCAGCATCAGTATTCAGAATTTCAATTGTTTGGCCAGACATGCTTGTCACCACATCCCCTGGTTTGCTCGCATTACCACCAGGCATATTCTCAGTCGCTGGAATAATTCCGACGATATTGAGAGGAAGCTTCATTTCTGCTACCGCTGTTAATGTGCCCAATACACTGCCTGCGCCACTCATATCGAATTTCATCTCATCCATTTCAGCTGCAGGCTTTAATGAAATACCCCCAGTATCAAAAGTAACGCCTTTACCGACTAGCACAATAGGTTTTTCCATTTTTGCCAAGCCGCGGTACTCCAGCACGATTAATCTGGCAGGCTGATGACTTCCACGTGAAACAGCAAGCAATGCACCCATACCCGCTTTTTCCATCTCTTTCTGTCCTAACACAGAAACCTTAAGATCATAGGCTTTAGCCATATCGGTAGCTTGCTCAGCAAGATATGTCGGGGTACAGATATTGGGCGCAAGATTGCCTAGATCCTTAGCTACTTTTATACCCCGCGCAATTGCAAGGCCCTGCTTTAATGCTTTTTCTCCAGCTTGAAGCGATGCTTGATCGTTCACGTTTATCGTAATTTTCCCAAGAGCAGACTGCTCTTTCTCTGGTTTACTTTTGAGGCGATCAAAACGATAAGTACTTTCCGCCCCCAGAATCACGGTCTGGGTAATTTTCCATGCAGTATCCCGCTCTTTTATTGGAATATCCGACAAGAAGAGGGTAACATCTGGAGCAGATGTTTGAGATAACGCTTTGAATGCGGCTAAAACTGCTTGTTGATACACCTTATCATTGAACTCTTTCTCTTTACCTAATCCCACCAACAGCACGCGCTTACTTGTAATGCCAGGAACGTTATGTAACAGTAAAGTTGTATTAGCTTTACCCTCCATATCACCTTGACGCAAGATGTTGCTGATGACGCCTTTAGAAGCATCATCCAAGCTCTTGGCAGGCTCGGTCAATTTGCGTGATTCAAATACACCCACCACGATACAGGCTCCGCGCTGTTTTTCTGGGGCGCAGAGTTTGATTGTAAAATCCACTTTCTACTCCTTGTTAATTATTTTAAGATGGAAAAATTTCATAAATAAATTTGCATGGATTATCGCTGTACTTAATGTATAAAGTCAAAATAAGCAACAGGGGATAACTGGAATAAACTTTCCACCTTAAAATTAATTCCTAATTAAAAGCAAGTGCAAAGCAAGGTATTTCATTTTTCCATTTTTAAATCAAAAATGACACGAAGGCGAGCCGCAGGCGGTATCAATCACACGGCAAAGTAAAGCCGACAAAGTCAGTTTTGATTTAAAATGGAACTACACCAGCTGGAGTACCCTGCTTTACGCTTGCTTTATTAACATCACTATCAATAATTAATAATAATTCGGATACACCATGAACCTCATCATTCAAGGACTAGAAATTGAAAACAGCGACCTGCGAGCAGTTGCAAAACTCGCACAAGCTAGCCATATTGAACGTATTACCGGGCAAGCGTTCCGCTTGGCCAATGCCGATCCTCATCCCGATATTCCTGAATACTGCTCTGAAGTAAAACTCGATTTTGCTTTTGTTCCGAGCGGAACAAAGTTAACTAACTTTGGGCTAATTGCAATGGATATGGACTCCACCCTCATCGCCATTGAATCAATTGACGAAATGGCTGGTATGAACAATGTCCAGCCCCAAGTTGCAGAAATTACGCAGAGCACCATGCGAGGCGAAATTGACTTCGCTGAAAGCCTGATTCGGCGTACAGCACTTTTAGAAGGATTACCGCAAGAAGCGCTACAAAAAGTTTATGATGAAAAAGTCAAATCAAACCCTGGCGCAAATAAACTATTACAGCGCATGCAAGCAGTAGGTATCAAGACCATGGTAATCTCAGGTGGTTTCACCTTCTTCACTGATAGAGTCAAAACAGAGCTTGGGTTAGATTATGCCTTTGCAAATACATTGGAAATCAAGGATAAAAAATTAACTGGCCAAGTGCTTGGTAATATTATTGGCGCCGAGGGAAAAGCTGAAGTGTTAAAGCGTATCCGAGATGAGCTAGGTCTAAACAAGGAACAAGTTATTGCGGTGGGCGATGGCGCCAATGATATAAAAATGCTGGAATCTGCAGGCATTGGTATTGCTTACCACGCAAAACCCGTTTTACGAGAGAAAGCAACTTATTCCATTAATTTTGTGGGACTGGATGGCATTATCAATCTTTTCGAGTAATTAATATGCATTAAATTTTAGCAATGGCACGCAATTGATTGGTACAGCAACAGTCGGAGTGGGTATTATCTTTTTTACTTAGGCAGGAATCTCTACTGTAACCCGTAGAGACTATAGCTTTTTGCATAATTTCATGATGATTCTTGCTCCACTGCCTCATTTATTCTTTGCGATATCCGCTGTATTGCTTGCAATCTCTGCTACTGCAATAATGCTTTTCTCAGGATTTATCTTGTTTGATGTCAGCCGTACCATAAAGGTGACGAGATTAATTATGTAATCACAACTCTCGGTATTTATATTAGGAGACCTATAAAAATTCCTATTTAGTCACAATACATTGTTTTTCGCAGAAAATGTTTTCTTACATATCAATCATATACAGCGCCAATATTTGTTGTTCTCGCTTCGTTTTGTTTAAAACTCTGAATTTTTAGCGTAGTAATCCGCTAGAGGCGGCAAGGCGCGCAGAAGAAACAAGCGGCGTCAGAGCTTGAGGAGTAAAGTTGGAATGTCGCGCTGGAGAAGACCGACCCATCACTGGTGCTAATCCGCCCGTTTTTTAGCGTGGTCATGGGTCACGTCGGCGACATTGGTGAGTCCGTGGCAACGGGCATCCCGTTTGAAAGAGTGAGTACAACGACGTACCTGAACCAGCGCGACATTCCAATAGAGATAATGGAGGATGTCATAGCAAAGTTCAAGCAAAGTAAATTGGAGTTAATCCATCCGAATGCAGCGGGGATTGATATTGGCTCTGCGAGCCATTTTGTGGCGGTACCGCCGGATCGAGATAACAAGCCGGTAAGGGAATTCAAGAGTTTCACCGCAGACCTGAATGGTTTAGCGGACTGGTTAGAGGCCTGTGAAATTGACACTGTGGCAATGGAATCGACGGGGGTATACTGGATTCCACTGTATGAACTTTTGGAGTCGCGCGGGCTGACTGTGTATCTAGTAAATGCGCGGCACGTTAGAAATGTTTCTGGCTGGAAGTCGGATGTACTGGACTGCCAATGGTTACAGCAACTGATGAGCTTTGGGTTGTTGTCTGGCGCATTCCGTCCGAAAGATGAGATATGTGCACTACGAGCCATATCTCGTCAACGCGATATGCTGATCCGTTATCAGGCGCGACATGTGCAACATATGCAAAAGGCTCTGGCGCAAATGAACATACAATTGGCGAACGTGATTTCGGATATTGTGGGCGAAACCGGTCAAAAGATCGTTCGTGCCATCATTACTGGTGAGAGATGGGCACATCCTGGCGAATCTCAAGAGCAATCGCATCCGGGCTGGCAAAGACGAGATTGAGAAATCGTTAGTCGGGAATTGGCGGGAAGAACACCTGTTTGCACTCAAGCAAGCGATGTCACTCTATGACGCCTACAGCGAACGACTCACCGAATGTGACCGGCAGCTTGAAACCATGCTGGCGGCACTTCAGGTGCACAAGGTAGAGATCTGCCAGAAGAAGCGCCGCTCCAATGTCAAGAACGCTCCCAAATTTGATTTGCGTGCCCATCTGATTGGCATGTGTGGGGTTGATTTGACGCGAATTGACGGCATCGAAGTGACGATTGCGATGAAAGTCCTGAGTGAAGTGGGCGCTGACATGAGCAGGTTCAAGAGTGCGAAGCAGTTTGCCTCGTGGCTTGGGTTGTGTCCTGGAACAAAGATATCGGGCGGAAAAGTGCTATCGGGGGCAAGCAAGCGCACAGCGAACCGTGCGGCTCAGGCACTGCGCATGGCGGCAGTTTCATTGAAATCCAGCCAGTCTGCACTGGGTGCCTATTACAGAAGATTATGTGGCAGACTCGACAAGGCAAAGGCAATCACAGCGACAGCACACAAACTGGCGCGCTTGATCTACACGATGCTAACGAAAGGAACCGAGTACGTCGATAAAGGGCAGGAGTACTATGAGGAGCGATATCGTCAACGCGTGTTGCATCATCTGACTGTTCGCGCTCGGAAGCTGGGGTTTAATCTTACCCCTGTTCCTGAGGCTACTTAATATTTGCTGTAAAACCATTGTGTTACATTTGTTTCTTGAAAGAGGTGTCCATTAATATTTATAAATTGTTTATCAGTTTGCTTCAGTTACTATTAGCTCTCTCAGGTAAAAGAGATGAATTAGTTACTGTATCTCCATAAACTAAAAAGGGTAGCCAAAAATAGCCATTCTTCTTGTTTAATAGTGCATCGGTCAAATCTGGTTTTTTAATTAAAAACGCTGGTAGATAAATAGCGATCGCCGCGGTCGCATACAATAAAAACAATCACTGCATTATCTAGCTCTGCAGAAACTTTAAGCGCTGCAGCTAGTGCCCCACCTGATGAAACCCCCGCAAAGATGCCCTCTTCGCGTGCCAAACGCCGAGTCATAGTCTCAGCTTCATGCTGAGAAACCAGTATAATGCGACTCACCCGTTTAGGGTCGTATATTTTCGGCAAATAATTTGCTGGCCACTTACGAATACCTGGAATCTGCGATCCTTCTTCCGGTTGGACTCCAATAATTTCAATAGCTGATTTCTTTTCTGAAAAATATCGAGCGCATCCCATGATTGTGCCTGTGGTACCCATGCTACTTACAAAATGAGTTATTTTTCCATCCGTATCACGCCAGATTTCTGGAGCGGTACCCTCATAATGAGCTAACGGATTATCGGGGCTAGCAAACTGATCAAGAATAACCCCCTTACCTTCTTCACACATTTTTTCAGCAATATCACGTGCCTTTTCCATGCCCCCTTCCTTAGGGGTTAATATAATTTCAGCGCCAAACGCACTCATTGCTTGCCGGCGTTCTATACTCAAATTTTCCGGCATAACAAGAATCATCCGATAACCCATTATGGCCGCCGCCATCGACAAGGCAATACCAGTATTGCCACTCGTAGCTTCAATTAAAGTATCACCTGGTTGGATATCCCCTCGTTTTTGCGCATGCTTAATCATAGAAAGCGCTGGCCGATCTTTTACTGATCCAGCTGGGTTATTTCCCTCAAGCTTAGCCAGAATGGTATTACTGGTTTCTCCAGGGATCCGTTTAAGCTCTACTAAGGGGGTCCTACCAACAAAATTCTCAATTGTTTTGAACATAGACAATGCAATTTTTGCTAGAGGATTAATTATCGCATATGTCATTAAAAATGAATGTCCAAAGAATCAGAATAATTTCATTTCTAAATCAAAACTGACTTGGTCGGCTTCACCCTGCCGTAATATTTATATTGTCTGCGGCTCGGCTTCGCATCATTTTTGATTTGGAAGTGGAATAAGCAAAAAAAATACCCCCAGAAACTGAAATATATGTCTGGGGGTATAGCATTACTTCGCTAACTTATGGATTGGATTCTTTTTTCTGTTCAACTGCTATTTTTTCCTCCTTATCCACTGTCAGATCGCTGCGTATTTGCTGAAGAGTGCCCGCTCCAATACCATTTACTTTTTCCAAATCATCAATCGAACTAAACAGTCCATGCTCATTTCGATATTCAACAATGGCTTTTGCCTTGGCTGGACCAATTCCCTTCAGCGCTTCGAGCTCGGCTTGTGAAGCAGTATTAATATCGACTGCTGCATAAACATCACTACTCAATATAAAAAAGATAATTATCAGTTGTTTCAACCTTACCATAATCACTCCTAAAATTATAAAAAAGTGTTGTTTTGCTTTTGACAAGCCTTTATTGCTTATAAAGCAATCCATATATCGGCGTTTTCTCAATCTTATTGAGAAAATTTTAGATAGATCAAGGTAAAGCCAGCTCTCAAGCGCTACGGAAACGTGTTTGTTTCATCAGGATAATAGCCAGAAAAGGTAGAATAAAGCCAATAACAGTGACTGTTATTAATAGCATACCTAGTTCACTGTAATCAGCTGGTACAGAGATATCACTGGTGACAGGATCCCTCACTTCGCGTGTAACGACAAAAATCTGGTTAATATATTTGCTGCCCAATTGAGAAGCTGATAAAGCAAGGTTAGTAAACGATGCCATGACAGCAAAGAAAGTTGCTTTAAGTTTATCTGGCGCTGAATTAGCAATCCATGCCAGCATAGGAATCATTGCAATTTGGCCCAGTGGTGATTCTATTGCCGTATCTATTATAGCGATAAAACGTGCGTCTACTATTCCTCCTGTTTGTGCTGCTGTCCATTCGTGCAAACCAAAGTACATACCTATGATTGGGAAAGACAACAAGGTGCCGGCAATGGTAAGTGCACCTATAATATAAGCCATAGAGCGTTCTGCCATAAAACGGCGAAATATAAACATTCCCACCAACGTTAAGACCGCACCTATCAATGACAAGGTGGCAAGAAATTGCTGATCGAAACCTAGTTGATCAATCATCCACCAGGTTATGCCTGCTCCAGGGTTAGGGAGCGCACGGAATATAAATATCAGAATAGCTGTACCCACCAACTGATTGCGTGCTTCTGCATCAAGCTCACTCGAAAGACGCCAGATCAGAAAAAGAATGATGGCCATTGATAAACAAAAAACAATTTCCTCGGCAGCAGCAAACCCACCGAGTCCGATACTTAAAGATACAATCGTAAACGCTGCACCACCGCCCAATATCCACCAATTAACCGGCGGTGCTTCGGTATGGATAGTCAACAATGCCTCAGCCTCTTTACGGTTCAGTCCCTGTGACAAAAAACGTCTCATATTTTGCCGCCGCAACCAGCTCGCAAAAAATACCCCGCAAACCGAGATAAATGGAATCACCAAGGCAAGTTTATAAACCAACAAATAGGCAGCGGTCCTACCTTCTTCTGGCATGGCACCCACATCGCGCATCAAAATAACATTCGCAATAGAGACAAGCACACTGCCGCCAATGATAGCCACTCGGCCAAGAGTTTGCATTGTGACATGCATTTGTTTGCGCTTTTCTAAAGGCAATGGTTTCCCATTCGCATCTACACGTGGAACAGCTTCGACTGTCATTGCATCGGCCACTACATCTTGGAGAACATAACCAATCGGAGCAAGTAAGGCGGCTGCTACATACCAGCTTTCTAGTGCAGCAACACTTCGCATGGTATCGGTATACCCAAGCAATCCGATCATGATGAGCAGGCTTACCATAATCAAACTTGCTCCCAGATAGACGAGCAAGCTCTTCCAACGCCATATCAAGTCGACAAGATGGCCAATCGGCATTTTGAGCGCCCATGGCAATGCCATCCAGAATGCCAGACCTGCCAGGAACTCAGCAGAAAGCCCCAACCGCTCTTTAACATAAAATGTGCCAACGATTCCAGTCAAGCTTGAAATACCAGCAGCAACGTACACCATTAATGGAGGCAAATACGAAAGCCGCATTTCACGGCCCAGCGCAAATATATTGATATCGAACCAACGGTATAAGGCAGCTAGTGCTTTTGAATTTGGATTTGGTGGCACCACTTTCATTCAGGTTATCCTGTTTCTTTTGATCTATTTCTTCGGAAATATGGCTTCAAACATTTAAATCCACACGCAAAAAAACGTGTATGAGCTATTGATCCAAGCATGCTATCCTGCTCATTAAGTAGGACGTTTACCCACTTTAACTTTAACTGACCTTTCCGAGCTATTACGTAATATCGTTAAAGTCACTGTTTTCCCCGGGCTTAAAGCTGCAACCAGGTTGAGCATTTCGGAGGAATCTGCCACTGTTTTTCCATCCATAGCAAGCAGGATATCTCCTGGTTTTATCCCGGCTTCATCAGCTGGACCATTTTTCAGCACACCGGCAATGAGTGCGCCCCCAGCTTTTTTTAACCTAAATGACTCTGCCAGCTCAGGCGTGATATCCTGCATACTCACACCTAGCCAACCACGTATCACATTCCCGGTTTCGATAATTTGCTCCATGATTTGTTTAGCTGCATTTGCTGGAATAGCAAAGCCTATGCCGAGCGATCCACCTGTACGAGAATAAATAGCCGTATTGATTCCAATCAAATTACCGGCCGTATCAGTCAGCGCACCGCCTGAATTACCTGGGTTAATAGCTGCATCAGTTTGAATAAAATTCTCAAAAGTATTGATGCCTACTTGGGATCGCCCTAATGCACCGATAATTCCCATGGTAACGGTCTGACCAACGCCAAAAGGATTACCGATAGCGAGCACAATGTCACCCACTCTTGCTTGCTCGGATTGACCAAAAGTGATACTGGGCAGATTATCCAGATCAATCTTTAGTACAGCTAAATCACTTTCCCGATCAGAACCAATGATGCGCGCTTTGGCATTTCTACCATCCACCAAGGCAACCTGGATTTCACTTGCTGCCTCCACTACATGATGATTCGTCAGGATATACCCTTCTGGACTGACAATCACGCCTGAGCCAAGACTGGAAGCGCGCCTTGGTCTGGACTCAAAACGCTCGCCAAAAAAACGCTGAAACATCGGGTCATCCAGTAGCGGATGTGATGGCATCCTGACTTCCTTGCTCGTAAAAATATTAACAACCGACGGCATCGCAATTTCTGCGGCAGCATAAAAGCTACCAGGCCGGGGTGCCGTTTCAACGGACATAGCTTCTTTGACCGTCGCCAACTTGCCACGTGGCGTCCAGGGCAATAACTCAGGCCGGAGCGTGGAAACGATAAAAAAAATCGCCAGCAGTACCGTGACCGATTGTGCAAAAATTAACCAAAGTTTATTCATATCAGCGTATTAATCAGGAGTTACAATATCAATAGGTATATAGTGATCAGGAATAAAAAATGCAACAGGATGAACTTGAGAATTATCTGAACCAATTACTGGATATTTCACGTTTTCAAGATTATTGCCCAAATGGACTGCAAGTGGAAGGGCGCAATCAAATTCATACTATAGTAAGTGGCGTTACAGCATCAATGGATTTTCTGCAAGCGGCTGTAGCCATGCACGCTGACGCCGTCCTCGTGCACCATGGTTATTTTTGGCGTGGCGAAGACAGAACACTGCGCAGCATAAGGCATCGGCGCATCGCCTTATTGATGAAGCATGAAATAAGCCTTTTTGCCTATCATCTCCCCCTAGATGCTCATCCAGAATTAGGTAACAACGCTCAATTGGGACAAAAACTCCATTTTGCGACAGTCGGTCACTTTGGAGAACAAAACATTGCCTCATACGGCGAAGTTATGCGCACACTTTCTCTCAATGAGCTGGGTGAAAAAATATCATTGGTATTGGTACGTCAACCATTGATCATTGGCGAACCAACTAAGCAAATCCGCCGCATCGCCTGGTGCACCGGTGCCGCGCAGAACTATTTCGAAGAAGCTATCCAGTTGGATATTGATGCATTCATTACAGGTGAAATTTCCGAGCAAAATGTCCATACTGCACGAGAATCAGGAGTCGCATTTATTTCGGCAGGACACCACGCAACTGAACGTTTCGGTGTGCAAGCACTTGGAGAACATATTGCCCGGCAATTTGGCATCAAACATCACTTCATTGATCTAGATAACCCGGTATGATCGATGCATTTACAGTTTATAAAAAATTTAGATGCTAAAAGCATGAGTGATTATTTTCCAAGGCCAGTCAATCTTCCTTCTTGCTCTTGTCTTTTTTCTTAGGCAGAGTCCACCAAATGATAAAAATAAATAATCCCAATGCCAGCGCTGCTTCTGCTGCTAATATCCACATATCTCTCAGCTTGTTGTATAGTCAGAATTTATCAAAAAATATAACTTTAATTAAAATTAAATGCAAAGCCAATCAACTTTATCTATTCTCGCATTGCTATTGTTGCTGCTGGTAGCCTGCAAAACAGAGACTATTCCGCCAGCACACATACCTGCCAAACCATCTGCTTCCTCAAGCACAAGCAAATCCCCGTCTGCTCCCATTGTACCCCAAGTATCCCCCATATCCCCTAGCACCAGTCAGCTAAAAGCCACTGATTGGTCTCAATTAAAAGAATGGGAACAAGACATGCTTTTGCCAGCGTGGACTGCTTTTTTACAAAGCTGCAATGCTTTAAATAAGCAACTATTGTGGCGGGAAACCTGCAAAAAAGCCAGCATGATCAAGCAACCCACTGATAACACCATTAAACATTTCCTTAAGCTCCATTTTACCCCCCATCAGGTAATGAACTTGGATGGTAGTGCTGAAGGATTAATTACCGGCTACTATGAACCACTGCTTAAAGGCAGCCGCACCCCATCACAGCAGTATCGTTACCCACTTTATGCGCAACCTGATGAACTTCTTATTATCGAATTAGCTGATGTTTATCCAGAACTTAAGAATCTGCAATTGAGAGGCCGTTTAGAAGGACGCAAAGTGGTACCGTATTATACTCGAGCAGAAATTGAGAATGAATCAGCATCACTGAAAGGGCGTGAGCTTGTATGGGTCAACGATCAAGTTGAATTATTCTTTCTCCAGATTCAAGGTTCAGGCCGTATCATTCTCGAAAATGGAGAAATTCTCAGAGTGGGTTATGCCGATCAGAATGGCCATCCCTATCAATCAATCGGAAAACTCCTGGTTCAGCGTGGTGAACTTCCCTTAGAAAATGCTTCCATGCAGGGAATCAAGCAGTGGGGACAGCAAAATCCTGACAAACTCACTCAATTACTGCATCAAAATTCACGCTATATCTTTTTTCGAGAGCTCCCTAACAACTTGTCTGGCCCAATTGGTGCATTGGGTATACCACTCACTGCGGGTAGAAGCTTGGCTGTCGATCCCCGCGCTATACCACAAGGCGCTCCTGTTTTTCTCTCCACCACCTGGCCTAACAGCAACAAACCGCTCAATCGGTTGATGGTAGCCCAGGATGCGGGTAGTGCGATAAAAGGTGGAGTACGTGCTGATTTCTTCTGGGGATTCGGCCCGGAAGCAGCAAGCCAGGCCGGAAAAATGAAGCAAAAAGGAAAAATGTGGGTACTGTTACCCAAAAACTATTCCTCACAACTTCAGGCTCAAAAATAAAAAAAGAATAAGCTGGTTACTATTTCTTGTACGAAAATAAAACTATGCATGCTCATTCGTTCTATTTTTTTCCCGCGTCATCGAGTCTTCTCTCAATCTCTTCTGCTGGAATCATGCCGGATACAACTGATCCATCAGCAAAGATAAGCGTGGGTGTTCCGTTTACTTTATTTTTCTGTCCTGATTGAAGCAATGTATTCAACGGCGTTTCGCAGTCTTTCCCTGTGGGCGCAATCCCTTGTAGCATAAAATCATCCCAGGCCTTTAGCCGGTCAGCCGAACACCAAATCGCTGTTGCTGTTTGCATTGAGTTTTTTAAGATAGGATAAAGCAGTGTGTAAATGGTAGCATCGTTTACCTTAGCAAGTTCTGCTTCCAATTTTTTGCAATAAGGGCAATGTGGATCAGAATAAACGATCAGCGTGCGCTTTCCATTTCCCTTAACCGCCTTGATCGCTAGATCCAATGGTAAAGTATCCAGTGCTATTCGTCGTGCATCTCTGAGCTCCTGCATGCGTTCGCTGGTCAAACTTACTCGCGTTTTAGTATCGACGATATGTCCCACGAAAAAATATGCTGCCTTCTCGTCTGTGTAGAGGATTTCTCCACCAACCACAACCTCATACAAACCCATATAAGGGGTTTTACGAACACTTTCGATCTCGCTACCCGGGAAATGTGTTTGGAGCATTTTTTTGAGCTGCGCTTCATCAGCGAAGGCATAATTGAAAATAAAGCTTAACAGCAGAAACATACAAAAATGATGTAAACGCATGATTATTTTGCTCCTGTTCAAAAAATTAGGGTTCGGTATGCTCATTTGACCTAGCCTCCTCAGCTCATCGCTGATGTTAGGTGTTAACATGATGATTATTCTTATCTTTAAAAAATTTTTGCACCCCCTGTTGGATGCAATTGCTTCGGGTAGATTACCTAATTTACGAGCACATGGCTGTGTTATAACCTCTCGAAGTAAAGCGACTATTCCGCTTTGTGGCATCTCACCCTGCCCCATAAAATAGCGCACTTCATTCCATTCAATTGATGAATCCAGGTTTAACTGAGTGCATGCTGCATCAGTCTGTTTTTTAATAAGGGAAAACGATTGGTAATTTCAAACCCCAGGTTTCGTAAACGAATCAATATAGGGTCTGGACTGCTAAATAATTTTTGTAGACCATCGGTTACAAATTCCATCGCAAGAATATCTTCCTTACGTGCTCGCTCATAGCGGCGCAATAACATAAAGTCGCCACAATCTGATTGCAAGCCTCGATTCATTAGAATGGCAGCTAATTCACGTGCATCACGCAAGCCTAGATTGACGCCTTGCCCTGCTAGCGGATGAATCCCATGTGCAGCATCACCAATTAAAACTAGCCGTGGTTTTGCTAGTGCTTTGACATGTACAAAATTCAGCGGAAAACCTACTGGCTCAGTCACCAACTGGAATTTTCCAAGTATATGGTTGGCAGCTTCCGCTACCTGGCAGCATAATGCTTCATCGGATAAGTCGCGTAACTTGCTAGCCTGAGATTCATTTGCTGACCACACCATGGATACCCGTTTATCAGGCAATGGTAATAATGCTAACACACCATCTCGCCGGAACCACTGATATGCCGTGTTAAAATGAGAAATTTCAGCGCTAAAATTGGCTACCATACCTATTTGGTGATAGGCATGCTGTGTTACCTCAATTTTTGCTTGCTTCCTTACCCATGAATTAACACCATCGGCACCTATGACTAAAGCAGCTTGTAGCAAGCGGCCATCTGCCAGCTGTATATCAACTCGGGACTCATGCCATACAAGCGAAATACACTGGGCGGGGCAGAAAACTGTCACACTCTCATCAGCTATACTGGTAAGTGCCTTCCAAACAGCAGTTTGTAATTGCCGATTTTCAGCGATAAACGCCAGCTCAGATAATCCACTTGCATAAGCACTAAAATCAAGCCTCGCTGCGCCGTCATCGCCGAACACCTTCATCTCGTACACCGGTGTAATGCGTGCATCTTCTACTTGTTGCCACAAGCCTAGCTTTTGCAGAAAAGCAGCACTACCTGGGCTGATAGCATAAACTCTGCTATCCCAGCTCGTATCATTTGGCAATGGAGCAGGCAAGCGCGATTCAATCAGCGCTATTTTCAAGCCGCTTCCTTTAAGTGCCACGACTAGACTTGCACCCACCAAGCCACCACCGATCACAACAATATCGAATTTCATGATGAAATTATACAGATGCTTTATCTCTGGGAATACAGCAAATATGTAAAAGAAACATCAAGTCAATCTTGACAGCATTCCCACTCCAAAGGCAAAATGCACGTTTTATGCTTATATGGCGAATTAGCTCAGTGGTTAGAGCAGCGGAATCATAATCCGTTGGTCCGGGGTTCAAATCCCTGATTCGCCACCATCTCTTACCAATTAACAAGGGCGAAGCGGCTACTATAGATATTAGATATCGCAAATACCACAGACGCCACTGTTTAAATTATGTCCAGCATCGCCCATCTAATCCCATTTTTAAATCAAACATGACGCGAAGGCGAGCCGCAGACAGTATCATCATACGGCAAGGTGAAGCTGACAAAACCACTTTTGATTTAGAAATGGAATAATTTAGTTTAGCATTCATCGTGCTAACACAGCAGAACCTCCACAAGCAGCAAAAAAAATGGCTCATCAAAATTAGAAAAGTAGAATAACTTCTATAGATCAGCTTGTTTGATGTAATTCCATTTCCAATTCAAACATGACGTGAAGGCCAGCCGTAGACAGTATCAATCATACGACAAAGTGAAGCCGACAAAACCACTTCTGATTTAGCAATGGAATGAGGTATGTCAGGGTTTTATATTATGGAGATATTGATTCATTAGTTTTGGATATTTCTAAAACTTACTCTCAATTAGAATGAACGCAAATAAAAATGATATGCCATTGTCACACCAATCTCAAAACTGACAGACTGGCTGCATGACATAACCAGAGCATTTATCAGACTAAAAATACTTAACCATTAAATAGATATAACTAATGACAAAAAAAGCTGCAATAATGATGACGATTTTTTTGAGCACCTTCTATCACCTCTCTAGTTAATTATTAACAGAATTTTTAATATTTTAACAATAAATACCAACCATGCTTTATCTTTTAGCTATTGTGAGCAGCTAAAGGTTAAATCAGACAGAAAATTATTTTATATTCAAAAAAGCTGATCTTCTTATTTAATTCCATTTCTAAAATCAAAAGTAACTTTGTCCGCTTACCTTGTCGTATGATTGATACTGTCTGTGGCTCGACTTCGCACAGCATGTTTGATTTGGAAATGAAATAAAGTCAATTTATTTATATCGTCCACTCAATTGAATCTACTTAGAGCACTTGCCGCAGTCAGCAGCATGACATTAATTTCACGCATCCTAGGATTCTTGCGTGACGTACTCATCGCCAGAATCTTTGGTGCTGGGATGGCAAGCGACGCTTTCTTTGTTGCATTTCGTATTCCCAATCTGTTACGTCGACTATTTGCAGAAGGCGCCTTTTCACAAGCATTTGTTCCTATTCTTGCTGAATATAAAAACCGCCGTACGGAAAATGAAACACGCGAACTGATTGATCATGTGGCGACATTATTGGGAATTGCACTATTTATAGTAACGCTGGCCGGGGTGTTGGCTGCACCACTCATCATTTATATCAGTGCCCCAGGATTCTCAGCCGATCAGGAAAAATTCGTGTTAACCATCGAACTACTGCGCATTACTTTTCCTTATATTTTGTTTATCTCTTTTGTCGCGCTGGCAGGAGGAATCCTTAATACCTATAGTAAATTTTCAGTGCCAGCATTTACGCCGGTTTTATTGAATTTATCGTTCATCGGCTGTGCGATTTGGCTTGCACCTCTACTTGATCCTCCCGTCCTTGCCCTTGCTTGGGCAGTATTCCTCGGTGGCATACTGCAGCTTGCATTTCAAATCCCGTTCTTGATACGCCTCAAACGAATACCCCGTTTTCATCTGAAATCAAAGGATACCGGCGCGTGGCGCGTGCTCAAACTAATGGGGCCAGCGGTTTTTGGGGTATCTATCGGACAGATCAGTATGCTGATCAACACCATTTTTGCTTCATTGCTAGTGACAGGTAGCGTTTCCTGGCTTTACTATGCTGATCGGTTAATGGAATTTCCGGCAGGCCTTCTTGGTGTCGCACTGGGAACCATCTTGTTACCCTCCTTATCGCGCCATTACGCGAGCCATGATAACGAGAGATACTCTCACCTGCTGGATTGGGGTTTACGATTGACTTTTCTGCTGACATTACCGGCAGCCGTAGCATTGGCATTGCTCGCTACGCCGCTTATTGCCACGCTTTTTTATCATGGCGCTTTTACAGCGGAAGATGTCTGGATGACCCGTCAAGCACTTATCGCCTACAGCATCGGCTTACTTGGGCTCATTCTGGTAAAAGTGCTGGCTCCCGGTTTTTATGCCCGACAAAATATCAAAACTCCTGTCAAAATTGCCGTCATCACACTCGTTGCAACTCAATTAATGAATCTTGCTTTTATCTTTCCATTGGAGCATGCTGGATTAGCGTTGGCGATCGGCCTAGGTGCTTGCCTTAATGCAGGATTACTCTACTATAAATTACGCCATCATGGCATTTATCAGCCGCAACCCGGTTGGGCAATATTCTTACTGAAAATTTTAACAGCACTAGTTGTCATGAGCGGCACTCTCTGGTTTGCGACAGGTAGCGATCTATCCTGGTTACAAAATACTGCAATGGAGCGCGCACTACGCTTGGCCCAAGTTGTCCTCCTAGGCGCTGCTTCCTATTTCACTGCCTTATGGCTATTAGGTTTCCGCCTGCGTGATTTTGCTCGACAAGGAGAAGAATAATACTGCTAGTTGATACGCAAAATTAAGTATGGGGCAACTCGTTGCATTTATCCCGTTCGATCAGTGCATAAGCAGAATGATTATGAATGGACTCGAAATTCTCTGATTCCACCACATAGGCATCAATACGATCATCACTATTCAGCACTTCTGCTATATCACGTACAAGGTCTTCGACAAATTTGGGATTGTCATAGGCTCTTTCAGTGACATATTTTTCGTCTGGACGCTTGAGCAGACCGTAAAGTTCACAAGAAGCATTCTCTTCGGCTACTTTAATCATATCTTCAATCCAGACAAAACTATTGGTACGTACTGAAACGGTTACATGAGAGCGTTGATTGTGTGCGCCATACTCTGAAATTTTCTTGGAGCAGGGGCAAAGGCTAGTTACAGGAACGATCACTTTCATAGTGAATGCATAGTGATTCTGTTTGATTTCACCAATAAAAGTGACTTCATAATCCAACAAACTTTGCACACCAGAGATGGGAGCTGATTTGTTAACGAAGTAAGGAAAGGTCATTTCAATATGTCCAGAATCAGATTCTAGCCTGGTTACCATAGCCCGCAAGATTCCCTCAAATGACTCAACGGAAATCTCACGTTCGTGGCTATTCAGTATCTCGACAAATCGAGACATGTGCGTACCCTTGAAATTATGCGGTAAATTCACATACATGTTGAATACTGCAACGGTATGCTGCACCCCACCATCTTTATCGGCTACTTTGACTGGATGACGAATGGCTTTAATACCCACTCTGTCGATTGCAATACGCCGGGTATCCAACGAACTTTGTACATCAGCAATCGAAAAATCAGTTTGTTTGTTCATAGTGATTCCTTCTGGAAAGATAGAGACAACCTGCTTCGCTACTGAAAGCCTTTAAGAATGACAACGTGCGTCAAGTCTAAAAGGACTAACCAAGACCGAGTAGGCGCTTTTTGGTCAGACCTTCCTTTACAAAGTTGGTTCTAAGCATGAAAACCATTAAAAAACATCAATAGAAATCATCAGCTCACTCAAGTGGAGTCATTGCAGATACTCTACCAGTTATTCGGATAGCCTAGCACGGATGGAGCTAATGACACCCATTTTGTCTAAGCCGCAATCAACCAACATTTGTGTAGGATCTCCCTGATCAAGGAAAAGATCTGGCAAGCCTAACTGAAGCAGCTTAACGACCATTCTTTTGTTTGCCAGTGATTCCATCACAGCACTACCCGCTCCACCCATAATGGTATTTTCTTCAATCGTGACCAGCAATTCATGGGTAGCCGCTAACGCTAGCACCAAATCTTCATCCAATGGTTTGACAAACCGCATATTCGCAACGGTAGCATCCAATTCCTCCGCTGCCTCCAGAGAAGGGGCCAGCATGCTGCCAAAAGCAAGCAAAGCGATTTTGCTACCTTTCCGGCGAATCTCTCCACGACCTAGTGGTAATACCTGCATCTCTTTTTGTATCTTTACGCCAACGCCTGTCCCACGTGGATAACGCACCGCTGTCGGTGTGTTCATCTGGTAAGCAGTGTAAAGCATTTGACGGCATTCATTTTCATCGGCAGGCGTCATTACCGTCATATTCGGAATGCAGCGCAAATAGCTTAGATCAAAGCTACCTGCATGGGTAGGTCCATCAGCTCCCACTAATCCCGCGCGATCAATGGCAAAAACCACGGGTAAATTTTGAATGGCCACGTCGTGAATCAACTGGTCATAAGCGCGTTGTAAAAAAGTTGAATAAATAGCCACCACCGGCTTCAACCCATCACATGCCGCACCAGCAGCAAAAGTCACCGCATGTTGCTCAGCAATTCCTACATCGAAATAGCGATTCGGATATTCCCGGGAAAATCTGACCAAACCCGATCCTTCGCGCATCGCAGGTGTAACACCAATCAAGCGTGGATCTATGGCCGCCATATCACACAACCAGTCGCCAAAGATTTGTGTATAAGTTGGGTTACTACCGGATTTGGAAACAATGCCCTGGGTTGGCTCAAATTTCCCCACACCATGATACAAAATCGGATCCTCTTCAGCCGGCTGATAGCCAGCACCCTTACGCGTCACAACATGTAGAAACTGGGGCCCATCCAGATGTTTGATATTGCTCAGCGTCGTAAGCAGCACATCCAGATCATGCCCATCAATTGGCCCGATATAGTTGAAGCCAAACTCTTCGAACAATGTACCAGGAGTCATCATTCCTTTTACATGCTCTTCGGCACGCCTAGCCAACTCCAGAACGGGTGGCATTACGCCCAATACCCTCTCACCGGCACGACGAGCTGTTGCATAAAATCTACCAGACATCAGCTTGGCTAAATAATTATTGAGCGCCCCGACTGGAGGAGAAATGGACATATCATTATCGTTCAATATCACCAGCAAATTAGCATCCATTACGCCAGCATTATTCAACGCTTCAAATGCCATACCGGCACTCATGGCCCCGTCGCCAATCACAGCAATCGTGCGCCGTTTGATACCTCCTAGTTGTGCGGCCACTGCCATCCCTAAAGCCGCACTGATAGATGTGCTCGAATGGGCTGTACCAAAGGCATCATATACACTCTCATCCCGTCGCGGAAATCCCGCAATACCGCCGTGCATGCGCAATTTAGCCATTCCTTCACGCCGGCCAGTCAATATCTTATGAGCATAGGTTTGATGACCTACATCCCATACCAGTCGGTCACAGGGCGTATTGAAGATATAGTGCAGCGCAATGGTTAATTCGACAGTACCAAGATTCGACGACAAGTGCCCGCCAGTTTTTGCCACGGATTCAACCAGAAATTGACGTAGCTCATCAGCAAATTGTGGTAGTTGTTTACGCTCCAGCTTTCTTAAGTCGGTAGGAGTGTTAACACGGTCAAGTAATGGGTACATGCAAACTTAAATAGAAATGTTAGCTGATTGTAAAAAGAAAAGAATCAGGATTAGAACTCACGCTGAACAATGAAATCTGTTACTTGCAATAATCGATGAGTAGATTTCCCCAGATGTTCAAGTGCCTGATAGGCATCATGCTGCAGCGCTTTAGCCAGTTCACGAGCCTGCTTCACTCCTAAAATACTGACATAGGTTGGCTTGTTTTGCTCGGCATCCTTACCTGCAGTTTTGCCCAATGCTGCAGTCGTTGCTTCGGCATCAAGCACATCGTCTACTACCTGAAACGCAAGACCGATACATTTAGCGAAATGATCCAAACGATCCAGTTGTTCTTCGCTTAATTTATCGCCACAATACGCCCCCAGCATGACTGCTGCACGTATAAGAGCCCCAGTCTTATGGATATGCATAAATTCAAGCTCTGGCAAAGTCAGCATCTTGCCTACACTTTCGAGATCAATCGCCTGCCCACCGGCCATTCCCCGTGATCCAGCTGCTTGGGCAAGTTGCTTGATCATTTCCAGCTGCTTTTTTGGGTTCTCTGCCAAACTGAATTCAGCCATTAACTGAAAAGCCAAACTTTGCAGACTATCTCCTACTAATAATGCAGTTGGTTCGTCATATTTCATATGGCAAGTAGGTTTACCGCGCCGCAACGTATCATCATCCATACAAGGCAGATCATCGTGAACTAACGAGTAGACATGGATCAATTCTACCGCTGCAGCTACAACGATGGCGCGCGTTTCATCTGCTCCGTTCAATTCTCCAGCGGCAAAAGAAAGCAATGGACGAATTCTCTTCCCTCCACCAAGTACCGCATAGCGCATCGCCTCGTGCAAGCGCTTCGGCGCATGATTTTCCGCGGGAAGGTGATTTTGTAGGTAAGACTCTATTTGTAACTGATGGCTTTTAACCCAGCCCTGGAAATCAGCGTTCATCGATACCTGATGTAGAAAAATCTTTCAGCATGTCTGCCTCAAGAACACGTATTTGTTGCTGCGCATTTTGCAACGTAGTCTGACAGTAATGCAATAGCTCCACTCCCCGCTTATAAGCTGAAAGCGAAGCTTCCAATGTCATTTTCCCTGCTTCCATTGCGACGACAATGGCTTCTAGCTCGGTTGATGCTGCTTCAAAACTATCTGGCTGTGGTGGGGATGCTGTCATAACTGCTTTGTTGGATTTATTTTTCATGCTTTCTTCTTTTACTTTTTCAGGAGGGCGAAGGAAAACAGTTTGTTAGGTTTATTTTGCTTAAACACAGACAAAATATCGCAATCAGTATAACTCGGTCAATCCTATTTTAACCTTTCCTGCCGTTCTCATCATAAGGATTTAATAAATATCCGATTAATCAAACCCTATCAATCTTTCGGAAACTTATTCCCTCCAGCTTTTTTGTATACTATATCTTTGTAAACTTGATTCCAACAGCAATTGTCGAGGCATATCATATTGATCCGTGCGCTATCCTATGGCAATATCGATTACAATTGATTGAGCAAATCATTTAATTTTCAAAGAATTTAATATTTTGTATTTATATTTTCTAATTTAACCAATACGTTAAAAGTCGAGGAAATTTTGGATAAATATCTAGATCAAATTACCAATTATTTCATTATGGTCCCGTTGTGGCCATTTACATTACTTGGCTTCATCATCGCTATTGCCATTTTCGTCGAAATTATTAATCGTCGACGACGAGCAGATGCCGTAGAGTATTATGACACCACTTTCAGAACAGAACTTGCTGGCTTATATCCAGTTCCTACGCACTGGCCGGAAGATCTCTCGGCTCATTTACGCACAAGATTACCCGTCATGCGCGAAGCGTTTGAAATTCTGAAAATTTTTATTCCCCAAAAACAGCTGCGTGATTACAACCTCGCTTGGAATAAATTTTATGATTTTTGTCGCATGAATGGTGCAATTGATGAAAAGCAAGCTGATACAACGACACCATCTGAAGCAGAGCACGATGCAAAACAAGCCTTTCATCAGCTTGTAACCGATCTGTTGGCCTATACTGATCAATTTAAACGGTAAAAGCAGAAAAGTTTTCCATAAACTTGACTTGAATTAGGCAAACCATTGAACACTAACAAGCTTTAATGGCAAGCTTGCCGATATTTTTGCTCCGGTTTTGCTTATTCCATTCAACCTCACCTGACATGATGAGAAATTGCCAATGTGCTCATGGTTTTTGCAATATTACATGAGCCTGCCGATCCGCTTTATATCATGAGTGAACAAATAGATCAGCAGAAAAATACCCCTATTTACGTGCATCCTGTCATCTCTTACCGTGAGATGGGTACATTTATTGACATTCCCTGGCAAATTTATGCAAATGATCCTATGTGGGTGCCTCCTCTTCGCTTGGAGCGACGCTTGCATTTTTCCAGATTTAACCCTTTTTTAGAGCATGCAAAATGGCAAGCCTGGATTGCTTATAAAGGTAAACAACCCGTAGGTAGAATTAGTGCACAAGTGGACACTCTTCACAGACAACGTTATGGCGCAGATACGGGGCATTTTGGCTCGCTGGAATGTATCAACGATAGCGAGGTCTTTGCCAAGCTCATGCATACTGCCGAAACTTGGCTTGCTGAACGGGGCACACGTCAGGTAACTGGACCTTTTAATTTATCCATCAATCAGGAGTGCGGTATTTTAATAGAGGGCTTTGAAACACCACCGGTTGTCATGATGCCGCATTCACCTAAATGGTATGGTCCATTACTGGAACAATGCGGCTACCAGCCTGCTAAAGATCTCCTGGCCTATTGGATTGCGGTTGATTTTGAACCACCAAGAATCATGCGTACGGTGATTCAGAAATTTTCAAAGCAAATTAAGCTGAGAACGCTACGCCGCGATAAATTTAGTGAAGAAATGGAAATATTGCGTGATATTTTCAACGATGCCTGGTCAGAAAACTGGGGATTTGTCCCTTTTACCCAATCTGAATTTGCTGAGCTTGGCAACAGTCTGCGCTGGCTAGTCCCAAGTGAATATATCCAGATTGCGGAAGTAGAGGGAGTTCCTGTTGCATTCATGGCAGCCCTTCCCAACCTTAATGAAATTTTTGCCCAACTCAATGGTAATTTGTTTCCGACAGGCTGGCTTCGTTTAATTAAGCAACTAAAATCCAACACGGTTCAGACTGCCCGTATTCCGCTAATGGGTGTGCGCAAGCAATTCCACAATACGCCGCTTGGCATGGCACTGGCTTTTACGGTGATCAATGCGCCGAGAGAAATCGGGCTTGTGAGAGGAATCAAAAAAGTCGAACTGTCCTGGATCCTTGAAGATAACAAGCCTATGCGCAGTATACTCGAAACTATTGGCTGCCAAGAATATAAGCGATACCGGCTTTATAAAAAAACGCTCTAGTTGATCAACGCAAGTATTCTTGACCTTTAATTACAAGATCTTTGGCTGATAGGTAGCACCGAGAATTATCCGCTTTATTAACACTAACACAGTGCAAATTGTTTCAGTGAATTGGCTTGTATGTTGAACCAATTTCTTTACCCTTTGCTCGGGCAGGAATTAATGCTGATAAGCTTTATGATGGATGGTGGATAAAATCTTATTTAGAGAATGGTTAGATAACTACCGTGGTTGAATGCTTGGTGATGCGGCCCTCCATTCAAGCTAGATTAATATTTACAAAATAATCCGATTTAATGAAAATCATCGAGAAATACATCACACGAGAACTGCTCTTCCCTTTTCTTACTGTACTCAGCATTCTTGTGGGGCTTTTCGTTAGCTTCAGTATTGCTCGATTTTTGGCTGGCGCGGTCACTGAAACACTCGGCATGGTCGCCATGCTTCAACTAGTAATGCTCAAAACGATCATTGCTTTGGAGGTGTTGATCCCCATCTCATTCTATGTTTCTGTCATTTATGGATTAAGTAGAATGAGCAGGGATCAAGAAATGAACATATTACGTTCTGTCGGATTCAGCGATTACCGTGTGCTCTATACAGTATTATTAGTTGCGGCCCCTGTAGGCATCATGAGTGGTGTGCTCTCACTTTATGCACGTCCCTGGGCTTATGCTGAAACTTACATTCTCAACGCGCAAGCTGAAGCCGAACTCAATGCCAATCGTTTCCAGGCAGGGCGTTTTTACGGCAGTGAAAAGAGCGGGCGCGTGGTTTTTGTACAAGCCAAGGATGATTCTGGCATGCGCTTGGAAGAAGTATTTCACTTTATCAAGAAAGAGGGTATCAGTGAGATTGTCATAGCAAAGGAAGCCATTCAACGGCAACAGATATCACTGGAACAGCGGCCGCATATCGAATTGTTTGACGGCTATATTTATCGTATTGCCTACCCAAAAGATAGCGACAGTGTGATTCAATATGAAAAAATGACCTATTTTACTGAAAACGAGCAATCAAAATGGCATCGGCGCAAAGCTGCACCGACACGTATGTTATGGGGATCGGAAAGAACGCATGATATTGCAGAGCTTCAATGGCGGCTTTCCCGTCCAGTTGCAACTATTCTGCTGGCTTTGATCGCTGTCTCGTTTACGCGCCTTTCTCCCCGTCAAAACAAAAGCGACAAAACTTTTCTAATTGCCGCCACCGTGTTTGCTATTTACTATAATCTCAGCGGATTGGCTCAAACATGGGTAGAACAAGGCGTCGTCGCCGCCATACCGGGTATATGGTGGTTATATCTACTGCTTTTTGTTATCGCTGGACTGCTTTTGCCAGGCACAAGACAAAAATTATTTAGAAGATAATGAAAACTGCCTCCCGTTATATCGCCAAACAAATAGTAATGGCTATGGCTCTCGCTACGCTAGTGCTATTACCGTTATTCAGTTTCTTCGATTTATTAGAACAACTCGATGATGTCGGCAAAGGCACTTATCAGACGAGAGATGCCTTTCTATATGTTGCCATGCTAATTCCACGCCGGTTTATTCAAATTGTGCCCTTTATCGCGCTGCTGGGCACAGTTGGTGCGCTAGGCAAATTAGCCATTAATCTCGAGTTAGTGGCCCTACGTGTCGCCGGATTGTCACCCGCCCGGCTTAGTATCGTCCCTGTTGGCATTGGGATGGCATTAATTCTGATCATCGCTGTGATGGAACAATTCATCGCTCCACAGCTTCAGCAAAGAGCTGTTGCACTTCGGGCGACTGCAATGGATAAAACCGCTGAGCTAGGAAAAGGGCTTGGGATCTGGACACGCAATGAGCATAATATTCTACGTATCGGTGAAATCCTGCCTGGAAACATCGCAATTGATGTTGAAATCATGCATTTTAATGAACAGAACTTGCTTGCTACGCATACACATGCAAAGTTTGCGGATAACCTCAATGATGAATTATGGCGATTAAATAATGTGACTGTCAGAACATTCACAGAGAAAAATATCGCACTAACCACTGCCAGCACCGTAGAGTGGCAATCTTTTCTTAAAGCAGAAGATATTTCTACATTGACCAAGCCTCCCGAAAGCCTTTCCCCGGTGGAGCTAATACGACATACAGAATTTCTGCAAGAGACTGGCCAGAAAGTCGATGCATATCTCATGGCTATCTGGCGTAAGATAGGGAACGCATTTATGATCATCGCCATGATATTGCTGGGCATTCCCTTTATTTTTGGTTCGGTCCGTGAGGGATTGGGAGGTAAACTGACTCTGGCTACCGTCATCGGAGTCGGGGTTTATCTGCTCGACCAGATCATTGCTAATGCTGGCTTGCTGCTGCAATTGAATCTGGTATTAACATCCATTCTTCCCAGTTTAATCCTTATTACCTTGACCATTCTGTGGTTGCGGCGGATTTATTAATTTTTCACCCCATTTCAATTTTAGTTCATGTCGACAACTTATATTTATATCCTCGGTGAAAGCGAAACCAGCCTCTGGGGATTGAGTGGCCGCGAACGGCTGCTACGTACGGTAGCATCTCTCAAACAAACCCATCTGATTGATAACCCAGCAGACATTCCGGGCGATGCGCCTGCGCTGCTGCTGCGCGCCGATCATCTGTATGATGCCAGGGTGATTGCTGCTTTGATCAACTTGCAAGAAGACATCGTACTATATCATCAAGGCGACATGGCCGTTGCCGTACGTACTATCGGAAAAAATATCCCTACCCTGCTTCAAGCCTTGAGCAGTGCAAATATGCAAGCATTCTCCTTTATGAAGAAATACGCTCTGAAAGATTTACAGCTAGGTATCCAGCAGAATCTGAAGAAAAAAGAGCCGCCCTATATCCTCTCGATCAGTGCAGCTAATCGGGAGGCACTTGAATGGGAATTGTTCGCAGGCTCTTATAAAGGCGTAACCGACCTCGTCACCAAATGGCTATGGCCTATACCTGCATTTTGGGCAACTCATCTCTGTGTGCGCTGGAAAATAACGCCCAATCAGGTGACGTTGTTCAGCCTGCTATTAGCAATTTTCGCAGGAGTGGCCTTCTGGTACGGTTACTACGCAAGTGGTCTGGTCATGGGATGGTTAATGACTTTCCTCGATACAGTGGATGGTAAACTGGCACGCGTCACGCTTAGTTCAAGCCGGCTGGGCGATGTACTGGATCATGGCCTGGATATTATTCATCCACCGTTATGGTATGCTGCCTGGGGTGTCGGTTTAACGACCACCGCATTCCCACTAGCGAATCTGGAATTATGGTTCTGGCTGATATTTGTCGGTTACATTGGTGGACGTATCTGTGAAGGGTTATTCGAATTCTGGCTTGCACCTTTTGTCATGTTTATGTGGCAACGCATTGATTCGTTCAATCGCCTCATCACTGCGCGGCGTAATCCCAATCTGATTCTAATGACAGCAAGTTGGCTTGCTGACCGACCCGATATCGGATTCTTAATGGTTGTGGGCTGGCATGGCTTATCAACACTTTTTCTCGCCTGGCGAGTGCTCGTTGCCTGGCAAGTCCGACGCCTAGAAGGATCACTCACCTCGTGGATGGAAGCAATTGACCCAATACGAGACAGACAACAACTAGCGGTCAAAGTATTTACCCGCGTTCCTCTTGCTGAGAAAAATGGTAGCGCCATTACGCATCCATAGCCTGGAAACAGGAACAGCCCGTGTCGGATTGATCCTCAATCCATTGGGCGGAAAGGCACGGAAACGTCATAGCCTGATCAAGCAGTTACTGGCTGAGATACCCGGTATCCACCAGTGGATTGTCACTACTGCCGCAGATTTCGATGCTTCAGTAAAAGCACTCATTCAGGCAAAGATTGACTGGCTAATTATCCTTGGAGGGGATGGTACCTTTCAAGGGATACTCAATCGCCTCTATGCTTGGTTACCGTCTGAACAATGGCCGGTTCTGACGATCATTCCTGGCGGAACGACCAATATGACTGCACTTGATCTGGGCATGCGCGGCACACCGGATCATATCCTGCGCCGCTTAAAACACTATCTGCAGCAACCTGCTCCACGTCCAGCTCCCGTACTTGTTGAACGACCGGTATTGTGTATTGAACAAACAGGACGGGAAAAAATCTATGGCATGTTTTTGGGGCTGGGGCTGATTGCGCGCGGAGTCAAATTCTCGCGCAGCTCAATCAAACAAATAGGCATTACCGGAGATATTTTTACCACACTCATCGTATTACGCTCTTTATTAGGCACCTTTCTGGGGCGGCCGCAGCCTGAATGGGCACCGGTACAAATCACTATCGAAAACGAAACGGGATCAAGACGCGAGGAACGCTATTTACTAGTTCTGGTCAGTGCGTTGGAACAGCTATTGATGGGCATTCGACCTTATTGGGGAAATGAATCAGCACCTCTGCATGTTACTTTTGTTCGACAGTATAGCAAAAAATTCTGGTGCTCGATTTTGCCGTTAATCACGGGTCGTGGACATAACCTCAAGAAAGAAGACGGCTATGTCAGTTACAATACCCAGGTGCTGGAATTATCGCTGGATGATGAATATATCGTAGATGGCGAGCTGTTTCATGCCTCGCGCCAACATGGACCTCTACGCATCTCGGCTAGCGGACCCATCACCTTCCTCGTACTGTAACTTGAGTTAACGATGAAAAAGAACAAATCACTCCACACTGAGCAACCACCCGCACCGCTGGTAGAAATTATCGCTTCACAGAATGCCCAAACAGTTTCCCCTGATTTCGGGTATCTGACTGAGGCACTCAAACAGCGCTTTGCTGACTCGCTGGATGCCATCGTCCTGTATGGCTCCTGTCTACACACCAGCAATCTGTCTGAAGGCATCGCCGATTTCCACGTACTGGTCAATGATTACCGTAATGCCTACGCTAAGCGCTATCTCGCTCACCTGAATGCCTGGCTTCCTCCCAATGTATTCTATTTGGAAGTCAACCAGCAGGAAAAAATCTTCCGTGCCAAGTATGCAGTCTTTTCAACCGCCGATTTCGAATACGGCAACCGTTACTGGTTTCATCCCTATCTCTGGGCACGCTTTGCTCAACCGGCGCGATTACTCTATGCGCGTGATGATTTCATCCGTCAACGCGTTAATGTGGCTATGGCGCAAGCAGTCGTTAAATTCCTGAAATCGAGTCTGTTAGCATTGGAAGCACACGCATTAAATACTGAAGAAATCTGGACTCAGGGCCTGATGTTGACTTACGCCGCAGAACTACGCGCCGAACGGGCCACGCGAGCACGTCACCTCGCTCAGCTTAGTCTCAATCATTATGAACGTTTGACGGCTGCCGCTCTGCCCGCTTTAAACGGCTTGCTGACTGTTCAAACCGATGGGCCTTATTACTGTCAGGCTACGCCATCAGATAACCGACGAGCCCGCTTGTACTGGCGTCTCAGGCGCTGGCAGGGAAGAATCCTCTCGATATTACGCTTGAGTAAAGCTACACTGACATTTCATGACTACCTTAACTATGCTGCGTGGAAAATAGAACGCCATAGCGGTGTCCGGGTTGAAGTTACACCCATGCTGCGACGCTACCCGATCCTGTGGGGATTCAAGGTCATGTGGCTAATGCTGCGGCGGGGGATCCTCCGTTAATTTTTCATTGACTGATTCTTTTGAGGAAAACATCATGATGAGCTTATCTCGCTTCTTCGCTTGCCTGCTATTATTTTCTTTATCTGCTTGCTCCACCCTCTATTACAGTGGACTGGAAAAAATCGGAATTCCCAAGCGCGATGTGCTAGTGCATCGAGTGGAAAATGCGCGTGATACCCAAGAAGAAACCAAAGAGCAGTTCAAATCAGCTCTGGAGCAGTTCACCGCCGTGACCAACTTCAAAGGTGGTGACCTGGAAGCAGTCTACAAGAAATTGAACAGCGAATATGAAGCCAGCGTCGCTAAGGCGAACGAAGTCAGCGATCGCATTGCTGCCATCGAAGATGTCTCCCAGGCATTGTTTGACGAATGGGAACAGGAAATCGCCCAATATTCCAACGCATCACTTAAACGCAGCAGCCAGCAGAAGCTAGTAGCCACCCAAGCACACTACCAGCAATTGATCACCACCATGAAAAATGCCGAAAGCAAGCTTCAACCGGTGCTAACGGTATTCAATGATCAAGTCATGTACCTCAAACATAACCTGAACGCACAAGCAATTGCTTCATTGAAGGGAGAACTCGGCACACTCCAGTCTGATGTATCCTCACTCATTAGTTCGATGGAAAAATCTATCAATGAAGCTAATGCGTTTATTAAAACTATGGAGAAGAAGTGAGTATGTAGTTTGAAAGCCAACTCATTCATCTGTTAAGAAACAAAAGCAGCACGGTGAGAATCACGATAGTCGATACCATTTTTACGTAATAGTAATATGACTTCTGAGGTTGATACTAGTTAGCTGCCATAGGCCAAAAATATGCAGTTCAACAAATTTGTCTTCAACCATAACATGCGGCATTCTAACTTATCGAAGCACCCATTAAACTTTTCTATGAACTGCGACTCATACAACAGGATTGCCAGTCAGTGGGATGAATCCCGTAAAGAATTCTATGGGCGCGAGCAAGATTATCTTTATTTACTGTTGTCCGATTTACCGCATCATGCTTTAGTGTTAGATCTTGGCTGTGGTACCGGTCGTCCCATGGCAGAGTACGTGATTTCCAAAGGCCATGGAGTACTTGGCATTGAACAGGCCGAAGAATTAATCAAGCTTGCCAAGAAACGTTTTCCAGATGAGCAGTGGGTTCTGTCCCCTATTGAACAGTATGACTTCAATAACAATTTCCATGCTGCTATCATCTGGGATTCTCTATTTCATATTGATCGCTCGCGGCACGCCATTATCTTGCGCAACGTTGTCGAGAAACTGCCAGGAGGGGGAAAAATCATGCTTACAGTCGGCGGTTCTGCACACCCAGCATTTACTGACACTATGTTTGGGCAAGAATTTTTTTACGATTCTAATACGCCAGAGGATACTAACCATATTCTTCGTAGTCTAGGTTGTCAAATATTAGTAGGAGAATTCATGAACCTCCCCACCAAGGGTCGAGATAAAGGACGCTATGCTATCGTCGCGCAGAAAGTTGATAGACAGCAAACCGAAAATAAATTTAATACAGTGCAAAAGCAAGAATTTATCTAAAACAACAAGAAAAAGAAGATTAATGATAGCTATATATGCCGATCCTCATCATATCCCTTCTAATGAAGAGTATAAAAATCCAGCGCATATCGGCTTCTCATTTTTTTGTTGCCCTCCTTAACTACCTTAAGTAGTTTGGATAATTCCATTTCTAAATCAAAAATGACGCAAAAACGAGCCACAGACAGTATCAATACAATAATACGGCAAGGTGAAGCCGACAAAATCTGTTCTGATTTAAAAATGGAATAAGGTACTCGGTAACCGACGGCATCAGTAGTTCATAAAAAGTTAAGGATCCTGAACTCATTCTTGTGTTAACACATGATTTGCATTTTTAGGAGATATTCAAGTGAGCAATAACCCAGTGGGATGGTTTGAAGTCTACGTGCAAGATCTCGAGCGGGCTAGGCGTTTTTATGAAGCTGTTTTTGAGGTTAAGCTGGAACAGCTTAACTCTCCTTCGGAAATGAAAATAGAATTATGGGCTTTTCCGATGGAAAAGGATGGAAGAGGAATAACTGGCGCATTGGTCAAGAAGGAAGGCGTCTCATCCGGTGGAAACAGCGTATTGGTTTACTTTATATGCACTGACTGCGCATTTGCGGCTGCTCGTGCGGCCGCTTCTGGAGGAAAAATAGTGCAAGAAAAGAAATCCATTGGTCAATACGGCTTTATTTCTTTGGTGGTGGATACCGAAGGCAATATGATTGGTCTACATTCGATGGAATAGCGTTACTTTGAGAGATAACTCAGAAATATCTCAGGGTCGGCAAACGCATTGAAATGTCTCTGAATAAATCACTGGGCTCGTAACAGAGGGTAATTGGCTTATTGATTTATGATTCAGCTTGCGCGAAAACACTCAATTGGGATGATTCAAATCCTCCCGCGCCGAACCTGACCAGCTGCTAACGAGTTGTCCGGTTAGTTACAGGATCGAGCTTGTTCCAAGTCCTGGGCAATTTCAACTATAACGGGAGTATGATCAGAAGGCCGTTCCAATTTTCTGGGCTCCTTATCGATCATGCAGCTTTTACAGATACTGGCCAGCTCGCTGCTGAGCATGATGTGGTCAATACGCAATCCCCTGTTGCGGCGGAAAGCGAGCATACGGTAATCCCACCACGTGTATGATTTATCTGGCTGATCAAACAAACGAAAACTGTCAGCGAAACCGAGTTTTAATAATTCCTGGAAGGCATTTCTTTCGGACTCACTGCAAAGTACCTGACCTCTCCACAAATCGGGAGCATGCACATCTCGATCTTCCGGTGCAATATTAAAATCTCCGAGCAAAGCTAAGCGCGGATATTGCTCCAGCTCCTTACTGAGCCATCGGTTCAGTGCGTCTAACCACATTAACTTATATTGATACTTATCCGATACAATACTTTCCCCATTGGGCACATACACACAGACGACGCGTACATCTTCATAAGTCGCCGCGATGATTCGTTTCTGGCTATCATCCAAATTGGGAATTGCCGTAACTACATCAGCTCCATTTTGCTTACTTAATAGCGCAACGCCATTAAACATTTTCTGTCCAGTATAAACGGAGTGATAGCCAAGCGCTGCAATCTCAGTGGCTGGAAAAAACTCGTCCTGCAGTTTAGTTTCCTGTAAACATAATATATCTGGTTGATGGGCCACTAACCAGTTAATGACCTGCGGCAGGCGAACTTTAAGTGAATTAACATTCCAAGTAACGATTTTCATAGTATTCAGTATTTATTTTTATTATTCATCTGTTTCTGCAGAACACATGATATCCTCTGCATGCAACCCGTCGCAATGCCCAGCATAATATTCGTTAATTCAGTGAGTTATTAAAATGAGTACAGGATATGTTTTAATAAGCTTGAGTCAATGCAATAACCTTCTATATTAAAAATAACCATGCGTTCTGCTTTTGAAACATTAAATTAATCCATTTTTACAGCATTATTCCGACTCTCTCTTTGAGAAGACCGCCGACAGAGTAGTAGAGCTCCCTCAATTTCTGATAAAATTCAGCATTCTGAATCTTATAAGTACCACGCAAGGAATTCCATCATGACTTATGTAGTAACTGAAAGCTGTATCAAATGTAAATATACTGATTGTGTCGATGTATGCCCGGTGGATTGCTTCCGCGAAGGTCCCAATTTTCTAGTAATTGACCCTGATGAATGTATTGACTGCACGTTATGTGTAGCTGAGTGCCCTGTGGAAGCGATTTATGCTGAAGATGATGTTCCTGACAATCAACGTGGTTTCATTGCCCTTAATGAGGAATTATCCAAAATCTGGAAACCTATCATCGAGAAAAAAGATGCGCCGCAGGATGCTGATGAATGGGCCACTGTTAAGGACAAACTGGATAAACTAGAGCGCTAACTCGTATTTAAATATACTCTCATGCCGTCTTGCTCATTATTATCTGTTCAACGGTATCAGCAGAAACCAATATTCAAGATCATAAGCACTGATTGACACTCATTGCCCTGATGAGTCTTTATAAGGGCAATGAGTTTATCTAACACAAACCCACTTCCTCATTATCCTGTGCACGAGATTTTTTCTGATTATCTAAAGTTTTGCTCCTGTACCAATCAATGCTGCTGACACAATTTTATATGAAAATGTTTGCGGATCAAGGTTATCCAATTGCTTTCCATCTATTTCAGCATGTGGATACAGGAAGAAGGGTACTTTTCCTGCTTTGCTATTCTGACCCAAGGTAATATTTTCTCCATGGTTAAAAGCCACCCAATTCATTTCCCAAGTGCCGAACAATTTTTCTCTCAATGCGGTAGTTTGCTCATGATTGCGCGGCAAGTTATCTAATGCGATGACTTCACACACACCAGCCGGATCAACGGGCACCCAGCCAGGACCGGCAAGGTAAAACTCCGCATGGCAATGCTGCGCTGTACTGATATCGCCAAACTTACCTAAATTTTTGTTCAACGCTGATTCGTCCATCCGGATACCAAATTGCTGCCGTGCAGGAATGCCTGAGGCGCGCGCCAAGCCAACGAATAAGCCATTAATGTCCGCACACTTTCCTTTCAAGTTGCCATTTGCCAGCATTTGCTTAATATCGCCCTTTCCTCTACCACGCACGCTCTGATCATGAGCAGCATTATCAATTACCCAATTGTAAATAAGCCTGGCTTTCTGCAAAGGAGAACTGTTTTTACTTTCTTTGGTAATGGCAGAAGCGGTTTGGTGCACAATCCCATCTAATGGTATTTGTTGCGTAGATTGCAGGAAACGTTTGATATTGTCAGGAATAATTGCTTTGGCTGGTGCATTATAATGTTGTAGATCAATTTGCCGTTGTGCAGTCTTGACGATGCTGCTCACTGTGACAAGGCGCTCTCCATCCCCGCTCCATTCAGCATAAAATGCAGGAAAATCCGTTTGAGGAAGGGTATAAAACTTTGCTGATTTGGCGTTACCATTCCAAACACTCCCTTGAGTAAACTGATAAGGCGTGTCGTTGGTATCCGGCAATGGTAACCAAAGACGTGCATGCTTACCCGTTGAAGGTAACGTCACTTGATATGACAACCGATAACTGCGCCATTTACTAGAACTCGCGGTTTGCGCAAAAGTTGATGGAGTGATAGGAAGCAAGGTAATACTTGCACCGATCAATTTGATAAAATCCCTGCGTTTCATGCACATCTCCTGTAACCTGTATAGCTTTTGAAAAACAAATTTTATTATTAATCGAATCAATCAGTCTCTATCATGCCCACCCCTTTATCACAGCAACTTCCAGCAATTGAGCTAGAAACAGGCGCACAACCAACTCATTCAATTTTGTGGATGCATGGGCTTGGCGCTGACGGTAATGATTTCGTGCCTATTATACATGAGCTCAAGCTACCACCTGACACCGCAATACGTTTTATTTTTCCTCACGCACCAAAACAACCGGTAAGCATTAATCAAGGCTTTATTATGCGTGCATGGTATGACATTAAGCCTCCAAATTTAAATCATTATGAAGATGAAGCAGGTATTCGTCGCTCCCAATATGCAATCACGGCACTGATTGAGCGAGAAAATCAACGTGGCATTTCTTCTAACCATATTGTATTAGCTGGATTTTCTCAAGGAGGCGTCATGGCTTTACAAGTTGGCCTGCGCCACCCAGACAAATTAGGAGGCATTATGGCGCTATCAAGTTATCTACCGTTAGCGCATACCCTTGCCAAGGAAACACATCATGCTAATACCTCCACCTCCATTTTTATGGCGCATGGCAGCCATGATCCTATTGTACCAATCCACCTGGCGAAAACTTCCCGGCAACAGCTAGTGGAAGCCGGCTATCAAGTTGAATGGCATGAGTATCCAATGGAGCATTCTGTCTGTTCTGAGGAGCTGGCCGATATAAGCAGATGGTTACAGCAAGTGTTGCGATGATAGATTGAATCGTAAAATAACGATTTAAGGAAGACTGGATCCATGCGTTTCTTGACAAAATAAACAGCACCTTTATAATCCTCTCTTTATTTCTGAATTGTGTTGTTGAGTACGTAGAACTCAGAATTGCGGGAATAGCTCAGTGGTAGAGCACAACCTTGCCAAGGTTGGGGTCGCGAGTTCGAGCCTCGTTTCCCGCTCCAATATCGAGATAAATTGGATTTTTTTAGCAAATAGATAAAAAATCCATATCATATTATTCCTCGTGGTGTTACGATACAGACCACATTCTGATCTTAAAAAAATAATTGGCGGGGTGGCAGAGTGGTTATGCAGCGGCCTGCAAAGCCGTCTACGCCGGTTCGATTCCGACCCCCGCCTCCAAAATCAGCCTGTTTCGATTGCCCGGATGGTGAAATTGGTAGACACAAGGGACTTAAAATCCCTCGGACCTTATACGTCCATGCCGGTTCGATTCCGGCTCCGGGCACCAAAAGAACGTTTCCTGAAGTATCCCTCCGTATCAAACACATTGAATTTACTAGCATTTAGATAAATTATTAGTCTCCTATAGTATAACAATGTATCTGGACATACCGTCAAAATGACGATATTTTTGACGGTACTTTTACCTACCGTCATATGAGATACCGTCAAATGCTCACAGATATCGCAATACATAACGCTAAACCGAAAGACAAGCCCTATAAAATAGGCCGATAGTGGCGGCTTATATTTGCTGGTGCAATCCACGGGGAAGTATTGGCGCATGGATTACCGCTATGCAAATAAGCGTAAAACGCTGGCTATCGTTGTTTATCCAACCGTTACCCTTACTGCTGCACGTAAGAAAAGAGATGAGGCAAGAGATTTGCTAGCTAAGGGTGTTGACCCAAGCCTAGCTAAAGCCATTAACAAGCAAGTCAAGAAACATGCTCACGAAAACACATTTGAAGCTATAGCACTTGAATGGCATATTAAACAATCAACTACTTAGGCAGAGTCAATTAGCGCCAACATAAAACGATGCCTGGAAGCGGATATATTCTCCTGGCTAGGCAATCGACCCATCAAGGATATTAATGCACCAGAATTACTGGCAGTACTACGCAGGATTGAAAGCCGTGGGGCACATGAGAAAGCTCAACGGACACGGGAATATGTAGGCCGGGTTAGATATGCCATACAAACCGGACGCGCTGAACGTGACCCTAGTGGCGATTTAAGAGGGGCATTAACGCCAGTTAAAGCAAAGCACATGCCTGTATTACCGATCCTAAAGCTATTGGGGGATTACTATGCTCAATTAATGGCTTTGTAGGTTCATACACCACCAAATGCGCGTTACAGCTTGCCCCACTGGTTATTCGTTCGACCGGGTGAACTACGCCATGCAGAATGGGTAGAAATTGATTTTGACAAAAAAGAATGGCGCATACCCGGCCATAAAATGAAAATGAAAGAACAGCACATCGTTCCTTTATCACGTCAAGCAATTGAGATTTTTAGAAGCCATTCAGCCATTAACAGGGAATGGGAAATATATCTTCCCAAGTATAAAAAGTACCGTCAGACCAATGTCAGAAAATACCGTCAACTCAGCGCTAAGGCGCATGGGCTATGAAAAAGACGAGATGACCGGGCATGAGGTGTGCTGTCAAAAGTGGAGTCCATTGGTTTAAGCAGCGAGCAGATTTGCATAATATCGCTGCTTAAATTGTGCTAGTGGAATAGCCCTGCTAAACAGGGCTCATGCAGGGCTGAAACGCGCCAGGATTGCGTTAGAGCTATTATTTTATGGCGAGGATGTTTCTTTCTATATATGCCCTACTCTTTTTTTATCCTAAAGTTTCATAAATAAGAGCCGTTAAAAGTGTTTCATGATATAGCATTTGTCATGAACTTCTCGAATGTGAAATAAAACCCTCACTAGGTATCGTCCTACTTGGTGAGGGTTTTCTTATGCTTTGCTTGAAGATAGCAAAAGATTACAGAGAACTAATAGCAAAAAATACCCGCTAGACCTTTAACGATCAATCAAGGGAGTGCAATCAGATTACACCAGCTCTAGTTTTAGGAATAAATCATCATACGCCAGAAGATGTGCGGTCCTTAGTGACGACCGCACCTAGAGCAACGACATGGATCCGTCAGACTTTTAACGATCTAGCGGGTTTGTTTAATTAACGTGAGTTCGGCATAAGGAAAAGTGAGCTTCCTCGAACGTTCGGCGCGGATGAAGTCGTCGGCGAAAGCAAGGTGGCGGGTTTTGTTGGTCATGGAAACTTGCTGAATGCTCAAGCGCAGCCGTTAAGCAGGCGCAGCGCCTCGTAGTGCAGAGTCGGCGTTGCCGAAACGAGGACTGAACCACCCTCCTCGGCCCGTTCACCATCCAGCCGTGTCACGACGCCTCCGGCTTTCTCGATAATGGGGATCAGCGCTACGATGTCGTAGGGTTGAAGCGAGGGTTCAACGGCGAGGTCAATGCGACCTGCCGCCAGCATAGCAAGCGCATAGCATTCGCCGCCATAGCGGGTCATTCGCACCGACGCGGCGAGGCGGTCGAATCCTTGCTTGAGATCGCCGTGATAATCCTCGGGCGAGGTCGTGTGCAGGATCGCCTCCGACAGTGCGCCGACATTGCGGGTGGAGAGAGGCTGGCGCTTGCCAGCGCGCTCGTACCACGCACCCTCGATGTCCGCCCAGAAGCGTTCGCCGATAAAGGGCTGGCTCATCATCCCCATCTCGGCCCGGCCGTCGACGGTAAGGCCGATCAGCGTCCCCCATACGGGAAGACCGCAGATGAAGGGACGGGTTCCGTCTACCGGATCCAGCACCCAGCGAAAATAGCCGTTACCAGTCTGACCCAGTTCCTCGCCTAGGATCGCGTGATCAGGATATTCGGCTTCGATTGCGGCGCGAATCGCGATCTCAGCCTCTCGATCCGCCTCCGTAACAGGATCGAAGGTGTCGCCCTCGTTGAACTTGGTGTCGACTGCAAGCTCGGTCCGATAGCGTGGCATCGTCTCGGCGTCGGCGATGTCCGCCAGGCGGTGAAGGAAATCGGCGTTAGGTAGTTTGGACATGATCAAGCTCCATTTGTGCATGTTGGGCGCGCGAACAATCACCCACGCTAATATTAGTAAGAAAAATTGTATGCTGATGCATTATTGTCTGCCTACTGGTTATTCCTTAGCATCATTAAGTAAAAATTTGGATTGGTTTGATCCATTACTTATGTTTTTTCGTTCAAGCGCTACTCGACCAAAATAATAGCGCCACCCCATAACTGATTAATAATCTGAAGTCTCCAACCATCCTTATGTTTCAAGAGGCGAGGATTGAATCTGCAAAAACTCATTTGTGATATAGGGAGGTTCAACATGAAAATTTATTATTCTATTCTGTCTTTACTGCTATTGATATTCATTTCTACCAAATGGTCAGAGACTAATGCTAACCCAGCGACATCGCGTGAACCTTTGACTTCAGCATCAGAACAACGCCTTGATGATCCAATTCTAACGCCAATTCAAAGAGGATCAATCCGATTGAGATTGAAACAGATAGCGAGCGGGTTAACTGCGCCAAATTGGGCAACGCCTGCTCCAAATGACCCAGATCATTTATATGTTAGTGATCAGGACGGGAAATTATGGCGCATCAACCTTACCACTAACGATAAAGAAATTTTTCTGGATTTTTCCGATCTGTTGGTACCTTTAGGAGTGTCGGGAAGCAATTCATTTGATGAGCGCGGTTTTCTCGGTTTTGCCTTTCATCCCCAGTTCGTTGGAAATGGCTTGTTGTATACCTATACTTCAGAGCCCGCAGGCGAAAAAAGCGATTTTTCTACCATTCCTCCTGGCGCCAGCCCCAATCACCGCTCGGTAATCAGGGAATGGCGGCTAGATCCTAATAATTTTAATCAGGCCCAGGCTAATGTAAAAGAGATGCGAGTGTTGATGACTGTGGATCAACCCCAATTCAATCACAATGCAGGCGCACTTAATTTTGGCTCAGATGGCATGCTATATATTGCTTTCGGGGATGGTGGCGGTGCTGATGATCGTGATGGTCAGGATATTGGTGGCAGTCAAATGATAGGGCATGGTCCCAATGGCAATGGTCAGAATACCGGCAATCCTCTTGGTAAATTATTGCGGATTGACCCAGTTGGAAATAATTCGAATAATGGGCAATATGGTATCCCAAACGATAATCCTTTTGTCGGTTCAGACACTGCGCTTAAAGAGATTTATGCTTACGGTTTTCGTAATCCATTCCGCTTTTCATTTGATCCGGAAACAAATTTCCTTGTGCTTGCCGATGTAGGGCAAAACGATATTGAAGAGATTAATCTGGTTCAAGCTGGCAGGAATTATGGCTGGGGGTTAAAAGAAGGAAGCTTCCGTTTTGAGCCCAACGATAATGAACCAGGGTTTGTTACCGATGCTCAGATTGCAGGCAATTTCATCGATCCTGTCATTCAGTATGATCACAGCGAAGGTACCGCTGTCATTGGTGGTTTTATTTATCGTGGCAAGGCTATCCCTGCTTTAGAAGGTGTATATCTGTTTGGAGATGTAGCCAGGACTGGGAATGGCGATGGCAGGATATTTTATTCTAATGGTAGCAGCATCCTGGAAATGGATCTGACCGAGCATGCACAACCTGGCTTTTGGGTGCTTGGTTTCGGGCAGGATATCGATAAAGAGCTTTATGTACTCGGTAATATGACCGGTATTCCGTTCGAAACTACTGGTGCAGTGTATAAACTGGTGCCCAATGCCAGTTTTGATTCTGACGTTCTTGAGATACCCGCAGTTGATGTCAATTTTGATAACAATCATAGCGGTACTTTCCGTGCTCGTTTGCAGCTTGTCCAGGATACCCAACCACCACGCTTCGAGCTAACTCAAACTGAACAACTGGCTGATCGTTTTCGGGGAGACAACGCTAGCTTTAATCAAACCACTGGTGAGCTATCCATTCCGTTTGTCAATATCCGTGACACTAGTGATAATATATCCACTTTTGCTGCCCAGCTGCAATTAATCCCTGGCCTGCCAGTACTAACTTTTGAGTTAAAACAGTTTGTGCCTGTACGGTAAACGAATAGGAATAAATCTGTTCACTGATGCCCATTGATGTCTAGTTCCATTTCTAAATCTAAACTGACTTTGTCGGCTTCACCTTGCCGTATTATTGATACTGTCTGCGGCTCGCCTTCGTGTCATTTCTAATTTGGAAATAGAATTAGACGGGGATGTCTGCTTTCCGATTTTCGTCTCAGTCGACCCATACATAGTTATTCAATCTATGTTTAAGCGAATGCCGTTGTGGCAAGCTAAATTATTTGATAGCCAAGCGAATCGCAAACCCTTTCAGACTCACTTGATATTGGAAGAGATTGAATCATGCTATTTCAGATGCATATCGATATAATTCTTTTCCGCAAGGGTAAGTTGCGCATAAGCCATAAGGTCTCTCGTCAGCGGTATGCCGGAATACCTTTTACCATACCTTGCTCTTGGCTGCTTCGGTTAGCAATGATCCCAGCTTGATAGACGAGTTATGCACTTATGATAGGAATTCATCAAGCACAATTTCTTCTTATGCATAGAAAAACATAAATTGATTACACCAGACTAATACATGGAATCCATGAGAAAGCGAAGTTAATACGATTGAAAAATTTCTTCTATTTTCAACTCCATGCCATCTTGACACGGCAAATAGAATTATTAGTCACAGGACTGTAAGACACTTCAATAATTTAATTTATAAATTCTAAGAAATATGAAAAATCAACTCAGACAATTCGCAGTAATAGGTTTGGGCAGGTTTGGTTCTGCAGCTGCACTAGAACTGATGCGATTTGGTCATTCAATTATTGGAATTGACATTGATGCAAAAATTGTAAACAAGCTGGCAGATCAATTGACTCTCGCTGCAATAGCAGATGCTACTGATGAGAATGCTCTTAAAGATTTAAATATCTCCAATTGTGATGCAACTATCGTAGCAATTGGCGAAAGTCTGGAAGCCAGTATACTTTGTGTGCTGTTGCTAAAAAATATGGGAATGAGTGAGATATGGGCCAAAGCTTCTTCCAAACCGCACCATACTATACTCTCAAGAATTGGAATTTCTCGCATTGTGCATCCCGAAGAAGAAATGGGTATGAAAGTAGCACAATCACTTAATTATCCAATGGTTAATCATTACATGCCCATTGGCTACAACTTATATGTAGTTGAAATAAAAATAGCAGAGAAATGTCACGGTATTTCTATCCAAGACTTATTAAAAGATGTTCGTGATTCTATCGACCCATTATTAGTACGAAGAAAAAGAGAAACTATAAAACCCATTGAACCAGATTTTATTTTGGAATTGAATGATTCTCTGGTGCTATCCGGTTCATTGGATATTCTCGCCTCAATTGCTCCGAGGTTATAGAATAGTGAAGCCGTGGGACCCTCATGTACTACCTTACAAACATATCATCGCAGCAAAAAAGAATTTACTCAACCTCAGCCCACCGGCAGTTTTATTTCTAGGTTTTGCATTGCTGATTGCTATTGGTACTGTTTTACTGAAACTTCCTATCGCTTCGCATAGTGAAACCAGTTTGTTGCAGTCAATTTTTACAGCAACCTCCGCTGTAACAGTCACAGGATTAATTTTACTCGACACCGGCACCCATTTCACCTTGTTTGGGCAGATTGTCATTGCGCTGCTGATTCAAGCAGGAGGCTTGGGGTTTATGACTTTTGCTATTGTTGCGGCAGTAAGCCTAGGCGCAAAATTAGGGATTGGTCAGCAGGTAGTTGTACAAGAAGCATTTAACCAAACCAATCTGGAAAAGGTTATTTATATTGCAAAATATGTGCTGATTTATTCCCTGTTTATAGAGCTTACTGGCTTCATATTGCTTGTTTTAACCTGGTTTAATGAGCTGGGGTTAAGCACAGCCATCCATCATGCTTTTTTTTACACAATTTCCGCATTCAATAATGCTGGTTTTGCTTTAAGCAGCAATAGCCTAACTCCTTACTTTAATAACTTATCAATTAATTTAGTGATCACTGCACTTGTTATTATTGGAGGCATAGGTTTCTTAGTCTTAATTGATATAAAAACACAGAAAAGTTGGCATAGGCTCAATGTTAATACCAAAACTGTATTATTGAGCACGTTCATAATCAATATATGCGCATTCACGCTCATATGGGTTCTTGAAGTCAAAAATCCTGCCACCCTTGGTCAGTTATCTATCCTTGATCAAGCATTAACAGCCTGGTTTCAAGCGGTATCCCCTAGAACTGCAGGTTTTAATACTGTGCCGATAGAAGAATTAACTCAAGCCACAACGACTCTCATGATTTTATTGATGTATATTGGTGGAGGATCGTTAAGTACAGCCAGTGGACTAAAAATTGGCACTTTTGTTGTTCTCATAATGGCAACTTATGCTTTTTTACGACGAAGAGACGATGTTGTAATTCTTCAGCGTACCGTACCGCCAACACAGGTTATGAGAGCACTTGCATTGGCCATCGTATCAATTATTATGATATTTATAGGTATATTTATCCTGACACTTACTGAAAATGCGCAATTTATTGATATCGTTTTTGAAGTTGTATCGGCTTTAAGCACTGTTGGATTGTCTAGGGGCTTAACTACCCAATTAAGTATAACAGGTGAAATCGTGATAATTTTTTTTATGATTATTGGGCGTGTAGGACCACTAACATTTGCCTATTTCTTTGCTTCTCCAAAGAAAAAATATATCAAGTATGCAAATGCTGATATTCAGGTTGGTTAACTTTATTATCATTTTACTAATAGGAATTAATAAAGAACCACAAAAGCAAATATGGATCAAGTATGTTTGATCCGCTCCCGCTGCTCCTCCCACAGCACCGGCAGATCCACCGCCAAATCAAACAGCGTGATATGATTTTGCAAAGTATCATCCAGAATGGAAGCGATGATGTCAGGCGCAAGCGTAGTCAGGTTCACCATGCGACTGACGTAACTGCTGTCGACTCCTTCACGAGTAGCAATCTGTTTCAGCGATTTGACTTTCCCCGACTCGAGCATAGCAAGCCAACGGTGACCTCTTGCCAAGGCTAATTGCAACGATGTTGCCACCGTGTCCCAAGGTCGAGTCTTGGCAATTTCGCTGTTGGGTAACGTGACTAACTTACGCCCACTACGGCACTTCATCTGAATTGGTACGGACAAGGTCAGTCTGCCATCACTTGCTTGGTGGTTCGGCCTGTTGCATGCCAATCTTTTACGCCATGGACGCGCTCACCCACTGGCGCATAGCCATGCGTGCGTAGTATATCGTGCGCAAAGCCGCTTTCATCAAAGTAAATGATGACGCGGCCTCGCGCTCATAGCCTTCAATTTTTTGCTGGAAGATACGCCGCCCTTCTTCGCTGGCTTTGGGGTGACGCAGGCTTTTTTTATAAGTCACACTCAGACGCTTCAAAGCGTGATTAATGCCTTGCTTGCTGACTCCCAGCCGCCTGGTACGCTCGAACACGCTCGTACTGATACGCGTCTGGATAATTCTTGACGTCCTGCGCCAACCTCTCCATGTTGATCTTGGTGGCAGGCTTGTTACGGGTTGTCTTGGGATCGGGAGTCTTGATCCAACGCGTCACACTGGCCACACCTACGCAAAAACGCTTGGCCACTTGCGCAATTGGGAGGTTCTCCTTCTCCGAACGGATAATATTTTACGGCGAAATGATATCGGATAGGTCATCTGTAAATTACAATCAATTTATAGGGGATATGCTATATCGCTGACCCACGCTTTCTCAAGTGCGCTAACAACACAAGCTCTCTTTTCAGAATATTGGGTGCAAACGGCAAATGATGTTTAGAATAGGTCGTGACCTTGAATTTACGCTTTTGCTTACAACGCAAATTCAGCTTCTTGCGGAGCACTCGGACACGGTATGCTGTAATCTGTACCCCCTGACCTACCAATTCGCTATGCAAGCGTTTCACACTGTAGGTCTCTCGGGTGCGTTGTTGTGCTGCCAGTATTTCTATTACCAGCCGTGCATTTTTCTGTTCACGTTCACAAGGTGGGCGAATATTCCACGCATGAAATCCGCTCTCTGAAACATCGAGTACACGGCACATAAGTGCAACGGGGTATTGCTGTCGCAGCGTATCAATCATGCCGTATCTCACCGCGACTCCCTCGCGAAATAGGCCGCACACTTTTTTATGAAATCTCGCTCCATCTTGACTTCTGCCAATTCACGTTTAATCCTGGATAACTCTAATTCAAGCTCAGTCAGTGAACTCTGCTTTTTACCTACAGTTGTGAGTTCGCCTTGCCAGTCAGCATAAACCCAGTTCTTTAACGTTCCCTTAGGTAAAGATAGTCCTTTTGCTGCTTCAACCAGCGTCAATCCACTTTCTTTAAAAAACTTAACCGATTGCTCACGAAACTCTTGGCTATATCGTGTGCGGGGTAATTGTTCCATCTATATCTCCATTTCATGTCTATATTTTATGAAATTTGGACTCCATAAAACTCAGCATACCTCACGAGCCAGAATGCTCTAAAACATGGCATGCATATTAACCATGAAGAAATAAGAAGTGGCAATGCAAAAGCATAGAAAAATACTGGAACAGCTATTATGAAGCCCTGCAATTATTTCCAATAATTTTCTTATTGAATAATGCTGTGCTCCCAGACAGGATGGCTGTTATACTTTATTTTTATGCATTTCTCATGATCTCTATGGTTATTGGAAGTCCTAATTAGACAGGACTGACTGTTAGAATGAAAAAAATAATTGCGTTATTTCTACTTTTTTCTCTGTCGGGCACGTTATATGCAGCCGGACCGTATGATGGCATTTACTCAGTAATCGTTAGTGGCGTTACTTCAGGCTATGCCACAGTACATGAAGTAAATAATAAAATGGTTGTGATTATAGTTGACCCCATGCCTAATACTCCATGGGAGCCAATGATTGGTACCCGAAGAGGTAACAGCGTTTCTCTAACAAATGTTGTCGGCGTAAGTTCTTCTGATATTCAGCTAAAAGTAACTGTTAATTTCAATGACAATGGTCCCTCAACAGCCACTATAGCTTCGTGCGTCAATGGCATTTCTCATGTGTGTCTATTTCCGACTGGCTCAAAATTTAACTTAGAAAAATTATTTTAAGGGCGATCTTATTCTTTTTAGCTCTTAATTGAAGTATCCTACCCTATAACTTTTCTCACACTTATGCAAATAAGATATAAGCATTCGCAATTCTATTTTTCAGATTATTCAGCTTGTATTCATGATATTCACTGTAAAGTTATTACTAACAGAAGTCATTCTAATAAATAACGATTAAAGAGGTGCAACATGAAAACAAGAACTAATATAAATATGCGAGTAAAATTTTTATCTGTTATGTTATTAAGCGTTGCTTTAGCAGCGCCCATGGCAGCTGAGGCCAAAAAAGGCCATCGTCATCATCACCGCCATCATACCCATCATCATCACCATCATGGCCATCAGAGCCATCATCACCGTCATACCTACTCTAATCATTACAACACGCAGAATATTTATTACAACCAACCCTATCCGCCCGCGCCCGCATATGGCATAGCAGCGGGCAGGTATTTTTTAGGTGTTAATACGGGCAATGTCGGTTTTGTGTTATCAGGCTATTAACTTGGATATCTCTCTAGGCTGGTATTAAATCGAGATCACGAATAGAGAGCGTCTTTACAAATATTTTTAAGGTTTTGATTGAAACGCAATGCTGGCTGGTATTTTTGGTTTCTATTCTATAGTGTGAAGCTTTATAAAATACAGTTTGTGCCTGGATATCAAGCGAGTAAAATTAGTTCATAAACCACTCATAAATAATGTATATGTTATAGCTATTAATCAGGCGGTAATAAGGCTTTAGATTTATGAAAGCCTTATTAACAAACATATCGAGTCCATTAACAAGCTTGTCATTTATATAAACACCCTATTGGGGTTGATGAATGAGACAATTGTGATAAATGGAATAGTTGCTGAGCAGAGCCCGCCAGATAATTCATAATCTGGCGGGTTTTTATTAAATTATACTATCACCACCACTTTCTGAAAAAGCGGATTAATAATTACTGATAAAAAAGCATCCCGGTCTTTTTTGGTGTCAAATTCATAAATATGCCCTTGATGTTCGGGAGACTCATCACATAATGAGCGATCAGGACAAGATAAAATTGCATAATGCTTTTTTACTTCTTCGGTTTTATGCTCCTCCAATTTTCGTAATAATTGAGATAATGAGCAGTTTATTTTATCGTAAAGGTCTCTGCCATTCTCCGTCAGCACACCTATCTCATCATCGTTAGTTAGCCGAACTAGATCGGATAATATCGCAGTAAACCGTTCTAACTTGGCGATGTCGGTTTCAAGCTGCTTTGCTATACTTTTGGTTGAGATATTGACCGGCTCTGTTGTCGTAATATTTTGCATAGTCATTTTTACATCTTCTTAGTTACACCAGAGGATAATCTACAGCATGTAGCATCATAGCTACTTGATTAATGTCAAAGAATATGATGTAAAAGTGATAAATAGATAAGTAAAGCGTTGCCCGGTTGCGTGCACGGATTATTCCATTTCTAAATCAAAAATGACGCGGAGGCGAACCGCAGACAGTATCAATCATACTGCAAGGTGAAGACGACAAAGTCAGTTTTGATTTAGAAATGGAATTAAACCCCTGAATCGAGGCGCCTTCCTTAGCTGTGAATGATTTACTTCTTGGTAGTGTTGTGTGCAAGTGTATCTGTGATGCTTTTCATTTTGTATTTTCCAATCAATAATGATAAAAAATATATACTTAATACCTAACAAAAGAATTTAATATTATTTTCTGCGGCTTTTTTAAAATTTATAAGAATATTTTTATGTATGCATAATAAGATGATACTTTGCGGTTACAGCTCCATACCAAATAATCATTTCAGTAAATTTCTAAATGTGTACTAGCTCTACAATATCAATTCGCTGTATTACCCAGATTTAAGGGCATCTTTAAAAATTCAGAGTTCTCAACAAGACAAGGCAAGAGCAAAAAATGTTGAATCCGCCTATCACTGATAGGTAAGGAAACATTCTTTGTAAAGAATGAAATACTGTGACGAGACAAGGTAAGCAGGCAACCAGCGAAGCGGATGCTCGCAGATATCAATTTTTAGAGGTGCACTTAATAAGGATTGTTTGTTCTTTATAGTATAGCAACGTATCTGAATTACCGTTATGTCAGATACTGTCAAATGCCATAGATATCGTCGTACTACCATACACCATAACGCTCAATCAAAAGATAAGCCATGATCAATCACCCTTCAGCCTTTGTTGCGCCATTTATAAATAATAAAATGCAGGGCAATCAAATCATGACCAGCAAGAATAACTTATTTAGGTCAATTCATTAGGTCCTTTTAGATGCTGCTCGGCAATATGGTTTAAGCAGAAATCAAACTAAACGCCTTCTCAATAATATGAAGCGTCCAGGCAATCACAAGTTTTATCAAGATAAGTTAAGGTATTGCCATAATGATTTTGTTTCCCCATATATTATGACAACGTCGATATACAGTATTTACCAAACTTAATCGCTTAAAAACAAAGCCAGCAATGCCAAGCAAAAAGATATGTTTAAGCACCTACTATGAATTTATAAAATGCTCATGGAATAATTTTTCAAAACAATACTAAAGTTCCACCAATTACTACCGTTAAGATAATTGTCGCTTAGTAACGACAATTATAACTCTTTGATAAGTAAAACAATGAAATTCCCACGGGATACCCCCTTATTCAGTGGGAATTTCTTATTTGTATTAAATTAGATTACCAATAAGGAACCAATCCATTCTCTGAAATTTTCATGCTAATACCACGCCTTACCGTAATTTTGCACAAGCAATCTAGAAAAACAGTTTTTTATGCTTAATTTACATACTATGCGATTGAAATAGACGATTTAATCCTCTATAACTCTCACTCAGAATAACGATCTTCTAATTTTCTTGATAATTATGAAAGCTAGGATATGAGCATTTTCAATCTTATGTTTTTATTCTATTCAGACTGTTCAGCTTCTATTCATGATATCCAGGATAAAGTTAGCACTAACAGAAGAAATTGTGATCAACAGAAAAATCAGGGAGATATAGCATGAGAGCAAGAACAAAAATGAACACGCCAGTAGGATTACTATCTGTAATATCATTGAGTGCTGCGTTAGTAGCGCCCACGATGGTTGAAGCCAGACGAGGCTATCATCACCATCATACCCAGCATCATCACCATCACCATAACCATAACCATAAACATCATCACCATAACCATAAACATCAGCATCATTACAACACACAAAATATTTATTACAGTTAACCTTACTACCCAACCGTGCCTGTATATGGCGTAACACCAGGCAGGTATTTTCTGGGTGTAAATACGGGTAATGTTGGCTTTGTGTTGTCGGGCTATTAAGACGAATATTTCTCCAGGCTGGCGTCTACATGAAGAATACATGAATCATTAGCGGTACTTTTCTAGGTTTCAAAGGCTAGTTTCTACTTTAATATGGGAAGCTTTATAAATTAAAAGTTTTTCAAGATATATAAAGATATAAAAGAGTGTGAAATTTTGCTTATCTATCATCAACTAGGCAGCATGAATTCTATAATCATTAACAAAAATAAGCTGGAGCATAATTTTTATGACAATTTTAACAAACAATATCTTGGTGACATTATCAAGCTTATTATTTGCAAAAAAACCTCAATGGGTTGACGATTGGGAGGATTGCGATGAGTGGGATGAGTGCTGCCCAGGCTGTTGAAAATAAATCAAGTAAAATCAAGTATTCTGGCACCAGCAGGCTTGCCTTGCTTTCTGGAGAACCAGGGTTGTTCTCTTTGAAAAATTAAACGGATAGGTACAGGACAATGTTTTCTTTAAAGAAATTCTAAAAATTTAATCGACGCTCCCCTGCCCTATTTTCCTAAATCTCCTCAGAAAAGGAATAAAATACTTATTTACTTATTGATACCTAGCAAGAAAAATTGACGACCCATTTAAAGCCCGAAAAATAAAAATCATTATGTTAGAATGTTTTTGTGATATTTTGCGGTTATGATTCCGACATCAGCTTAACATTCAAAAAGATTAGAAATATTCCATAATTCCTTAATACTCAAGGATTGATTGGTTATTTTATATCCATGATAATACATAAGCTAATAATATCAGCCTGCAAATGGTTGGTATATTTATCAGTATTTGCTAATATCAAAATTCAGATATCAATAAATTACTAAGTGCCAGTAATATTTGGTACTTTTTTATTTTAAACCAGTGGATATTTACTAACTTGCGTCTAATTTGAGAACGCTATTTTAATGAGAAGAGCATTTACCATGAAAAAATTACTTTTTGCCATTTTAGTTTCTATGATATTTGCAAATAATCTTTATGCGAAAAAAAGCAAGGGGAGCGTATCAAAAGGATCATTTAGTTCCAAGCAAAGTAGTTCTCAACCTGCTACCACCCAACAAAAGAGCGCTACTACATCAAATCCCTCGACATCAACCCAAGCACAAACACCTAATACGCCAGCTCAGAATCCATCATCAGCGACCAGCTCAAGTGCATCCACAGCTGCACCAGCACCTAGCGCACCAGCTCAAAATCCATCAATGCTTCAATCAGTCATGCCAGCTTTAGTGGGTGGCGCAGTAGGAAGTTATGTCGGCAGCAAATTAGCCGATGGCGGGGATAATGAAAACTTAGAAGAAAAAGAAGCAAAGAAAGAAAACGAACTTTTAAACCCATAAGCATATCATTCCATCCCTTATTTAAATCCGAAGAAACCACCAGGAGGATAGGTTTTCTCAGTGGTTTCTAATGTGAATTCATAACACCTAGCACTCGACATCTTTTCAACTGTTACCTTTACTCACGCAAATAACTGCTGAAGTAATGGATTTGCTTGCAAAAATGTTGATTAAAAGCAAGCCAAGCGACATCCTCATTCCAATTCTAAATCAAAAATGACGCGAAGGTGAGCCGCAGACAGTATCAATAATACGGCAAGGTGAAGCCGACAAAGACAGTTTTGATTGAGAAATGGAACTACGGACAACATCAATCTGCTCAACGTTTAATAGCCGATGAGTTTTCGGAAGAAAAAGCATCCTTAAGTCGCTGGCTGACTTTCCCGCTTTCCCGTTCTGCGCTCAGCCAGGCATCCACCTTTGTGATCAACTTTGGATCGCATGCTATTAAAAGCGCCTTATCGTACTGGGTAAAGACCTCAGCGGTCGCCCGGCATAGCCTGGAATCGCGCTGCGTCTGCAAATCTACCTCCACATCGTTGGTCACCATCAATCTGCACGGCCGGTAGCGATTTCTTCAAATATCGTCCGATTATCGGTGTATAGAATGGGCTGCACATTGTGTAAGTGTTCTCGAACAAAGCGCTCGTTTGTCCCACCGGGATTCACGATCACACGCACACCCGCTTGGTTGATCTCATTTAGTGAACCAAACCGTGACTCAGTTCCACATCGTACAATTGGCGTCTTGCCACCTCTATAATACGGAATGGAGAACGATCCAATTGGAGCCCGTTCAGTGGTAATGCTAATCCCGCCAATCGCCAGATCGAAGCGGTTGCCCTGATAGTCAGTCATTAACGTAGCCCAGGTCGTTCGAACGAACTGAGGCTCGGCATCAAGAAAGGCCGCAAGCGAGATGGCCGCAGCGATATCAGCGCCGGTGAGCATGCCCCTCGACTCCAGTGTAAAAGGCGCATAGTCACCTGTCGTGCCAATTCGCAGTATTCTGCTTGCTGTAATTCGCTGCAGTGCCGGAACTGGCATCAGCCGCAGCCGCGCGAGCGCATCGAAAAGTGCGTTGATATCCCGTTCTTCCACCCTCCGCTGTGCAATGCTATGCGCTGATCCAGCGTAATAGCTATGGAAATCCTGGCGCTGAAACTCGGGCATCGCAAGATAAATGGTCTGCATCAGTTGAACGCCGAGTTTATCCAATTGCGGACGCAGCTCTGCGCTCAGATCGAGTGGCGCTGCTGGCACAACCCCCGCAGCGGTCCATTGGTCGATGAATCGCTGTTGCATTTCGCGCGCTAGTCGCATCTGCAACGTAAACAGCTCACGTACTGGTTCGGCAGAAATGCCGAATGTCTGTGCTTGAGCCACCGTCGCCTCGAGCACAGAGCTTTCCCTAACGTCATCAAGAACTGGGCGCTGATGTACATACTTCCATGCAGCAACTGCTTGCATCAATTCAAGACGTTTATCGATCAGAGCAAAAATTTGCCGAACCTGATCTTCCTGATCGAGAAAGCTGAATTGGGCAACCGCGGTATTTGCAAACAGCACAAGCAAGGCACATAGGATGCAGGAGAGTTTTCTAACAGCAATGCACCAGCTGGCAAGGGCATCATGATACGTGCCTCTGAGTATAGGTGATAGGAATCCCTTTTCCATCCAGCGGTATGTATTAAAAGTCATCTATATTGTCTTTAGAGTCAAGCAACCACGTCGCAGCAGGAGATTTAATTTCAGATCGGGAATATCCACCAGCGCTTACTCGTCCAGCACAGGCTATGCCACAAGCCATTTTCAAACTCACCTCGGCAACTTCTGCTGATGTTCAATGACGGCGGTTTTCTCGTCGGTACGGGCAAATGCATCGATAACCGCCAAGGTTTTCTCAGTCAGGTTAGTGACAGCCATGGCAAAGTTCTTTTGAAACTCGCTCGGTGCGTCGGGGTGAGTGTCGATCAAATCAGTGATCGACTTGATGGCAAACATCGGCGTGCCGGTGATATAACCTACCCAGGCGACAGCAGTAGCTTCCATTTCCTTCACAACCGCGCCATGAGACACGATCGCAGCCAGATCCTGTTCAGTAAAATCAAGCGAGTTGTCGCTGGAAATATTGCCGAGTGGCAGGCTAAGCTCACGTGCCAAATGGCTAACATCCAGTGACGGATAAGCGCCTTTCCCGAACTTGTCCCAGCCGGGAAGCGGGATACGATGATCATGAAAGTAAAAAGTTGAATCGCTTAAATAAACCCTTCCAATGGAGGCGCCATGTTTAGCAAAACTACCGGCAGTGCCCGCACTCACTAATACAGTGGGATGAAATTCTGTCACGGTTGCAAATGCAGCAACCGCTGCCGGCTCCGTGCCGATGCTATCCACCTCATAGCGAGGATCCTTTCCTGGGATAGTAATAGTCAGCTCAAGAGGATCTGTCGGATGATCTCGATAGCTGCCTCGATAAAACTTCAGCGGCAGACGTTCATAAAACGGACGAGGGACAAAGGGTCTCAATGCCAGGGCATCGATCAAACCCTGTGCCTCGGATTCCATCGCCATAATAAAGGAAAGCTTAGGCATACACGCGATTAATATTTGAAATTTGATATAGAGAAAGGAGAAAAATGTGGACGACGCGAGTGATCAAGCTTCTGAATGAAGGGTAAAAATTATTAATTTTTTTACGCAAAAATATACGCAAAGGCTGATGTTTAGTCAAACTCACTACCAAATGAAAAGACATCAATTATTTGGTAGAGACTATGGTATTTCCCAGTCTTCCACATCGCCAGCAACGCTATAAAACAAGGGATGAAGTTCAATTTCTGTGGTGTTCTTAAATTTTTGTATAAATTTTGATCTTTATTTTTTATTTTTATCCTAAATTCCTCTTTTAACCCGAATTAGAAGCCAAATGAAAGGTTGGCAAATCGAGAACTGGTAGATTTTTTGGTCCGGCTGCAAAGATTTTGTCGATAATGTAGCGTACCAAGGTAGGCCAACGTTCCACTTTTGGCAACTGAGGCGCATTTGCTAGAATGAAATCAAAACCCTTAGGGATACTGCTGATCATTGTTTTGATTTGATCACCCGCCTCATGAGTTAATGTAAGCAATAGTCGAGATTGACCTGCATGTCGAGTCAGACGAGCAACCCCATTTAGTAGTAAAGGGCGACTGGTAATTGCTTCCAGATGTGTTTTGGGGTGTGCCAGGCGAACATACCCGCTCCACCAGTTATAAATGAGCGCGACTGCTCGTGCTGAGAGGTTACAGCGCTCCAGGTCATGAGTGGTATAGCCACCCCAACCCCATTGGTTTTTCAACTCATCAAAGCCATTCTCGCAATCTGCCCGATCCCGATACCATTGACCGAAGGCTTCCAATGAATAATCAGCATTGGTCACTAAAACAGCCTATTCCCATACTTTGATCTTATCTAGATGGTCAACGAAGTGCAGGGTTCCCTGTTGAGTATCAGCATTCATTTCGACTGCCAGATTGTTTTTGACTTGACGCCGCAGCACCACTATCCGCCGCGCGCGACTCCAGCCTGCCAATTGGATTTGATCCTCTACTGCGTCAAAGCCTTGCCCCACAGGCTGCCACTGGTTTTGCTGCCATTTCCGCTCGATCAAACGTTTAATTCCAGCAGTCTGGCGCAGTTTGAACAGATAACGCTGATTAATCTGTTCCATTCCAGCCATCACGCCTTCATTGCCAAAAGCACTGTCGCCACGCACCAACGCAGGACGCTTTTCAAGAGCCAAGTCTTCGATTAACTGCCGCAGACGGGGTAGGCTATGTTTGGCAGCATGAGATTTACCGCTTTGCACTTCAACATCAAGCACCAGACGAACATTGCTAATCCAATACGTATGCAAGGTGTGGCTTGGCCGTCCCGGCTTGCTAGGATTGTAGCCGATCTCAGCACCTGTTTGACGGCCATATAACAGCTTGACGCTGCTATCAGCGTCAAGAATCCAGGCAGTATTCAAGGCCTCACGAGTACTCTCGCTGAGCGCTGTATCCATCCAGCTTGTACTCTTCATCAGCTGAGCCAGGCAGACAGCACGTTGCGATTCATCGCAACGTTTGGGTAAACCTGGCGCAAGCGCACTCAGCGCGCGACGCAAGCTCTCATCGCTGACAATCTTGCCCATGCCAAGTATCTCAGGAGCCACTTCGTCTCCTGGTAGCCCGGCGATGTGGGCATAGCGTCGCTGCCCATCAAGAATGGAGAGCAACCAGGTACCCAGTAAATCAACCACAGCAGGCGCATTAGGACTCGTGTAAGAAAGCGGGCATCCTTCTACCCAACGGGCAAATAAGCCGGTAACTTCCAGGAATTCAGAAAAAAATGCCAACTGACCCATGGCTGTGGCACTTCCGTTTTCATCCCAGCGCACGTGAAATCGACCACCAGGAGTCGACAAACACATCTCCTCTGCAGATTGCTCCATCTCCTGCACGGCGTTACTTACCGCCTTTGCCGCTCCTTTTTCCTCAAAATCCTTTTCACCCATTGGGTGACTCCTTTATTCAGCCATAAAGCCTTGACAGTACTACGTTTTCGGTTGTTTTTATAGGTTCAACTGAGGAAAATAGGTTTATGCAGTAAATGCTTGAACTTGTATTGGATCTGCCTGTTCGTAATAAGAATATACTCTTTAAAGCCCAAGTCAACGATCTTAGTTTTTTGAGATGATAATTTCTTCGATCAGCCTCTTCGGCGTCTTTTTTAAATAACAAGCAATTGCCGCAGATGAATTATGCGTAATTTTAAACTGCATCAACTGCGGTTGATTTTCATAGCCTTTGGTCTTACCAAGCAAAGCATTTTGAGCTTGCAGACCTTCTCTCCAAAACACTAGCAGACCTTTTGCATAGAAATATTTGGATAGATTGACCAAAGCCGCATACAAAAACGCCCTTACTTTGCTAAATTTTGCTCAGTAAATATGAGCGCATTGGTATCAAAGCCGAGTTCTTTTGATTTTTTGACAAATCGTTCTTTCACGTCCTCACTGACTGTTGGCGTTCTTGATAGAAGCCACAGATAAGACGTGTTATAGCCTGATACAAAGGCGTATTGATAATTTTCCTGATCCAGATCAAATATAATGTAAGACCCATAAAACGGACCAAAAAATGAAACTTTTAAACGCCCCTCATCACGGCTTCCAACAAAATAGGCTTTTCCTTCCGCCACTTTCCACTTGTTTTCTTCAGCTAAAAATCCGCGGTTGATAACGTTGATACCATCGTCACTGCGTAATTCATATTCAGCTGTTACGTTACTCAAACCCCGTTCAAAGGAATGATCCAGCCGGGCAATTTCATACCACTTGCCAAGATATCTGCTTATATTTAGATTTTTAACAGGCACAACACCTTCCGGCATGCCTGTGCAGCTGATTAGCAAGAAAAAGAAAAGAACTAATAATATACGCATGCGTTTCACTTCATCAGAATTGATAATTGTAATACCCAACGATTCGAAGTATATGCCTTGTGGTACTAAATACTGAATGACCATTGCTGGTCATCAGTCAGAAAAAAAATGTTTTGAGTCAGTAAAAGGTATCAGTCATTGTATCTTGCAAAATGAACGAATTGGCCGACTAACAGTACCGTAATGAACATTAAGATACGCGGCAATTTTAAGCATTGTGTAATGTCACGTTTTGTCTATTGCATTCATTGCCTCTCCTCTATCAGTCATGCCGGCAACAATTTCATCCTTTGGTTTCTTGGGTGATTTCTTCGAGCACTTGTTAATATGAATACACCTATGGCTACGTATCATAAATGTACTTCATTCACTTCTTGCACTATACAACGACTGACACTGAGGCATTCTGAAATTTCCATAAGCATTGTGTTACAAATGCTATAGATTGAAAATGCTTAAAAACCCTTTACTAGCTCAAGGCGAATGATCTCGTTCATGGGCAGGATATCCGTGACAAGTCAGGCGTATAGCATGTCCCCTATAAATTGATTATAATTTACAGATGACCTATCCGATATTATTTCGCCATAAAGTATTATCCGTTCGTGAGAAGGAGAACCTCTCAATCGCGCAAGTGGCCAAGCGTTTTGGTGTAGGTGTGGCCAGCGTGATGCGTTGGATCAAAACTCCCGATCCCAGGACCACCCGCAACAAACCTGCCACCAGGATCAACATGGAAATGCTGGCGCAGGACATCAAGAATTATCCGGACGCGCATCAGTACGAGCGCGTTCGAGCGTACCAGGCGTCTGGGAGTCAGCAAGCAAGGCATTAATCATGCTTTAAAGCGTCTGAGTGTGACTTATAAAAAAAAACCTGTGTCACCCCAAAGCCAGCGAAGAAGAGCGGCGTATCTTCCAGAAAAAAATTGAAGACTATGAGCGAGCAGGCCGCGTTATCGTCTACCTTGATAAAAGCGGCTTTGCTCACGACATGCCACGCACGCATGGCTATGCGCCAGTGGGTGAGCGCGTCCATGGCGTAAAAGACTGGCATGCACGAGGTCGAACCAATGTGATTGGCGCTCTCATCGGAAAGACGCTCCTGACCATAAGTCTGTTCATCGCCAATATCACCGCTGACATTTTCTATGGGTGGATAACGCAGGACCTGTTGCCTAAACTTCTGCCCGCTTGCGTGATTGTCATGGACAACGCAACCTTTCATAAACGGCAGGATATCCAAACCGCCATTGCCAATGCCGGGCATACACTTGAATACCTACCGCCTTATTCCCCTGACTTAAATGACATTGAACCCAAATGGGCTCAGGCCAAAGCCATCAGAAAAAGGGAAGGTTGTTCCATCGAGCAGCTCTTTGCCGTTTATGAAATTTAAATCATTTTATATGAGATCTGCTATATACCTAACTTAATTGCAGTGGACGCACCAATGCGTTTCCCTGATTTTCATCGTTATGCGAAGAATACAAGGACAAGTCTATGCCGCCAAAAATTAGGGATTTAATAACAGAGCTGGAGAAGGCGGGATTCGTGAATTGTGGTGGAAAAGGAAGCCATCGAAATTTTGCCCACCCGAGAGCACAGAAACCTATAACAATTTCGGGTAAACTTGGGGATGATGCAAAACATTATCAGGTCCGAGCAGTGCGCTTGGCCCTAGAGGAGTTGAAAAAATGAAAGACAGCGCGAAATACGCAAAGATTGTCGAGTGGTCGGAAGAAGATCAGTGCTATGTAGGGAGTGCGCCCGGGTTGATTCTCGGCGGTTGCCACGGTAACGATGAAAAACAAGTCTTTGATGAACTGTGCCAAATCGTCGAAGAAGCTATAGAACTTTATCATAAGGATAACAAGCCATTGCCACCAGCTACTTCCGGTCATGACCTTGCCAACAGCTTACAAAACATCGCATAACCATCCCATCCAGCAGCTGCCAAAAAGCGGCGCACTGATGGGCAGCGTTAGGCCTCATGAAGCAAAACGCCGACCTTGCTACAAAGTTCTACTCGGAGCCTAAAGTGTTATCGTCATGTTCCTTGGGCTTATGTTTGTCTTATTCCATTTCGCGTTATAAGATGTAATAATAAGTCATCCAGGCTCACGTAAATGGACGACAATTATGGCAAGACCAGCAAGTGGTGAAGAACATCTTGAATTGGCCCGAAATGCGGTACGGATCGCTAAAACAGCCGATGAACTGCGTAGCGCACAGGCTTTACTGCTGCCACTCGAATTGGGTCTGAGTCTGGAGCAGACGGCCATTGCTATTGGTCGATCAAAAGGCAAGACCTGCACATTGCGTACAAATTACTGCAAGCGAGCCACTGGAAGAATGGCTGCGCCCGTTGCCAAGCGTAATCTGCGTAATCGGGCAAACCGATCGCTTGAAGAAGAGAAGGTGCTGTTGCAGGAGGTATTTGACGGTGCCGGCGTTGGTGGAGTATTGGTGGTTCCGCCGTTTGCCGATAAGTTGCGCCAGAAGATGGGTGTCCCGCTTTCGCTTTCGGCCATATACCGAATGCTTGCGCGCCATGGTTGGCGTAAGATTGTGCCTGATACCACCCACCCAAAAGGAGATTCCTTAGTCCGGGAAGACTGGAAAAAAAACTCCCCGGGGTGCTGGGTCAAGCGATAGCAGAGTTTGCTGTGCCTCGCCCCATGCGGCTGATGTTTCAAGACGAGGCACGATTTGGCCGCATCAGCGATTGCCGACGCGCATGGGCGCCTCGTCCAATGCGTCCGCTAGTCAAGGCTATGCTTACCTACGAGTACACCTACGCTTATGCAGTCTGTCCGCTGGACGGAAAGTTTGACAGCTTGGTATTACCTAATGTCAACACTGAGTGCATGCAAATCTTTCTTGATGAAATCGCCAGGCGCTACCCCAATGAGAATATCGTTATGGTGATGGACGGTGCTGGCTGGCATCGCAGCCATTCGCTGACGTTAGCTGAGAATCTTCGCTTGCTGCTATTGCCGCCTTATTCACCTGAACTTAATCCAGTCGAGCACCTGTGGGATGAGTTGCGCGAAAAGAGCTTTCATAACCGTGTATTTGACAGCATCGGCGCGCTCGAATCTCATCTGGTTGATGCACTTCGACATATGGAGGAAACTACGGATGCAGTGAAATCAATTGCCGGATGGGATTGGATAATTAATTCACTTTGTAACGCCAATTAGAATTAGGTGCCATCATTATGGGCTCCACTATCTTCAGTCAAATAAGTTAAGATTAGCCAAAAAATTACAGGGTTGAGCTATTTATCGCTCCTTTCTGGGTAGTAACTAGATGGAAATGCCTTTCTTTGATAAAACCTATTTGTCTTACGGCACTGGCAAATAGATTAAATAATTTTTTTCTAAAGAATGGCGCGCCCGGCAGGATTCGAACCCACGACCACTTGGTTCGAAGCCAAGTACTCTATCCAACTGAGCTACGGGCGCTATGTTTTTCCTTATTTTTATGTGGGTATTATAGCAAGTATCTTGCCTGGCAAAAATTAAAGTTTTTCTAAGACTGAAAGATTATCGAGCGGCAATTATCTAGCATCAATACTTCCATTTCTAAATCAAGACTGACTTTATCAGCTTTACCTTGCCGTATGATTGATACTGTCTGCGGTTCGCCTTCGCGCCATGTTTGATGTGAAATGGAATAGCTGGCGGCATAGGCTGCATTCCAGATGCTGTACTGCTGTACTGCCGTCCCTGCCTTGAACGTGGCGGCTGATTGCACTCATCTTGAGCAGCTGGACGATTCATAAACATTCAGCGTGACAAAGAGCATCCTTTAACACTGAATTTCCAGGAAAATAACTTTTGTGGCTAAGCCTGCGCTCAGCCATGATCCAAAAGTGTGCTCAATTCATTCATTGACTCGCTTTAATTGCATTATAAGCCGTGAAAAGATTACGGTAATCGGGAATATGATTGGAAAACAACATTCCAAGACCTTCCACATCATTGCGCCAGTCACGATGCAGTTCACACGCCACCGCAAACCAACTCATCAGTTGTGCGCCCGCTGCGGCCATGCGGCTCCACGCCGCCTCGCGTGTCACTTTATTAAAAGTACCTGAGGCATCCGTCACCACAAATACCTCAAACCCCTCTTCCAAAGCAGAAAGAACAGGAAATGCCACACAGACCTCGGTAACAACGCCTGCGATAATCAACTGTTTTCTACCGGTTTGCTTGACCGCTTTAACAAAATCTTCGTTATCCCATGCATTAATTTGTCCTGGGCGTGCGATATAGGGTGCATCAGGAAAAGTTTGTTTTAATTCCGGCACCAGCGGACCATTCGGGCCCTCCTCAAAACTGGTGGTTAAAATAGTCGGTAATTTAAAATACTTGGCTAAATCAGCTAAAGCCAGCACATTATTCTTGAACGTATCCGGTTCAAAATCACGTACCAGCGACAGCAGGCCGGCCTGATGATCCACCAAAGTGACGAGCGCATTGTTTTTATCGAGGCGATAATCAGTTTTACTCATTTGACTCCTCCTTATCTGAATAAAAGAAGACCGTATCAACACTAAGAATCCGTTAATTTATCCAGTTACCAAAGACAACGGTTACCATAAAACACTCTGATTCATCATTAACCGAGAGTAACCTAATGTGGTAATTGTCCAAAATGTCCGCTATTAAAATCGGCAATTGCCTGATCGATTTCAGCCTGGCTATTCATGACGAAAGGGCCTTGCCCAACAACCGGTTCATCAATCGGTTCGCCACTCAGCAGAAGCGCCACCACATTCTCCTGGGCGTTGATCGACAGCGTTTCACCACTGCGATCGAGCGATACCATTTGTGCTGCTTTCACTAGTGTTTCTCCGTTGACTACTACGGCTCCATGCAAAACGATAAGGGTTGCATTCCAGCCTTCAGGTAATGATAACTCGGCTGATTTTCCGTGGTGCAAGCGCAAATCCCAAACATTCATGGGTGTAAACGTGCGCGCAGGTCCTGCATGACCTTGGTAGTTGCCGGCAATCACGCGCACAATACCCGCTTCCTCAGGTAGCATGACCACTGGGATGTCTGTTTTGAGGAGCGTCTGATAGTGCGGTGCAGTCATTTTCTCCCTGGCTGGCAGATTGACCCAGAGCTGTACCATCTCCAGCCGACCACCCTCACGCGTAAATGATTCGGAGTGAAATTCTTCGTGCAAGATACCCGAGCCCGCAGTCATCCATTGCACGTCGCCGGGACCAATCGTCCCACCCTGACCGGTTGAGTCGCGATGCGCTACTTCACCATGGTAAACAATAGTAACTGTTTCAAAACCACGGTGTGGGTGTTGCCCTACCCCACGTGGCCGCTCAGCTGGTGCAAAATCGATTGGACCGGCATAATCCAGCAGCAGAAACGGACTCAACAATTTTCCATGGTTACGATAAGAAAACAGCGATCGCACTGGGAAACCGTCGCCTACCCAATGGAGAGGCGGCGCATCATAAATACCTGAAATCGTTTTCATCATCATCTCCTTACATGATTTATCCGATATTTGGATAAGACCCAGTGTACAGCCAGTATAGTCATCTGAATAGCCCGCATTATCAGCTATCATTGTTCTGCATCGTTCTATTTAGAGAAAATAAGCTATTAATGCTTAGTCCCATCAGGTAACTACATTCCTTTCATCAATCATGATGGGTTTTAGGAATAGCTTGCAAATGATTGCCTACAGGTGGCGTAACCGCGTGCGTCACGCGCGGTGGCGTAGCGCCACGATGCAAGGCAACAATTTTGTCTTGCAGAATTTTGTCTGCGGCGGATACACGGGCATGCTGGCGTAGATGCGCCAGCCAGGATTCGACTATGAATATCTCGATAAACCGTCCATGATCCTCGACATCCTCAAAAAATCCCCACTGAATAGCCCCGTCGCGGCGGCGAATGACTCCCAGCTCCTGCATCAGCGAATAGAACGCATCGCAATCCGCATCGGCAATACGATACTCCAGTGTCACAAGAACGGGTCCATGATCATGTGAAACAAACATACTCACAGCGGGTTCACCCCAATGGCCAGATGGGGTATAGTCGTGATGTTCACCCAGATTAAGTTTAAAGCGCACTGTAACAGGAATCAGCAAAAGTGCCAGCAATCCTGACGCCGCTAACGCCAGCGGCAAGCCGATAACCCCAGCCAGTTGCCCCCACCCAAGCGATCCCACCGTCATCGCGCCAAAAAGCACCATCTGAAAAATGGCGAGACCGCGGGCGCGCACCCAGTCCGGTAACGCTACCTGTGTGGAAAAATTGAGCGATGCTACCGCGCTAAGCCATGATATACCACCGATCAATCCGGCAGCGATACCCATGCCGGTGTGTTCACCATAGGCAAACATCAGCGAGCACAGTGCGGCTCCTGCCGTTGCCAGCATCAGGATCTTGTCCGCACTCATATGTTGTTTTATCACCGGCAGCAGAAGCGCTCCTACTACTGCACCGACCCCCAGCGCAGTCAGCAAAATACCATAAAGGCTGGGATCACCCTGTAATATTTCCTTGGCCACCAAGGGTAGCAATGCCCAGTAAGCAGCAGCACAGATGAAAAAGGCAAATGCACGAAATAGGGTATGACGCAATGGTGTGCTATGCAGCGCAAAGCGAACCCCTGCGCGCATAGCACCGGACAGGCGCTCTCGCGGCAGCGTATCAGCTTGCGTCGTGGCAGTACGCCACCATACCAACGCAGCTACTACGGCGAGATAAGAAATGGCATCAAGCAGCACTGTCGCTACTGCCCCTGCTACTGCCAGAATAAGACCACCCAATGCAGGGCCGATAGCACGGGCGATATTGACGCTCACCCCGTTCAAAATGATGGCAAATCCCAGTATATTGCGTGGCACGAGACGCGGAATAATTGCCTGCCACGCGGGCGCAGCAAAAGCCGTTCCCATACCGGTCAGAAAAGTGAAGAGCAGTAAAATCCAGGCATTTACCCCGTCTCGCGATAGTAGCCCAGCAAACAGAAAAAGCACCGCCGCCAACAGCATCTGTGTCCATAACAATAGCCTGCGGCGGTCAAACAGATCCCCTAGCGCCCCTGCGGGAAGCGCAAACAGGAAGATCGGCAACGCTGTCGCCGCCTGCACCATCGACACCATCAAAGGCGATGGTGATAGTTCTGTCATTACCCAACCGGAAGTGACATTGAACATCCAGGTGCCGATATTCGAGATCAGCGTCGCTGTCCACAGCACCGTAAAAACACGATGTTTAAATGGAGAAAAAGCCGACCCACTCATTCCACCTGGCATGCTCAATAAGCAAAGCAGCCACAACCAAGAGCCCACGGATGATTAAAGCTGGGTCTCTCCTGTTGCCCCTGCTGCCCGCTAAGACCCAGCCAGCAGGATAACTTGCCGTCATGTCCCTGCACATGATTATGATGACATGCTACCGCCATGGAGGCACTGGTGACGGGAAGAGCAGAGCCAACAGCATCAGCCTGCTGATAACCACCAAAACGACGCACTGGTGACCAGTCTGGACTGACTGGAGGTAAAGGTCTGTCATGCGATTTGAATTCCGCATCGGCATAAACGATTTTGCCGCCCACCACAGTCATGACAGCGGTGATGTCCTTGATCACTTCCTCCGGTACCGTCATAAAGTCATGTGACAGCACTGCGAGATCGGCGTATCTGCCAGGCATCAAAGCACCCTTGACCTTCTCCTCATTGGATTTATAGGCACTGCCCAGCGTCCAAAGACGCAGTGCTTCTTCGCGTTCCAATCGGTTGGCATCGCCATAAAGCGGCAGACCACCAACCGTCTTGCCGGCCACCAGCCAGTAAAGGGATATCCAGGGGTTATAGCTGGCCACACGCGTCGCATCGGTGCCGCCACCGACCGGGATACCCATCGCGAGCATTTTGCGGATGGGTGGGCTGTGCTCTGCGGCATGCTTGCCGTAACGGTCCACAAAATATTCACCCTGAAACGCCATGCGGTGCTGTACAGCAACCCCGCCATTCAAACGTTGAATACGTTCCAGATTTTTTTCACTAACAGTTTCGGCATGATCGAAGAACCAGCGTACATCACCAATGGGGGTATCACGGTTGATCGTTTCGAAAACATCCAGAGCGCGGCCGATGGTTTCGTCATAGGTCGCATGCAGACGGAACGGCCAGCGATTTTCCACCAGGAAACGCACGACCTCGCCCAGTTCTTTTTCCATATTCGCTGCCATCTCAGGGCGCGGTTGTAAGAAATCTTCAAAATCGGCAGCTGAAAACACCAGCATTTCACCTGCGCCATTATGGCGCAGATACTCATCGCCGCTGTAGGGCTTGACTATGCCTACCCATTTTTTGAAGTCTGCCAGTTCACCGCCCTTATTCTGTGTGAATAAATTATAGGCAATCCGAACCGTCATCTGCCCATCTTCATGCAGTTTCTCAATGACTTCGTAATCGTGCGGGTAGTTCTGATAGCCACCACCCGCATCAATGCAGCTCGTCACCCCCAGGCGGTTCAATTCACGCATGAAATGGCGTGTTGAATTGACTTGGTCGCTCATTGACAGCCTGGGCCCTTTGGCCAGGGTCGCATACAGAATTAGTGCATTCGGCTCGGCGATTAACATGCCAGTCGGATTGCCTTTCGCGTCGCGCTCGATCCGACCGCCGGCAAAGTCCGGCGTATCCTTCGTGATCCCTGCTGCTCGTAGCGCCGCCCTGTTGAGTAGCGCACGATCATACAGATGCAGGATAAAAACGGGTGTATCTGGTGCAACCGCATTAATTTCTGCCAGTGTCGGCATACGGCGCTCTTTGAACTGGAATTCGCTCCATCCACCGACTACACGCACCCACTGCGGCGCGGGTGTACGATCAGCCTGGATTTTCAGCATGGCCAGGGCATCCGCCAGGCTGCGTACCCCATCCCAGCGCAGCTCCATATTGTAATTCAGCCCGCCGCGGATCAGGTGCAGGTGGGAATCATTAAGACCGGGAATTACGCGCTTGCGTCCCAGGTTGATCATTTTCGTATCTGGCTTTGCCAGCGTACGGATCTCCTTATCCGAGCCAATAGCGGTCACAAATCCGCCTGTCAGCGCAATAGCCGCCACCTCGGGATTACGCTCATCCAGCGTGGTAATTTTACCGTTGTAGAAAATCACATCAGGTACATTATTTACCATGGCATGACCCTCCTTTGGAAACAGATTGAGATAGCGTTCGGCTAACAACCCTGTACCCAGCAGCACACTGCGCTGTATGAAAGTTCGGCGTTTCAGGTTCTCGATAACAGAATTTCTTTTCATAAGCTATTCCTCTTAAAACCAAGAGACAGATGCAGATAAATGATATCAGTGATGGTCTAGACGCCAGGATAATTTAATCAGACTATCCCCGAACTTACAGCTCGTTGCGCCAGGTTTGATCGTCGTTATCAAACAAGCGGTTGGCTTCTGTCGGGCCCCAGCTTCCGGCCGAATAGGTTGGAATAAATTCGCGTTCGACCAGCCAATGTTTTAAAATGGGATCGACAACCCGCCACGCCCATTCCACCTCGTCAAAGCGGATAAATAGTGAGCGATCGCCCTCGATCACGTCGAGCAAGAGTGTTTCATAAGCATCGAGTGCCTGTTCGTCAGTTTTGAGGAAACTCGCGTTCATCTGCATCACACGTGTGTCCATGTCAAGGCCAGGCTGCTTGACGTGAATTTCCAAATGCATCGATTGCTCGGGCTGGATCGACAGCAATACCCAGTTCGGCTCGATGAATTCCAGTGGCGTCTCGCGGAAAAGCTGTTGCGGTGGATGCTTGAAGCGGATTGCGATCAGTGAAGTCTGCTTCGTCAGTCGTTTGCCGGTACGCAGATAGAACGGCACGCCACGCCAACGCCAGTTATCGATATAAAACTTTGCAGCAACAAAAGTCTCAGTGAGGGAGTTGATCTCGACATTTTCCTCCTGCTGGTAACCTGCCACTGCCTGTCCATCGATGTTGCCAAATGTATATTGTGCACGCACGGCGTGCGCATGGACTGCGCGCTTGGCAATCGGTCGGATCGAGCGCAATACCTTGACCTTTTCGTCGCGCAGTGCATCTGCCTCAAGCGCGACCGGGGGCTCCATCGCTACCACAGTCATCAGTTGCATGAGATGATTCTGCAGCATATCGCGCAAAGCACCGGCACGATCGTAGTAGCCGGCGCGCTTTTCGATGCCGATCGACTCCGCTACCGTGATCTGCACATGATCGATGAAATTACGATTCCACAGTGGTTCAATCAGTGTGTTGGCAAAGCGAAACACAAGCAGGTTCTGCACTGTTTCCTTGCCGAGAAAATGGTCGATGCGATAGACCTGCTCCTCATCTAAATACTGATGCAATAGACGATTCAGCACCTGCGCTGATTCGAGATCTTCGCCGAAGGGTTTCTCGATCACCACCCGGTTCATACCACGCGGCTGGTTGAGCCCAACTGCTTCAAGATTCTTGATTACCACCGCGAAATCAGCAGGTTTGATTGCGAGGTAAAACACGGTACGCGAACAAGCGGGTTCCGGCGGCAAGTTGGCTGCTAGCGCGCGATATGATTCCACATCATTGATATCGCCCCGGTGGTAGCGAAAGCGGGCGAGGAAGCGCTCAAATACTGGACCTTCCAGCTTGGCTTTGACTTTATTAGCCAGTACGCTTCTCAGGTATTCACGCCAGCTGTCAAGTGTCCAGTCGCGACGGGAAAAAGCAACAATAGTGAGCCCTTCCCCCAGCCGTGAAGCTACTTCCAAATGAAACAGTGCAGGCAAAAGCTTATTTGATGCGAGATCACCTGTTGCACCGAAAATCACGAATGAACACGGCAAATTCTCTGATTGACGCACCTTTGAGCTATTCATCTCCATTCTCCTTGATCATATGACCGCCGAAGCCATGCCGCATTTTAGCGAGCAGCGTTATAGTGTAGTCGTTCTTATCCCATTTCCAAATCAAACATGACGCGAAGGCGAGCCGCAGACAGTAAGAAGAATACGGCAAGGTGAAGCCGACAAAGCTAGTTTTGATTTAAAAATGGAATTACCTTGCGTAGCGAAACGGATCGCAAAGCTTACTAATAACTCCATTTTATATCCCAGCACTACAGAAACATCCAGCACTTATTCTTAGCTTAATCTGCTTCACGCTCTAAATTACAACAATGCGGTGCTGTTTGTTCTTGTTCTATCTTGCTGAGAATAGTGCCCGTCACCGGATTAGGACGAAAAGCCGTGCAGCCTTTCAGACCAAGCTCATAAGCCTGTTGATAGAGATTACGAAATGCTACAAAATCATAATCTGTCGGCACATTGATCGTTTTGGAAATGGCCTGGTCCACATAGGGCTGAATAGCTGCCTGCATTTGCAAGTGATCAGTGGGTGAAAGCTGGTAGGCATTGATAAATGCCGGAGGTAAGGATTTACTTACTTCCCTGCTGCGCCAAAAAGCCACGGCATAATCGACTACCTGATATTCTGAATAATTCCCATCCAGCCCCAATACGCGTCGCGTGTAGTCACTATCAAAAACAGGCTCCAGACCACTTGAAATATTATTGGCAAGAAGACTGATCGTGCCGGCCGGCGCAATCGCTGTCAGATGGCTGTTTCGTATACCATATCGCGCAATATCCTGCCGAACAGAGCAGGGTAAGGAGCGCACAAAAGTACCGGCAAGATATTTTTCCTGATCGAAGGAGGGAAACGGTCCTTTCTCCCGAGCGATATCAATCGAAGCTTGGTAGGCAGTATGACAAATTGTCTGCATGACTGATTGCGCCATCTGCAGGGACGCTTTGCTGCCATAAGGTATATTCAGCATTATGAGCACATCGGCCAGACCAGTAATCCCTAACCCGATCCGTCGCGAAGAATGCACTTGCATAGCCTGACTGGGTAATGGGAAATTCGAAACATCTATGACATTATCCAGCAAGCGCACTGCAATTCTTGTCGCTGCGCTAATCCCTTTCATATCCAGATGCGCTTGCTCTGAAAAGGGCGCACAAATGAATTGCGTGAGATTAATAGAACCAAGATTGCACGCACCACACGGAGGCAACGGGACCTCACCGCAAGGGTTGGTTGCATGAATCCTCTCACAATAATAGAGATTATTAAGTTGGTTGATACGATCAATAAACAATACCCCTGGTTCAGCATAATCAAAGGTAGCACGCATGATTTTTTCCCATAGCTCACGTGCACGAACACGCTTGTATACCTTGCACGGAACAGGTTGTCCGCAACTTGACCAATCTCGCATCAGCACTTCACCATCCATTACCTGTTCACCCACTGGAAAAACCAGCAACCAGTTTTCATCCTTATTGACTGCGGTCATAAGATCATCGCTAACCAATACCGAAATATTGAAGTGCCGTAACTGAGTTCGATCCTGTTTAGCGGCTATGAATTCCTCAATATCAGGATGGTCGCAGCGTAATGCCCCCATCATGGCACCGCGCCGTGCCCCGGTTGAAAGAACAGTGGCACACATACTGTCCCAGACATGCATGAAAGAAACGGGGCCAGATGCAATGGAACCAACCCCATACGCCTGCGTGCCCCGCGGGCGTAGTGTGGAAAAATCATAACCGACGCCGCCCCCTTGCTGCATCGTTAACGCACCCTCCTTAAGCGCATCGAAGATTCCTTCCATCGCATCGGGAATGGTACCCATCACAAAACAGTTAAAGAGTGTGACCTTGTGTGCAGTCCCTACACCCGCCTGGATACGACCTCCTGGTAAGAATTTAAAATTGTGTAGAATGTCGTAAAAGCGTGCTTGCCAATCCTCCCGATTACTTTCTCCCGCAGCCAAAGTAGAGGCAATGCGCCGCCAGCTATCGCTAATCGTGGCATCATAAACTACACTATCTTTACGATAGCGGTATTTAGTTTCCCAAACATGCCGGGCAATCGGTGTGGTGAAATAGAGATCGTTCATGGTTTTGAGTTAACATCTATTTGGTTTATCAGATAGGTAAAGAGATGAACAGCACGATCAAAATCAATGCGTACAGCACAAAATTATTTAATTCACATTGACAGACACTCGCACAACAAAAATGCCACTACCGAACCATAAAACCTTAACTATGAATTTGACAACATTACTGAAATTTTGTTGAATCGATATTGCTCTAGGCTATGATAATGTTCACGGGCTCAGGCAAGGGCACACAAATGGCCAGGATGGTGAAGCAACCGGGTTGCTAGAGAAACTCAATGCAGCAGATCCCGTTTTAAAGTTGAATATTGAGAAAGAAATGCAGAAAATCCACGCTCGATTTGATCTAAAAGAAATCGACCAACTGCAATAAGAGACGTGAGTCCGACATAAATATTAGGCTCACTCAGGCTCTTCCCGCCGTGGTGTGGCAATGCTTACGTTGAACTCACATTAATGAATAACTGATTTTCATGAAATCCCTGCAGGCACTTAAGCCACGATAAAAATATTAATTTGGCTACAAATGAGTCACCATTTCTGCATCAAGTTGTTTTGCCAGATCCTGTAAAGCGGTAGAGATCGTCACCGGATAAGCAGGAGTTGCTTCCAAGGTTGTCATGACTTTTGGTAAATGAGTATAGTTTGCCAAAGTCTGCTGGCGGAGGTCGTGTAACGATATTTTCGAATGGATGCGCTGCCCTGCCAGCATCATCGGCTCAAGCAGCGGCTGCCCTTCATGAGGATCATTTTCTGCTAGCGCCACAATGTCATGACTCATTTCATCCTCAGCAGTGTAATAACGGTATACCTGCTTTCTTCCCGGCCAGGTTGCCTTACCTTCTGAGCGCTTACGGCGTGGCTTGCCGGCATATTCCTGCAACTTATAAACACAATCAAAGGCAGGCGCATCGATGGAAATATCCAGTGCGGTGCCAATGCCAAAACCATCTATCGGTGCCTTGGCTGACAGCAAGGTTTGAAGTTTGTATTCGTCCAGGTTACCGCTGGCAAATATGGTCGTGCTTTGCAAACCTCCTTGATCAAGAATCTGGCGTACATTGAAGGCATGAGCCGCTAAATCGCCGCTATCCAGGCGAACACCTTGGATATTGATACGATCTGCAGCAAGTATCGGCGCTAAAGTGACTACTTTTCTGGCCGCGGCTTCGGTGTCATAGGTATCAATCAGCAACACAACGTTATCCGGGCTGGAGTAAGCAAAGTGCGCAAAAGCCGTCAACTCATCTGCATGCGCCTGAATATAGGAATGCGCCATAGTGCCAAATAAAGGAATGCCGTACAATGCTCCAGCCAGCACAGTTGCTGTGCCGGAAAATCCTGCCAGATAACTTGCGCGCGCTGCCAGTAAAGCAGCTTCGGCGCCATGCGCCCGACGCATACCAAAATCGACCAATAACTTATCCGGTGCGAGCAGCACTGAGCGTGCAGCCTTCGAGGCGATCAATGTTCCGAAATGAAAAAGATTGATAAGGCGCGATTCGATCAATTGTGCTTGGGGCAGCGGCGCAGTGACGCGCAAGACAGGTTCGTTAGGAAAAAACAAGGTACCTTCAGGCATAGCATGCACATCTCCGCTGAAATGGAACTGTTCAAAATAATCGATGAGCGAGGGGTGGAAGCGTGCAGCAAGCCAGTCGAGCTCCTCAGATGAAAATTTTAAATTTTCAAGAAAATTCAGCACCTGTTCTAACCCAGCCGCAACCATGAAATTTCGACCAGGCGGCAGCTTACGGATAAACAATTCAAAGACAGCCGTTTCTTGCATGTCTTGCTCAAGATAACTTTGCAGCATCGTAAACTGATATAGATCAGAAAGCAGCGGGCTGGAAAGTGGATTCATGCTCATGCAGTAACAGCCTCAAATTGGGTAAGCGTTGCGCCGAGATGCTCCATTTCTTCGCGTGCACGTAAGCCATCATCTGGCTTCAGATCAATGGCACCAATCGCATCCTCAAGAACAAATGTAGCATAACGATGTTGTAGGGCATCCTTCACAGTATTGAACACGCAGTATTCAGTCGCAACCCCCCCGATAAACAGGCGGCGAATACCTAATTCTTGCAGTAGCGCATGGAGCTGAGTACCTGTAAAAGCTGAGTAAGCATCTCTCTCTACCGTTGTCGCTTTGGAAATAACCTGCGTATTGATAGGAAATTCTATCTCCGGGTGAAATGCTGCCCCTGCTGTCGTGGCGATGCAGTGCGGCGGCCATGGACCGCCTTGTTGCCGGAAAGAACAGTGATCAGGAGGATGCCAATCGCGAGTGGCAAAAATCAGCAGGCCATCCTCATGAAAAAGCTTGAGATAGCGATTGATCACAGGAATAAGGGTATCAGCCATCGGCACAGCGAGGCTGCCGCCAGGCAGAAAATCATTCTGCATATCAATGATCACGAGCGCATCTCCGCTATTTAGTTTCACTTCCATGTGAATGACCTCGTATCAATAAAACGGGTATAGCTGCCGTACGCACTACGCCTTCAGCCACACTTCCCAATAGCAGGCGACTGAAGCCAGTTCGACCATGGGTGCCGATCACAATCAAATCGGCTTGCCAGCGTTCAGCCTCTGCCACAATAACATTGGCAGTGCGTTGGCCTTTTGCCTCGAGTAATTTTATTCCAGTGGCCAATCCTCCTTGCTGCACTAACGCTTGCGCTTCAATCAGTATTTTTTCACTACTTTCTCTGGCAGTTTCTTGCAGTTCGGCGTAATTGATATAACGTTCGTCTACCCAATAAAGAATATCTTCAAACACATGCACAAGCTCCAGCTGTGCACGATGCTGCTGTGCTAGTTTAATCGCTTCCTGCAGCGCACAATTTGATGTAGTACTACCGTCAACTGGAACCAGGATTCTTCGATACATGGCATCTCCCGTGTAAAATCATCCTTTTATACATGCCAGAGGTTTAAGAAAAGCAACTCTCCGAGCAAGCCTGGCCTGCTCTGTCGTTTCCGCGACCAAATCAATATCTTTATAGGCACCCGGTGCTTCCTCAGCTACTCCGCGCATTGAGCGGGAACGGATCAAGATACCCTGCTGGGCTAGCTCGCCGATTACCTGTTTTCCATGCCAACGAGCTAACGCCTGATGACGACTCAATGCTCGACCTGCCCCATGACTGGCTGAGGCGAATGCGGGATTATCCCGATTACCCGCAAGAATGTAAGAGCCTGTCCCCATACTCCCACCCACAATCACCGGCTGACCTAATGCACGGTAACGTTCAGGCAAGGAGGCATGCCCTGCACCAAATGCACGGGTAGCCCCTTTGCGATGCACATGCAGCATTCGAGATTTGCCCTCGACTTCATGTTTTTCTAGCTTGCATGTATTGTGCGAAACATCAAACAGCGTCTCCAGCTCACTATTTGGGAAAACTTCCATAAATGTTTCACGGGTCAGATGAGTCAAAATTTGTCGATTAGCTAAGGCGCAATTGATACCTGCATTCATTGCGCCAATATATTGCTGTCCTTCTGGAGATTTAATCGGGGCACAAGCCAGTTCACGGTCAGGTAAATGAATGCCGCAGCGCGCTGCCGCCTTGGCCATTGAGACAAGATACTCTGTTCCAATTTGATGTCCCAGGCCACGCGAACCACAGTGTATCGAAATGATAATTTGTGCTTCCTGCAACCCGAAAGCTTGCGCCGTCACAGTGTCAAAAATACGCTCAACTACTTGGACTTCGAGATAATGATTGCCTGAGCCAAGGGTACCCATTTCACCGCGTTGACGCTTCTTGGCTAATTCGGAAACGTTTGCTGGAACCGCGCCTGACATACAGCCTCGCTCTTCGATAAACTCCAGATCTGCCTCGCTGCCATAACCTTGCTGGACTGCCCAGCGTGCTCCACCGAGCAGTACTTGATCAAGCTGTTTCGTATCCAGCTTTAGAAAACCCTCCTCACCTACACCAGCCGGAATGACCCTGAATAGCCTTTCAGCAAGGGTCGAAAGGTGTGGTTCCACATCCTGCAAATTCAAGTTGCTACGCAAGCAGCGAATGCCACAGGAGATATCAAAACCAACGCCACCAGCAGAAATAACCCCCCCCTGCTCAGCATCAAATGCTGCAACTCCACCAATCGGAAACCCATAACCCCAATGCGCATCTGGCATCGTCATGGCAGCACCGACCAAACCGGGTAGTGATGCGACATGAGTGATTTGCTCGAGCACCTTATCGTCCATGCTCTCCAGTAAAGCCCTCCCACCATATAGCAATACTTCCTTCCGACTCTCGCCTGATTTGAGCGGGAATGTCCATAGATAAGGCTGAATTTGATGTAATTGCTGTAAATCCATCTGATACCCCCTCTTTCTTATTCCATTTCCAAATCAAAAATGAAGCAAAGGCGAGCCGCAGACAGTATCAATCATACGGTAAGGTGAAGCCGACAAAGTCAGTTTTAATTTAGAAATGGAATTATACGTCCACTACACAACGCGCTTCCCATATTGTGCCGATTTGCTTTACTGAAAGCATCGTTAAAGTCGCACCTTTAACCTCGACACCGTGTTCTAAATCCGCATGCCATTTTCCACCTAGCGCTTCAGCCTGCCATAAATTGCCCTGCCGGTGAATGCGAAAACGGCAAAAAACCATGCCTAGCTCACGTGCTTTTCCCAGCAGCAAATTTAACCAGGTTACCAGTGCGAATTCGAGATCTTCTTCTTCAAACTCAAAAGCCACAGAAATATCAGGCTGGACCGCTTCAAGATTGGTTACAATAGCAAATACTGCCTCAGCAGCTGACTCAAATGCTTGTTCGATCGTTGATCCACGTCCAATAATGCCGACATCGGCATCATGTTCAAAATAGTGTGAAATCATTTTTATATTTTTGGACCAGACGCATTCATCCATCTAAATAATGCAGCCTGAAGAACATACGTCATAAATTAAAAATAGTGTCTAATTCCATTTATTCCTAAATCAAAACTGACTTTGTCGGCTTCACCTTGCCGTATGATTGATACTGTCTGCGGCTCGCCTTTGCTTCATTTCTGATTTAGAAATGAAATGACAAAAAATATTTTAATACGGGCTATATAACCGAATGTGTGGAAGAATATAGCCAACCTGGCGGATAAAATACAATATTTACAATATTTTGACGCACGTCAAGCCGCATCGATAAATTACTAAAAATAAATGGGAATAAAAAATCCCACAAGATTCGAGAACAGAGCCTTAACATTAGATAATCTAGCTAGACGTATAGTTGCATAAGCAATGACAATCCCTTCCGATTTCAGTTAGAATCGGTATCGAATCACTGTTATTTCATCTTGTAGAACTATATCAGGCATTTTTATGATTCTTATTCTGAAACCAGGCACTCTTCCCGAGAGCCATGAATATAAGCAGTTATTTGCACACCTTGCTAATCTTGCAGGTATCACCGTTCGCGTACACACGGAAGTCGGCATTGAGCAAACGTTAACTGAAGTCTATTTGATCGGTAATACGAAAGCATTATCGGTTGAAGACATGCAGAGTCTGTCGTGTGTTGACCGAGTCGTACGTATCTCAGAGGAATATCGGGTTCTCGGTCGACATGAAAATGATGATCGCCCGACTTATTTCGACTACAACGGTGTGCGTTTTGGTCAAGATACATTAAATATCTTTGCTGGGTTATGCGCTGTCGATACGCTAGAGCATGTGGAATTAATGCTAAAAGCATTGCGTGATCATGGTCAGGTTTGTACACGCATGGGCGCCTATAAGCCTCGCACGAGCCCATATTCATTCCAAGGGCATGGTAAAGCCTGCTTGCCCTATGTATTCGATCTTGCTGGTAAGTATGAGATCAAAGTGATTGCGATGGAAGTAACTCACGAATCCCACGTGGAAGAGATTCGGGAAGCGCTCTACCAAACTGGCACTTCAACGGGTGTGATGCTGCAGATTGGCACGCGTAATACCCAGAATTTTGAGTTATTGAAGATCGTTGGCCGCCAGCAGGATTTCCCCGTACTCATTAAGCGTGGTTTTGGTATTACCCTGGATGAATCTCTTAATGCAGCAGAATATCTGGCCTCTGAAGGCAATCGAAAAGTAGTTTTTGGCTTGCGTGGAATGAAAACCAATATGGGGGATCCTCATCGCAATTTTGTAGATTTTGCACATGTGCCTGTGGTCAAGCGTATGACACGTATGCCGGTTTGTATTGATCCTTCACACTCGATTGGTACTCGATCAAGCACACCGGATGGCATTCCTGATATCATGCATGCAACTGCCCAGGGAATTATTGCAGGTGCCAATATGGTGCTGGTTGATTTTCATCCTGTACCTAGTAAAGCGCTGGTTGATGGCCCTCAAGCATTATTACTCAAAGAATTACCCCTTTTTCTAGAAGATGTTCGTATCGCGCGCGAGGCTTATGAAAAGCGAGCAGATCTAGCCAAGCGATATCAGGAAGCCAGTTAGGTTGTTCACGTATCAATAACTCATTTAAACGCTCATAATCAAGCTTGCGTGTATTTATGACTGAAGCGCGTACGCAATGATTGCAGAATTATTTTACATAAATATCTTATAATCTCACCCTAAAGTATGTTAGGCCAAATTATTATAGATAGACGAAGGTATATTATCGGTGATACCAGGTATCGTCTTCATGGAGAATAACCAATGATCAAAGTTTTGCTTGCAAACCCAAGAGGCTTTTGTGCGGGTGTCGATCGTGCCATCGAAATTGTTGAACGGGCATTAGCCATGCATGGCGCCCCCATTTATGTGCGACATGAAGTAGTGCACAATCGTTTTGTCGTGGAGGATCTGGAAAAAAAGGGAGCTGTATTTGTTGAGAACCTGGAAGAGGTTCCGCAAGAAAGTATTCTGATTTTCAGCGCCCATGGTGTTTCGCATGCGGTGCGACGAGAAGCAGCAGCACGCAAACTCAAGATATTCGATGCAACCTGCCCACTAGTAACGAAAGTGCATGTCGAAGTCGCAAAAATGCGCAAAGAAGGAAAAGAGATCATCATGATTGGCCATCAGGGCCATCCTGAAGTTGAAGGCACGATGGGTCAAGTAGAAGGACATGATAGCGGTATGTATTTGGTAGAAACAGAAGAAGATGCTGCGAATTTACAAATTAAGAATGAGCATAATCTGACTTATGTCACCCAAACGACCTTATCTGTCGATGATGCTGCACGCGTAATCGATGCATTAAAACGACGTTTTCCCAAAATCATAGGCCCGAAAAAGGACGATATCTGTTACGCCACACAAAACCGTCAGGATGCAGTTAAAAAGATGGTTAAACACTGCGATTTGGTCATAGTGGTGGGTTCTCCCAATAGCTCAAATTCCAATCGCTTATGTGAAGTAGCACGTAATGCCAATGTTGAAGCTTATATGGTTGACCGTGCTGAGCAATTACGGGAACAATGGTTAATTGGAAAAAGTTGCATTGGGATCACTGCCGGTGCCTCAGCGCCAGAAATATTAGTACAGCAGGTTTTAGACAGACTTAAGCAGATTGGCGCTGCACAAACCGGGCACGATGTCGTCATTGAGGAATTAAGTGGAGTTGTTGAGTCTGTAGTATTTCCCCTTCCTAAAGCAGAAGCGATTTCCATGGATAAATATGTGCGCGAAGCAAACTAATCGACTCCCCATCCTTTCTGATAAGGACTGATATCAAAGGGTTGTGCTCTGCCCATAATTTCATTTAATAACATTTTGGCGCTACCTGGCGCCATGGTTACCCCATAGCGAAACTGCCCGCTATTGATAAATAGATTATTCAATAATGGATGACGTCCGATTGCGGGAATATTATGCGGCGAACCTGGTCTGAGACCCGCCCAATGCTTTATCAGGGGTCTCCCCTTTAACTGGGGCAACAATTTTTGTGCGCGTCCAGATAAATGCTCGTGTGCGGCCAGTGTCGTTTGCTTGTTAAAGCCAACATCTTCCAGGGTGCTACCGACCAGTAAATGTCCATCGCGTCGAGGAATCAAATACACATCCCCCTGAAGCAAAATCGACCTGAGCGGTGATTCTTCAAACTTGTATAACAACATTTGCCCACGAATCGGCTTTATTTCGAGGCTGAGCGCATGCTTCCCTAACACTTGTTTGCTCCATGCACCTGCAGTGATGACAAAGTCAGCAGCACAATATTTGCCACAAGAGGTCCTAAGCGAGTGAACCCGATGATGCTGCGCTATGATTTCTTGTACTTCACAATGCTCAATGATGCGTCCACCGAGTTGTCCAACTTGCTGATATAACGCTCTTAATAAGCGAGGGTTACGCACCTGCGCGATATGGGGCAGAAACAGTGAATGTTCCATGGTTAAATGAAGAGGATCGATTTGCTCGCTCAATGGAACAGATTGGGTGAGCGCATCCGCTTCCGCATTTACCCGATGTGATCTCTCCCATCTTTGTGCAGCCTCGATATGATAGGGTGGCAATACCAGCATCCCACTTACCACATATTCAGCATCAATACCGGTTGATGCGTACAGCTCTGCTACCCATGCTGAAAACATGGCTGCACTATATTCCGTTAGCTGTGTCACGCTATCGGGATAGTCCCACGGGCAGAGCGCCGACAAAATACCGCCCCCTGCCCAAGATGATTCCTGCCCAACCTTAGCTCGCTCCAAAATAGTGACCGTTGCACCTTCTTTCAGCAACTGAGCTGCAGTAGCAAGCCCCATCACGCCAGCACCAACAACAATAAAATCTTGAGTCACTTCATTCATATCTCAATCGCGGCATCGCATGCAATTCACTCCATTTTTAAATCTAATTCCAAATCAAAACTGACGAGAAGGTGAGCCAGGAACAGTATCAATAATACGGCAAAGAGAGTCGACAAAATCAATTTTGATTTAGAAATCGAATAGCCCATGCTTATCTATACTAGATACGGCTCGTCTCGGACTGACCGCTAAAATTACTCTCACACGCTTAATGACCCATCAATGCAGGCTAAAGTTGATTAAAAATCATCCGTTACCTCTAGAGGAGAAAATAGGGAATAAAAATTTTATATGCTTGTTAATAGTGGTTTTACAATGTTAGAGCTTATGATTGCGCTGAGCATTGGCGCTATTTTAGCCACCATTGCAGTGCCGAGTTACCAATCGATGATGGTGCAATCACGCCTTGCTACACAGGCGAATGAGTTTCTCACAGCACTTCATTTCAGCCGTTCTGAAGCAGTGAAACGCGGTATACGAATAACCATGTGTAAAAGCAGCAGTGGCACAACCTGTACAGCTGGTAGTAACTGGCAAGATGGCTGGATAGTATACAGCGATAGCGGGACAGCAGGGACAATGGATGGCAGCGATCAAATTTTAAGAGTTTTTCCTGCATTGAAAGGCAGCACAATGGATGGTGGCTCAAAGTTTGCAGATTGGATTGCTTACTTACCTAATGGAAGTAGTCGAGGTGCGGGTGGCTTAGTAGGCACCGGCACTTTCACACTATGCAATAGCACAAAAGGACGCAAGATTACTATAAACGGTACAGGTCGACCATATACTGAGACGATGTCATCATGTTAATCCTCAAAAGAAATTCTCAATTGCCACATCAGAAGGGTGTCACCATGATTGAAGTGTTAGTGGCAATCATTGTGCTATCCATTGGTTTGCTTGGCTTGGCAGGTCTGCAGTCTGCCGGGCTTACTTATAACCAGAGTGCAAGTTTTCGCTCTACTGCCACGATGATGACTTACAGTATTCTGGACAGCATGCGTGCTAATCGTACTGCAGCAATTAATGGTAGTTATAACATCGCTATAGGCGCCTCCATCCCTTCCGGTAGCACCATTCCAGAGCAGGATCTTAACAATTGGTTTAATGAATTGGCCTTGCGCTTACCCGCTGGCACAGGCGCCATTAATGTCGCCGGTAATGTCATTACCGTTACCATTCAGTGGGATGATAGCCGTGGTACTTTAGCTGCTCAGCAATTTATTCTGACTACCCAGCTATAGCATGAAGAGAATAGCTATAACACAGCATGGTTTTACATTAGTTGAGGTGATGGTTGCCATGACCATTGGACTTTTGTTAATGAGTGGTGTCATCACCATTCTAACCTCCAGTCACCAAACCTATCGAGTCAACGATGCCCTAGCCAGAGTACAGGAAAATGCGCGCTATGCCTTCCACATACTTTCAAAAGATATCCGTATGGCTGGCTATTCGGGTTGCGCAGGCAATGGTGTGCCGACAGTGAATACCTTAAATAACTCCGCAGATTTTTTATGGCGAATCGGGCAAGCTTTGGAGGGGTTCGAGGCGACCAGCGCAACGGGATGGACACCAGCTCTGCCTCCTTCAGGGGCTATTCCCAGTCCGCTAGGAGGACGAGATATTATCGTAGTGCGCGGAGTCGATGACAGTCCCACCAAGGTTACTCAACAACCTGGTGGAAATCCACCCGACTCCGCTGATCTTAAAGTGACAGCTGGTAGCGGATTCAAAGAAAATGATATCGTCTTGGTTACTGATTGCATGGCATCAGCTATCTTTCAAATTACCCATATCAATACTTCACAAGGAATGGACAATTTGGTGCATAACACTGGTAACCCAACCACAGACACGCCAGGAAATTATACAAAAGCCTTGGGTAAGGACTTTACTAAAGGAGGCGAGCTCGTCAAGATTTCTACCCGCTCTTATTTTATTCGCATGGCAGAGGAATGGCCGGCACTTTATCGCAAGGTTGGAACAAACCCGGCGGAAGAGATGGTGAGAGGCATAGAAAACATGCAGATCGAATATGGCGAAGATCTCGATGAAAACTGGACAGTGGATAGCTATCGTACCGCCGATGCGGTGACCAATTGGGGGAAAGTCGTCAGCGTCCGAATTAGTTTATTGATGCAATCGATAGAAGATAGTATCACCAGCCAACCCCAACCCTACACCTTTAACGGCACGACAACCACCCCTACTGATCGGCGACTACGCCAGGCTTTTACCACTGTGGTAACATTGCGCAACCGAGTATCTTAATAAGTTCCAGTAAAAATGATGAGACATGATTTATCAGGAAGCTAAGTTTGGATCAAGACAACAGGGGGTCGTTCTTGCTACCGGATTAATCTTTCTCGTCATGATGACGCTGCTGGGGGTAACAGCTATGCAAACTACCCTACTAGAAGAAAAAATGGCAGGTAATTTGCGTGACGAGATTCTGGCTTTCCAAGCGGCTGAAGCAGCTCTCAGAGAGGGAGAAATGTTTCTGCAGCAGATTACCTTACCCGAATTTGACGGTTCAAATGGGCTTTATGATTATGCTCAGATTGAAACTCAAGCACCAGACCCTGTGACCTGGTCTGGATGGGCTACCTCTGGCAGAACAATAGCTACCACAATGTCAGGTGTAGCAAGCCAACCACGCTATATCATTGAACAGCTCATCACTGTCCCTGCAGAAAAAGGAGGCAGCGTGCAGCAATCAGCCACAACGATGACATCCAATATATACAGGGTCACTGCCAGAGGAGTGGGCGGCACTGAGTCAGCAGTAGTGATATTACAAAGCGATTACCGAAGATGAAGGGAGATAAAATTGAAAAAACTGGGTTTTGCCAGGATATGGATAATTGCTGCTCTTATCACTAGCATTCCCATTCACACGCAAGCAACGCTTGCCCTATCAGATGTTCCTCTCTATCTGACTACCGCCGTTGACCCTAATGTGATGTTTACGCTGGATGACTCAGGTTCCATGCAGTTTGAAATCTTGCCGGAGGATTGGATTTTTCACGAGGTTTACTACGTGTTTCCTCGGGCGAACAATGTTTATGGTGGGGGCGACTACGAGAACCGGGTCGTCGATTTCGATCCGGATAATCCTTACTCCGCAGCTTCACGTTCCAGCTACGTTAACAAAATTTATTACAACCCTACTGTAAGATACCAGCCCTGGAGCAATGCGGATGGCTCTCTGATGAACAATGCTTCGCCTACCTGTGCGTCTCATAACCCCATGAATACAAGTGCTGGCTGCCGGAATCTTACTGTCGATATCACTCAAACTGCTTTCTGGTTAGATCACGATGGTGGTTTATCGAATGCTGAATCAAGAACATTCTATCCTGCTGTTTATTTCACTTACCACGGTGGTGAGATTCTGTCCATAAGCAGTTATTCCAGGATTGAGATTAAACCCACGATCTCTTCCTATATTGGCGGAGCAGATCGGACAGATTGTGCTGCAGCCCCTGTTTGCACTTATAATGAAGAAATTCAGAATTTTGCCAACTGGTACACTTATTATCGTTCACGTATCCTGTTATCCCGTGCCGGCGTAGGTAGGGCGTTTGCTGTCCCAGGAAGTAGCGTACGAGTCGGATTTGGCGCCATCAACCAGAGAAATACTAACATCGATGGTGTTGCAACCGCTACCATTATCAGTGGGGTGAGGCAATTTAGCGGGACAAATAGAACAGTTTTTTTTGATAAGCTTTATAATCACCCTATCCCGGCAGCAGGCACCCCGCTCCGCATGGCAATAGACAACGTAGGTCGCTATTTTATGCGTACCGATGATCAGGGCCCGTGGGGCCAAACGCCTGGTTCAACGGGGGGCACTCAATATGCATGTCGACAAAATTATCATATTTTGGTAACAGATGGTTATTGGAGTGATGCTTACTCTGGAGTAGGAAATTCAGATAATACAGCGGGGAATACCATTAGCAACCACCTCCCTTATGCCATTCCTGCTGCTTATAAATATACGCCCACACTTCCTTATTCTGACAACTACAGCAATACACTTGCCGATGTAGCAATGCAATATTGGAAGAATGACTTGCGCACCGATCTTGACAATAAAGTACCCACAAACCCGGAAAATCCCGCCTTCTGGCAACATATGGTGAATTTCACAGTGGGTCTAGGTGTGCAGGGCACACTATCCTCATTACCGGCTGGATCAGAATCATGGCCAGATCCAACGTCCGGTAATGCTGCCAAAATTGATGATTTATGGCATGCCGCCGTGAACAGCAGAGGTAAGTTCTTCAGTGTACAAGACTCGACCACTATTGCCAGCAATTTGAGCAACCTCTTCAGTACTATTACCTCAAGGGTAAGCTCCTCAGCGTCGATGACCTCGAATACCAGCAGAATGAGTACCGGCACTCATATTTATCAGGCAAAGTTTAATAGCAATGACTGGAGTGGGCAGTTGTTTGCATACCAATTGAGCTCGGATGGATCGTTGGATACGATGCTATGGGAAGCTTCCTCCGTGCTGCCATCACATGATAGTCGTGCCATTTTTACCCATAATGGAACGAGCGGACTTGCGTTTACTTCCGAAAATTTTTCACTTTTATCGAGCGAACAAAAAACTGTCCTGAACACCAATATGGGAGGTATTAACGATGGGCTGGGTGCCAATAGAATTTCCTGGCTGCGAGGTGACAAAACCACTGAATTGGCACAAGGCGGGAAATTCCGTAATCGCAACAATGGTTTGCTAGGAGATATTGTCAATTCAGATCTTTTATTCGTCCAGGCGCTAGATTTTGGCTATGATGCACTACCTAGCGGGACAGCAGGACAAAACTCTTATTCTAGTTATGCTCAATCCAATGCGAGCAGAACACCGGTGATTTATACCGGAGCAAACGATGGTATGCTTCATGCCTTTAATGCTGAAACAGGTATTGAACTATTCGGTTATATCCCTGGTGCCGCTTATCCCAAACTAAGCTGGCTAACTTCACCCGATTACACGCATCGTTATTTTGTAGATGGGAATGCTTATGCCGGTGATGCTTATATCGGTGCGACTCCCAGCTGGCGAACTATTTTGCTGGGTTCGTTGGGCAATGGCGGGAAAGGTATTTTTGCACTTGATATCACCGATCCAACTAATTTTTCTGCCTCAAGTGTCCTCTGGGAATTTTCTGATGCTGACTTGGGTTTTGTGCCAGGTCAAGCAAAAATTGCGCTATTGAACAACAATATCTGGGTTGCCATTGTCTGCAACGGGTACAACAGCAGCAATGATCGTGCCTACCTTTACATCATTGATCTGCAAACAGGTACGCTGATAAAGAAAATCGCAACCAATAGCAGTACCAGCAATGGCCTTTCCAGCCCGGCCTTGGTTGATACGAATGGCGACAGAATCATCGATATCGTTTATGCGGGCGATCTGCAAGGCAATATCTGGAAATTTGATCTATCACACAGCAATACAAATCAATGGGACATTGCTTACAAGGCAGGCAATACAATGGTCCCCCTCTTTACAGCTAGGAATGCCAGCAATCAGGTACAGCCCATCACTTCCCCCCTGGAAATCGGACTTCATCCCAGCGGTGGATACCTCGTTTATTTTGGCACGGGTCAGTATATTGCATCGGGGGATAATGCCAACACTCACATACAATCTCTCTATGGCATCCGGGATAATGGCAGCCCCATATCAGTAACAGATCGAAGCACGCTCCAACAGCAAACGATCCTGACTGAAACAGTGCTGCCTCCTTTTGAACGCACGGTATCAAACAATCCAGTAAACTGGTCGATTAAACAAGGATGGTATCTCGATCTTTTGCCACCGGCAGGCGGGCATCCCCAAGGGGAACGCTCCGTCATTATGCCCCAGCTCAGTTTTGGACGGATTGTCTTTACTACGCTCGTTCCTTCCACTGATCCCTGTGTTTCTGGCGGCCAGAACTGGTTAATGCTGTTAAACTCGGAAACAGGGGGAATGCTGACCACTTTGCAATTTGATACTGATAATAATGGCATGCTCAATAACGAAGATCGGCTAATCGCGGCTATTGGCTCCGACGGAGTACGCAGCGAATCAGTCACTATCAGTGCAGGTAATCTCACCCACCTGATTGCTGGTTCAACCTCTGGTTTAATTGAAGCCAATACGATTAAAGGAAGCTCACTTAATCCACGTCGCTCCTGGAGGCAGATACAATAACAATAGAAGAATTTAAACAATTAAACAGGCACTCCTGTTTATTCATAGAATCTAATATCATTTAATTCCATTTCCAAATCAAAAATGACGCGAAGGCAAGCCGCAGAAGTATCAATCATACGGCAAGGTGAAGCCAACCAAGTCAGTTTTGATTTGGAAATAGAATAACATCTGATTAGGATACAGGAATGGGACAAATGACTAGCACAATCCAGCCGAGAAAAAGATTATTGGGTTTTACCTTGATCGAAATAATGATCGTTATAGCAGTGATTGGTATTCTGGCGGCAATTGCACTGCCTTCCTATCAAGAGCATGTTCGTCGTACCAATCGTGCAGAAGCCAAAGGTATTCTGCTGGAGATGGCGCAGTTACTGGAACGTAATTTTACTGAGGCGAATCGGTATGACCTGAAAAGCGACACAACCAGTTTTACTTTACCCGTTACCCAGTCTCCCAAGACTGGTACAGCAAAATATACCATCCGGTTTTCACCAGACACCTTGACACAAAATAGCTATACACTGGAAGCTGTTCCAACAGGTTCGATGGCTAATGATGCCTGTGCCACGCTGACATTAACGCATACGGGCATCAAAGGCGTCAGCGGTAATCCATCATTAACCGCATCAGATTGTTGGCAACGTTAATTGTGCTCAGCATCCTCTCTAAAAAGACTCAAACAAAGTCCTCCTTTGCGGAAGTACCTTGAATACAAAAATTAATTTTCAGCGCTGCCCAAGCATCAATTTCTGCATTGAGTAAAGTTTCAGTTAACGGATTGCGCTCTAACCATGCTTGCGAAATAAATAGCTTACAGATTCCACTGCCTGCTTGTATTCTCATGGGAGGTAATTCAATATTCATGCGGCTGCGGTAGAAAATGGTCGCTAAGCGCAGCGCTATCGATTGAGCCAGACTAATAAAATTGCTCAGAAATTCACTGACTTTGGTCAGAGATCCCTGATGAGCGAGTACAAGCTGACTGAGCTGCATCTGCTCCATTTTGGAAAAACCCGGTATATCTGCATTCCCAAGGATATAAGCAGAATGTTTATGATAGCCAGAATGGGCGACCGAAATGCCAACCTCATGCAGGCGTGCTGCCCAGGACAATAAATGCAAGGCATCTTCTACTGTTTCCTCATCAGGATAATTAGCCAGGAGTTGCTTCCCCAGCGCTAAAGACAGCGATTCTATGCGTGCGGCTTGGACAGAATCAATACGGTAACGTTGCATAAATTGCCGCACGGACACTTCTCGCATATCTTCATTATGAACGCGGCCAAGCATATCGTAGAGCACGCCCTGCCGCAGTGCGCCTGTCGCAAGCAGCATACGTGGAATGCCCAATTCCTTGAAGGCAGCAAACATGATGGCAAAGCCACCTGCAATTACAGGTGCACGATCGGGATGTAAACCGGCAATGGCAATCTTTCTGATATCACCCACTTTTAGAAGGTATTCACGAAATGCTTCCAAACCTGCCAGTGTAATCCCTTCTCTTTTATCACCATTAAAGTTATTCAATCTAAGAATACGGTCTAATGCACGCGCTGTTCCAGAAGAACCATACACTTCTTGCCATTGATCAGCTGAGAATTCTGTTGTAATACTCTGTATCTCAGTTTGCGCTGCAAGCTCAGCCCTTTTCATGATACCCTTACTAATCTTCCCATCCGGGAAAAAGCGCAAACTATGGCTGACACAGCCCATATAAAGGCTTTCCAGTTTATTGGGTTCCAGGCGCGTGCCAATAATAAATTCGGTGGAGCCACCGCCGATATCGATGATCAGCCGGTTATTATCGGAAGCTGGCAGGCTGTGTGCGACCCCCAGATAAATAAGACGTGCTTCTTCATGGCCGCCAATGATCTCGATGGGAAATCCCAATACAGCCTCTGCTCTTACCAGGAACTCTGCAGCATTTTTGGCAACACGAAGTGAGTTTGTACCCACCACACGCACAGCATGAGTTGGAAAACCTCTTAGACGCTCACTAAAGCGTTTTAAACAATCCAGGGCACGCAGCTGGCATGCTTCGTCCAGCTTTCTGTCATGCGCCAGTCCGGCAGCCAGCCGAACCATTTCCTTTAAGCTATCTAATGGATAAAGCTGTTTGCCCACCACACGCGCCACTTGAAGGTGGAAGCTGTTGGAGCCAAGATCAACTGCAGCAAGCGTTGGATATTCGCGCATAACCCTCTGCCTAAATGTTAGGCATGGCTAAATTACACAAATGATTTACCCTCTTACTTCGCGTTCAATTTCCTCAACAGTAACATGGCGAACATCCTTGCCTTTGACCATATAAACCACATACTCAGACATGTTTTTTGCATGATCACCAATACGTTCGATCGCTTTTGCCACAAAAAGAATTTCCAGTGAGGTAGAAATTTTACGCGGATCTTCCATCATAAACGTGATGAGCTGCCGAAGAATAGCACGAAATTCTTCATCAACCAGCTCGTCCTGGCGTACTATGCGTGCAGCAGCGTTCAGATCCAAGCGGGCAAAAGCATCCAGCGCTTGGTGCAACATACCCGAAGCAATTTGAGCAACGTGTTTAACTTCCACAAAACGTGGCGCATGTAAGCGATCAGTTGAATAAATGAGCCGCGCCATGCGAGCGATTTTTGCAGCTTCATCACCGATTCGTTCCAAGTCAGTGATGGTCTTGATTACCGTCATAATCATACGTAAATCACTCGCTGTGGGTTGTCTAAGGGCAATAATCTGACTACATATCTCATCAATGGATACTTCCATGGCATTGACACGGTGGTCATTGTCAATGACCTGGTCAATGATAGTTTCATTGCCTTCTGTTAAGGCATCTATTGCCCGTTCAATTTGTTCTTCAACAAATCCACCCATTTGTAACACACGGGTTCGCACTTCTTCCAGATCTGCATCAAACCGTTTTGAAATATGTTCTTTAATAGCCATATTGCACCCTCAGCCAAGTCAGATGAAACTATTATTTATGTCATCAATAATATTTTTATTATAGGTCTCAACTAGCCAACAGTAATTGTTTCAACACCAGCATCTGTGCCTAGCAACAAAACATTGGCACCTTTTCTGGCAAACAATCCGTTAGTGATCACTCCTGTTATTTGGTTAAGCGTCGTTTCCAGCTCAACCGGGTTCAGGATTTGTAGACCATGTATATCCAAAATAACGTTACCATTATCGGTAGTAAACCCCTGACGCAGCGCTGGATGACCACCCAGCAAGGTAATTTCACGAGCCACATAACTGCGCGCCATTGGAATAACTTCTACTGGAAGTGGAAAACTACCCAAGATATTGACTAATTTACTCTGGTCAGTGATGCATATGAATTTTCTGGCTACCGCTGCAACAATTTTTTCTCTGGTCAAAGCGCCGCCGCCACCTTTGATCATATGCAAATGCTTAGTAATTTCATCTGCACCATCGACATAAACAGGCAAATCTGCAACTGTGTTAAGATCTAATACATCTATTCCATGCTTGTGCAAACGTTGTGCAGTTGCCTCGGAGCTGGCAACTGCACCTTCAATTTTATGTTTGATTTTAGCAAGCTCATCGATAAAATAATTTGCAGTAGAACCGGTTCCAACCCCGATTACAGCCCCAATCGGGACATATTGAATGGCGGCCTGTGCAGCCGCACGCTTTTGCTCATCTTGTGTCATGGTGCTCCTATGTCGATATCAAGTAATAGTCAACCATCAGAATAGTATTAACTGAATATTTAGACAATAACTACATTGTTTCCTGAGTAGCACTTAACAGTTCTGGCTATAACTCCCATTTCTCAATAGAAGATTGCACGATTAATAGAAGATTGCACGATTTCAACCTAGAACCAGAAATTTTTGCCTTTTCGATTTCAGTAAAATTAGTATGTGATACCCTCGCAAGAGTATCATAACTTTAAGGCAAAATAATGGCTATGAATACTCATTTTATTTTTATATGAATGTAATCAAGTTGCTTCCGGATGTGCTCATCAATCAGATCGCTGCAGGAGAAGTCATCGAGCGGCCCGCCTCGGTACTGAAAGAAATACTAGAAAACAGTATAGATGCTGGTGCAACAGAAATTACTGTCCAAATTATGCAAGGCGGCCTTAACCTGATCCGCGTAGCTGATAATGGAAAAGGAATTTCCGGAATGGACCTGCCTCTTGCGTTAGCACGCCATGCCACCAGCAAAATCAGCGCCCAGGAAGATTTACACAAAATAGCCAGTTTAGGTTTTCGTGGCGAAGCACTCGCAAGTATCGGAGCTGTCTCTCGATTATTGTTAATGAGTTATCAATCAGGCGACAAACATGCCTGGCATATTCAGGCTGAAGGAGGGCAAGTTACCCGTCCAGAACCGACAGCGCGTGACATTGGCACTACTCTGGAAGTGCGTGATCTTTTTTTTAATTTGCCAGCACGTCGTAAATTTCTGAAAACAGAAGCTACTGAATTTGCACATTGTGAAGAAGTATTCCGGCGTATCGCTCTTTCCCATGCCCATATTGCATTCAATTTGCAACACAACAATAAGACACGACATCACTTATATGCGGTCGATATCCTTCAGCGTATTACAGCTGTTCTAGGAAAAGAATTTAGTCAAAGTGCCGTACTGGTTTCTGAGCAGGCAAATGATATCAGCTTGCAAGGCATGGTCGCATTGCCAACTTATTCGCGTTCAGCTCGTGACTTGCAATATTTTTATGTCAACGGCCGCTACGTGAGGGACAAGCTGATTTCCCATGCTTTACGTGAAGCCTATCGCGATGTGCTCCATCTGGATCGGCACCCCGCTTTTGTGCTCTATCTTCAAATCAATCCTCAAAATGTAGATGTTAACGTGCATCCAGCCAAAGCAGAAGTGCGTTTCCGTGATGCGCGCGCTATCCATCAATTTGTTTTCCACAGTATCAACAAAGTATTGGCCTCACCTCACCGTCAAGCAGATTCTCAAATACCTCCTGCTATCGTTACCCAAGTAACCGATAACCCTAAGCGTCTTCCAATAACCTATTCACGACAAATAAATTTACCGCTTACAAGCGTTGCACAATCCTCAACTTTTTATCCAACCTTATATGGTGACAAACCGGATTTGCTGAAAATGGATCCTGGTAATCCACCTATTCAGCCCACGCAGCCAATTCCACCGTTAGGCTTTGCATTAGGACAATTGCTCGGGGTTTATATTCTGGCACAAAATGAGCAAGGTCTTATCATTGTAGATATGCATGCTGCTCACGAGCGCGTGGTTTATGAAAAACTCAAATCAGCGCTTGATCAACGATCATTATCCATGCAACCGCTGCTAATTCCAGTTACCTTTCAGGCTGATCGATTAGATGTCGCTACAGTTGAAGACAACTATACTGTTTTAAATGAGCTAGGTTTTGAAATAGCTATTCTTTCTCCCACCTCGTTAATTATACGAGCAGTATCAGCAGTGCTGAAAGATGCCGATATAGTCAAGCTTACACGCGATGTATTAGCTGAAATTCGTGAGTTTGGAGGCAGTCAGATATTAACCAGTAGACGTAACGAACTCTTGGCTACCATGGCTTGCCATGGCTCTGTCCGTGCCAATCGACAATTAACAATTCCAGAAATGAATGCACTGCTGCGCGAAATGGAAGCAACCGAACGCTCAGATCAATGCAATCATGGCAGACCCACCTGGTTCGCACTTAGTCTGGCAGAGCTTGACAAGATGTTCATGCGAGGGAATTAACTGCAATAGCCAAGCAAACAACAACTGTGTTCTATAGCTTCAGTCTCGCACAAGACCTGAAACTATAGAACACTCATGAATCCACTCATGAATCTTTAGTAATTTGATTTCTCTTCTGTGGATCTGGCTTTACCTCCACCTTCCTGAGCATCTGTTGGTATTTGATGGAAAGGCTGAATAGTTTTCCCGTACGCCGAAGGATCAGGTGTCTCTGGTGCTGATGGTTTGCCGCAACCAACTAACATTAGTATTGTTATCATTGCAGCTATGTATTGAACTCTCATGTTAAATTCCTTTAACGTAAGCAAATAATTAAATTGTTTCTTAAACTACGATGAGGATAGTACCCGTTATAACTATGCACAACATTGATCTTAGTCAAACATTAAAAATAAAAGACTCCTGTATACCTTTCCCGTTAACTAAGTAAACGACTGAAGAGACGATAGGTAAATGACGGTTAGGGAAGAAGATGCGGTCGAAATAGGCAAGAATGCCTGACCAATGAGCATCAATGCTGTTAAAGAATTGCTTGGAACATATTCATATTAGAAGCAGCTGCTTTTTTACCCACTCATCAAGTGCTTTCTGAGCCGAGGTTTAATTCGGCTGGGGCCAGATATTGCGTAATTTTTCTTTCATGTAATAGGTCTTTGCCAAGGATTTATTGAGCTTGAGTGCCTCATCCAGATGTTGATGCTCATTGTGCATGTTATCCAGATTGTCAGGATTCTTGAGCAACAACCAAAGCATCCCTATCAAAAGGGTTTATCCAGCCTATTTTTTTGCCTCTCATTGCAGATCGAGACGCAGTTTTGTCAGTTTTTCATTGAACAACTAACCGTTGAGATGCTCTTCAAATTCTATATATTCTGAATCATTCTTATCTGGTTATGCTATATTGGTATCGTTCGAATGCGCCGAACACTCCTCTCGACAGTATACGTTATTCCATTTTTAAATCTAAAGTGTATTTATTGAATTTTTTATCGATGTAATTTCAATTACTTGACACAATTAATAATTAACTTTTGATTTAGAAATGGAATTACAACATTGACAAACTGGTCATCTCAGATGTCAATGATCTTCTTGTATCGCAACCACGTCTGCTACCGAATAGATGACGACCTTATTGATTTGTAATTTTATGAAGGAGAATCGACGCAGACCTCTTCTTTATGCCACTTTGGTCTGGGTGTTAATTCTTGTGGGTTTCAGGGTATATTGTGCCCCTCTGGGCTATGGATATGGCAGTTCAACATTATCCATGCGATCGAGGATGAATTGCTGGCGACGCAACAATCTTTTCGATGGATTGGCAGGGAGTCTTGAATTGGCGATAGCTGCGGCTAGCAAAGCCGCCTGCTCTCGGTTTAGTTTCGAGGCAGGGATTCTGAAATACATCCTGGCTGCTGCTTCTGCGCCCCAAATACCGTCGCCCCATTCGATCACATTCAGGTAGATCTCAAAAATACGATGCTTGCTAAGCTCAGTTTCGAGCTGCTGGACGATGAAGAGCTCACGCAACTTGAAGAACTGATTTTCCGAAGGCGAAGAATAAAGGTTCTTGGCTAACTGCTGTGTAAGGGTCGTACCCCCTGGTTCGTCAGTTCCTTTTTCTTCCAGTTCATTTCAACGTAATTAAGCAGCTTACCGAAATCGACACCTTCACGCGAAAAAAAAGTGGCATCCTGCGCCGCAAGTACCGCATGTTTCAGATGAGGAGATATCTGTTCGTACGGAACCCCGTACTGAATGTGTCGCTTTATTATGCCCTTATGCTGCGCCTCAGCGGCACGCATATCGATAAATGCGGTCGACGCAGGATTTGTTAGTCCGAAGGGAACGAATATCGGGTAGGGTGAAAAACACTTGTGCGACATAACAGGCAATGCCCACAACGACTACCATGATTACCCACCACTAGCGTGAAGGCAACAGGGCATAAGAAGCATAAGCAGACATATCCTTTCCATATAAAAAATATTTTGCTGAGTGTTGTAATAACAAGAAGAGATTTTTTTCTAGCTTAGACTGAGAAGCTGTTTGGAAACTCTGAGCTTTAGCGTGAATATAGCGGTATTATGCTGTTAATATGCATTCACTATTGCCCACTTAAGCAAAATCAAGATCAAGCTGTCGTAATGATAATGGAATGGATATCTGCTATCTAGATGGCATCGAATTGCCAGAGTAGAGGTATTCTACTATTCCTGCCGGGGATGTATTCACCTGGTTTAAATCCGCCGGAACACCTTTAGGATGAACTGAGAGAAGAATGCTTTCGCCCCCCAAAAAAAGTAAATCTGTCATGTGGAAAGTTCCTCCCACAACAGCAAAATTTCAGGGTTATGCAGATGCCTTAACAATCTTCAGTATCATTTCAGATAAAGCAAACAAAAGTACTTCACTAACTCAGAAAATATGAACTATATTGAAGCAGATCCTGCGGTAAAAGTCCCTGCTTTTCTCGGCTAGCAGTTACTGCAAACTGCTCATAATTTCCGTTCAACCGGATCGATTAGAGTCGCGATAAAATCATTGTTTAGCTTTGGCAATAGCAATACGGATTGAACGATCCTCCTCCATCCCGTCCGCCAATAGAGCATTGGCAATATCGATGGCTTTCAGCCGGACTGACAGCGGTAAATTTTGCATAGCTGGCGGGCAATGCTCAGCAGTCCAAGGCATGAATTACTTTCATTCAAACTAAAATTGGCTTCAGGTTCAAACAAGTTTGAATTCTGGCACAGTGGAATAGTTCGGCTGACATAATGCTGCCTGAACCGCGTCATCAACTGTTTCTAAATAAATATACTGCATAGCTGATTTCGCTGTTTCTGGCACATCATGCAAATCTTTCTGATTACGTACCGGCAGCAGTACTGTTTGCAAACCTGCTCTTTGTGCAGCCAGCACTTTCTCCTTAATGCCCCCAACGGGCAACACCAATCCACGCAAGCTAATTTCACCTGTCATCGCCACTTCATGATGTACCGGTCGATTGGTAAACAATGAGGCAAGCGCAATAAACATGGCTACTCCCGCACTCGGCCCATCCTTTGGAATAGCTCCTGCCGGGACGTGTAGGTGCACATCGATCCCTTCAAACATGGATACGGGAATATCCAGTTCATTAGCGCGCGCTTTTACGAGCGTTAGTGCTGCTTGGGCACTTTCCTTCATGACATCACCCAGTTGCCCTGTCAGAATTAGCCGCCCGCTGCCACTTACTCGGGTAGCTTCAATAAACAGGATATCACCCCCTACTGGTGTCCATGCTAGCCCAGTAGACACGCCCGGTAAACTGGTACGTGCCGCAGTTTCATGTTCATATTTAGCCGGCCCGAGTATGGTATCCAAATCAGATGCATCGACACGCACTTGAAGTTGCGCATCTTCTGCAATACGTAAAGCAGTATAACGCATGATTCGGCCAATCTCACGTTCGAGCTGGCGTACCCCCGCTTCGCGCGTATAGTTGGCAATGAGGCTATCCAACGCTGCAACTGTTAGCTCACATTGATGTGGGTGCAAACCATTGGCTTCTTGCTGGCGGTGTAGCAAATAACGTAATGCGATTTGAAGTTTTTCCTCCCGCGTGTAACCGGGCAGATCAATAATCTCCATGCGGTCACGTACCGGTGGAGAAACCTGATCGATTACATTGGCAGTAGCAATAAAAATCACGCGACTTAAATCAAATGGAACGCCAAGATAATTATCCCGGAAAGTTGAGTTTTGCTCTGGATCCAGGATCTCAAGCAGTGCTGCCGCTGGATCTCCATGTATGCTCACAGTCATCTTATCGATTTCGTCGAGCATCATGACACAATTGCGCGCTCCTGCCTTACGTATGCCCTGCACGATATTACCTGGCATTGCCCCCACATAAGTACGCCGGTGACCACGCATTTCTGCTTCATCATGAATACCTCCGAGCGACACTCGAACGAACGATCGCTGTAGAGCACGGGCAATACTTTGACCGAGCGAAGTTTTTCCCACCCCAGGTGGGCCTACAAAGCAAAGAATCGGCGCTCGGCCGTGCGGTTTTAATTTCTGAACGGCCAGAAACTCGATTATACGTTGCTTGACGCGCTCCAACCCAAAATGATCAGCTTCTAAAATTTCCCGAGCAAGATTGAGATCAATCGGCGCTTCTTCCGGTAATCGCCAAGGTAACTCAGTCATCCATTCCAAATAAGTATGGAGCATTGAGTATTCGCTTGAGGCAGTTGGCATACGCTGCAACCGGTTAAGCTCTTTGCGAGTCTGCACTTCGATCTCAGGAGGCATCCCCGCTTTTGTGATCGCTTCATCGAGTTGGGCAATTTCCTGCCCATGATCCCCATCCTCACCCAATTCTTTCTGAATCGCTTTTAATTGCTCCCGCAATAAAAACTTGCGTTCGCGATCTTCCATTTGCTCCTTGGTACGCTCGCTAATTTCTCTCGATAACCTTAATACCTCAATCCGGTGTGCCAAAAGTTTAAGAACTTTTTGTAACCGTTCTTCGATATCAATCGTTTCAAGCAGCATTTGCTTTTCACTAATTTCTGTATCAAGCAAACTGGCTATAATGTCGGCAAGTTGTGCAGGCGCACGAGTTGTCTGCAGAGCATGCCCAAGCTCTGCAGGAATTCCTGGTAATAACGACAAAATTTCGGTTGCGCGCTCGCGCAGTTGCACAGCGAGTGCTTCAGTTTGAGTAGATGGTTGAGAAATTTCTTCGATACGGCTAATCCGAGCAGCTAGAAAAGGATACTCCTCAATTAATTCCTTGATTTGGAAACGCTCCATTCCCTGACACACAATATGCTGCATACCATCAGTCGCAGAGATATGGCGTACAATCTTGGCAATAGTACCAACCAGACATAGATCATTTAACTCAGGATTATCCACTGAAGCATCTCGTTGTAATACGATACCGATCGGGGCATTCGTTTGCAATGCATACTCGATTGTGGCGATTGACTTGTCGCGCCCGACAGCAATCGGCATGAGAACATGTGGAAATAACACCACGTTGCGCATGGGGATCAGCGCAATAACGTTATCAGGTAATTCGAACTTTAATTCGGCTGGCTGCTCCATGATCGGTTTCTCCATGAATGAGTGGTTTTAATCTGGATAAAAACATCCATTTGCACCATTCTTTCCGCATCTAAATAAAATGTACTGAATGCCCTCTATGTTATCAATTACATCTAGAACATATTGACAACCATTGAGCCAGCCAAATTCCCGTAATAAGTAAAAATGAACGTTTAACGGTCTCATTTTTTATTTTGATTTGGAAATGGAATGATAAGGAGGACGAACAATAAGAAGCAGAATTCATAGCCACCTGCGCACATTCTTCGCATAAGCAATATATTCAGCCCCAAACTTAGCAATCAACGCCTGCTCTTCCGGAATGATCTGAAAACGATTCATATACCAAACAAAAACAGGTAATCCTGCAAAAGAAACTATATTCGACAGTAACAAAGCCCATGATAAAAGTAGCAGTAAAAAACCAGCATACATTGGATTTCGGCTTATTTTATAGATGCCTCTAGTCACAATAGACGATGTGTTACTCGGCTGCATCGGATTAACGGTTGTTCCTGCTAATCTAAACGCTATAGCACCTGCCAGAATTAACGCAATGCTGGTAAAGCCAGCAATAGCGGCTAAGATGAATTGCCCAGGAATTACTAGTACTAACTGAGGAACAAGAGTGGCAACGAACCACATAATGACCCCAATAAGCGCCATTATGATGATGGGTGGAATTTTGAGTTCTAACACTTTCATAGACTTTGATCAGGTATTATTCCAAAACAGAACAATATCGAATCAAAAATAAACGAAGCAATACTAAACACAGATCGTTCTATCTTTAAACATTCTCCATCCTATATGATTCTTAATATTCTTGTTTTAAATTATAAAGTTCAACCTCAAGCGCTTCGATACTCTCTTCGTAAAGAGCAATTTCTTCATTGACTTGGTGCAACCGTTCCTGATTACTCAGTTGACTCACATTTTTATCAGAAGAATCTTGATGAGCGGTCTCAGTCATAGATGCTTGTTTTACTCCTTGATTGCTCTTTTTATCGGTAGTTTTATTGGGCTCGGGCAAAGATGCACCTTTTTTTATAGCTAAATTTACTGGGCTATAACGACTTGCTGGCAATACTATTATTTCGGGCAAGTCAATCTCGTTAGCCCCTCTCATTTTAGTATTAGAATAGAGGGTCTGACCGTCTTGATTTACATGCTTGTATATTCCTGACTGAGCCATACACAGCAAGCTATAAGTAGAAAGCAATACCAATAAAAAATTTGCAATTTTCATGAAAACAACATCTACGTTCTATCAATAGTTAGAGATTTCCTAGCTCAGCTCGTAGTGCCATGATATTTCTTTCATGCAAGCTAATTTGATTACGTAGCTTCTTTATATTTTCATTTTCTGAAATATGGGTATCAGACAACAATTGGGTATGATGAGGCTCAGCTGACCTCATATTTTTTATAGCTTCATTTAAAGCTTGCTGTATCTCTACCAAATGTTTGGTTTCTGAAGCCAATTCACTCTCAAGAATTTGACGACGATGAACATCTCGCTTTTTCTGTTGACTATCCGTTACTTTTGGAAACCCTCCTATAGTCAAAGGCGCCCTTGTCATGGCTTTGGCGACGATTCTCGTTTCTGATGAGTTAGTCTGGAGCTTCTGTCCACCTTTAACTGGTGTATTGGTATAGGTTATATGACCATTTTCATCTACAAGTTTATAAATACCTGCTACTGCATGAGTCGTAATAGTGAATAAAACTGCCAACAATGAAGCAATGACAAAATTTTTTTGCCGCATAGCCATCTCCCGACTGAAAAAATTAAAATTAATTAAATTTTCAATCAAATGATGCTTAGGCAATAAATTAATAAACGCCTCAAATTCGACTTTTATTTACAAACTGTAATACATTGAGAACTCAACAGGATGCGTATTAATCCGATAAAGCATCGCCTCTTCTATTTTTAATGTAATGTATGCATCAATCATATCATTGGAGAATACACCACCTCGAGTAAGAAATTCACGGTCCTTATCCAGATTCTCCAGCGCTTCCTCTAAGGAATTACAAGTCCCCGGAACTTTAGAGGCTTCTTCGGGAGGGAGGTCATAAAGATTTTTATCCATGGGGTCGCCAGGATGAATTTTATTCTGAATACCATCAAGCCCAGCCATCAACAATGCAGTAAATGCTAAATAGGGATTGGCGATTGGATCAGGAAAACGGATTTCAATACGTCGCTGCTTAGGATTGCTGGCATGAGGAATACGCACAGCAGCAGAACGATTACTAGCAGAATAGGCAATATTGACAGGTGCTTCAAAACCAGCAACGAGCCTTTTGTACGAATTGGTGCCAGGATTGGTAATCGCATTCAGTGCCTTTGCATGCTTGATAACACCCCCAATATAATATAGCGCTGTTTCAGACATTCCAGCATAACCATTTCCAGAGAACAGGTTCTTTCCATCTTTCCAGATTGATTGATGAACATGCATACCAGAACCATTATCACCCACGATAGGTTTTGGCATAAATGTAGCCGTTTTACCATAGGAATGGGCAACATTGTGCACGACGTATTTGAGCATCTGGTTCCAGTCTGCACGCTTGACTAAACTATTAAATCGAGTACCAATTTCACATTGGCCTGCATTAGCGACTTCATGATGATGAACCTCAACGCTAATGCCCATCTCTTCCAGAACGAGACACATCGCAGAACGAATATCATGGAGCGAATCAACTGGCGGTACAGGAAAATATCCGCCTTTGACAGTAGGCCGATGTCCAATATTGCCATTTTCATATTTCTTCTTCGAACTCCAGGCAGCTTCCTCTGATTCGATTTCTAGAAAACACCCTGCCATATTAGTATGCCAACGTACAGAATCAAAAATAAAAAACTCGAGCTCTGGGCCAAAATAAGCAATATCACCGATCCCTGTAGATTTAAGGTAGACTTCACCACGCTTTGCTAATGAACGGGGATCACGGATATAACCTTGCCCGTCAGAAGGATCAACCACATCACAGGCAAGGAACAAAGTCGCTTCATCCATAAACGGATCCATCGTAGCTGTGTCAGGATCAGGCATGAGTAACATATCCGAAGCATGAATTCCCTTCCAGCCCCCAATAGAAGAGCCATCAAATGCATGCCCATCCTCAAATTTGTCTGCAGTAAAAGCATGAGCAGGAACGGTTACATGATGTTCCTTACCGTTAGTATCAGTAAAACGCAGATCAACAAATTTAACTTCATGGTCTTGAATTTTCTTTAAAACATCAGCTACTGCCATTTTAATCTCCAGAGAGGCATTATGGTTTTGTAAAAGCTATAAAAAATCGCATAAGTATATGCAGCGTGAAATAGGAAATAAAAATACTATTCTTTTGATACGTAACAAATAACAGATCCCTATAGTCATTAAGTTTACTGCTTAAAATCATACTCAGAAATATTATTCTGGAATATTTGTATCACGCAGGATAGTAGAAATGGAAAATCCAGCACAGACATTTAATTAGCAAGCTGCAAGCATTCGTTCTGGAATTTAAACCATTTATTAATTATATAATAATCCTGTAATTTTGCCTTCTTTACCAATTGCTATTCAAATATTGTCACCCTATCCTTATTCATGCTCATCTAGGATATTTATTTATCGGTATACCAGCATGAAATTAAGGCCAGAATTTAATCATTTGCAATTGGGAAGCGGCATGGATGTTCATCATCCCACCAAGGCAGCATGCAAGAAAAATCAGCAATTTTACTGACTTGGGAAAGTGCAAATAAAATTGCTTATGATGCTTTTGTTATTTGGTGCTGGCTTAAGCCTTGAGACTACAATTAAAAAAACTGGTGTTGCGAGATGGTTAAGTGTCAGTGTATGGAATCCAAACAATCTCTGGGTTGATATTTTCATATCGCGATTGATTGTATTTGCAATTTTTTGACAAAATTTGCGCCCGATATTGCTACTATTATGATTTTATTGCCTAGATTCGATGTACTAGTGATCACTTATAGCAACTACAACGTCGAACGCAATCGTATACCCTAGTTTCGTAACCATTTACCAAATGATAGATACCAGCTTAAAGCTCAATCTGATTGGAATTACCGTTTTGACGAGCTTTTCTTATTGTGCGGGTACTTTTCAGATAATTGCCAATTGGTTGAGATAACAAAACAATGATGCCACAAAATGATGTCGAAAAATTCCGCATTGATAAATGGCTATATGCTGCCCGTTTTTTTAAGACACGCTCTTTAGCAGCAGAAGCAATAGAACGCGGGAAAGTATACATTAATGGTGCGCGGGTCAAACCAGCCAAGATTGTAGCAATAGGCGATATGCTCACTATTCGGATTGCGCATTATCAATACGAAATCAAAGTGCTAGCATTATCGAATAGACGGGGGCCAGCATCAGAGGCGCAACAACTCTATCAGGAAACTGAGGCAAGCCGTAAAGCACGCGAAGTGCTGGCTGAGCAAACTAAAATCCAGTCACAGCAATTTTATACCAAAGGCAGGCCCACCAAACGTGATCGGCGTGAAATAGACCGTTTCAAAAACCGGCAATAGTATTCACACATGTATCGTTTGGTAATTCAATTTTGTTCAAGTTAGCAGGATTTTTCAAAGGGATTCCATTGCTAAATCAAAACTAACTTTGTCGGCTTCACCTTGCCGTATTATTGATATTGTCTGCGGTGCACCTTCGCGTCATGTTTGATTTGGAAATGGAGTAACTTTCGGTTTTACACAGAATATTTCCGAATCTTCCAACCTTGCACCGCCAGCTACAGCGTACTCCATAATATGTACAGAAATCATTTAACAACTTAATATTGGTCATGCACAACTTTTTGTTTCGAGTTTCGAGCACCAAAATGTTCATTACTGCATCGATTGGATAAAGGTACTATTTGGTGCAATAAACAAGCAAATAAAGTTGTTTTTAAATATTTTTTTTAAAACAATTTTACAAAATAATTTCTCTGTTGTACAAAAGCAACATAATGTTGCTTAAAATCGAAAATTTAATTGTTTTTAGTTGCGCCCCTAATTTATGTTGGGCACAATTTACCTAACCTTTCCAGTTCGGAAGGTCTGGATAATGAGAAGTTAAATAAAAACAAAGTTTAATAGGTTTTCAGCATAACAACCCCCGTCTTTTTAATTTTAAAGGAGAGTTTCACATGAAAAAGAAACTAATTGCGCTGGGAGTGGCTGGTGCACTTGCAGCTCCACTGATGGCCTCAGCACAAGGCACCCATGTCACCATTTTTGGTCGAGTGCAAGCTGAGTATGCCACAGTTGATACCAAGGGCAATGGCGCTCAAACAGGCGTACTTGATGATGCAGCCCAATCACGCTGGGGTCTGCAAGTAGCAGAAGATCTTGGAATGGGCTTCAGAGCAATGGGCCGCGTAGAGTTCTCTTTTAACCCTGGTTCCGGCAGATCTGATAGCGCTCGTGAACAATGGGTCGGTCTTGGCAGCAATCAGTGGGGTGAAGTGAAATTCGGTCGAGTTCAATCACCCTTCAAGGATTTTGCCGGCGGTCACACGATTGATCCTTTCTCCTACACCAGCCTCCATGCTAATGGTAGCGGTGGTCTGATGGTTGCCTCACAAAATGGTTTAGGATCAGGTGACAACAGCTTTGTCAACAGTGCAGCACGCTACGATTCACCTGTAGTTGAAGGGTTTCAAATGTCAGCTATGTTGATGCCGGGTGATGCCAGAAAACTGGATCCGTCCAGATCGGATCCAACCTCAGCAGGATTTACTCCTGGCGTTCTTGATCCACTCGCTATTGGCCAACCATTCACTGGTGCCAATTCTGGTGGTGAAGATGGTGAATGGGACTTCCAGGTTGCAGGTAAATATAGTAACCAGTTCGATGCACTTGGTCTCGACATCTTCGGTGGTTATTCACGTGACAATGTCAGCAATCGGATGAAAAGTTTAGGCGGTGTACTCAATGACGAAGAAATCTGGCGTGGTGGTGCACTGATTTCTTTTGCCGATCTGCGTGTCCGTGGTCAATATGAATATGTTAACAATGCTAATCCGTTAGGCGGTGCTGCCACTTGTACTACCGCTGCTGCTTTCGGGAATGCTGTCGGCTCACTGAGCCTTGATGGCCGCGGGCAATGTAACTCCGCCATGAATGCTAATGGCGATGGTTATCTCTGGTTCGCAGGTGTCGATTACACAATCGGTAATACCATGCTTATCGCACAAGGTGGTATGGCTCATGCCTACAGCCTTAGTGGTGGAGCTGGTTCAAAAGATGTGGAAAACATTACCGCAGGTGTCATTCATAGCCTGAGCAGACGCTCCAGTCTGTTTGGTGGTTATCAGCGTGTCTGGGTAAAAGACAGAAATCTTGCCGCGATTGGACAAGATGGGGATCGTAATGTTTATTCAGTAGGTCTACGCCACGACTTCTAAACAAGTCTATAGCAAAACAAAAAGGGCGTCAGTAGATGCCCTTTTTTATTCGAAGAAAACAATTACAGTAGAAAAATATATTATTAATCATCCTAATCCGTTGGGAAGCTCTCCATCACACAAGACATGTTTTGTAATCAGCGACGGGTCTTACCCAGTATGGAGCCAAGTATGCCGCGCATGATCTGTCGACCGATCTCAGTGCCTACGGTTCGGGCAGCACTTCTCGCCATTGATTCTATGATTCCCTGAGGTTGGCGTCCAGAACGTTTGCTGACCTCTTTCTTGCCGAGTATGTCACGCCAGTCAAATCCAGGATCGCCTTCTGGCTGCATTTCCTTGCCAGTTTTCTTTTCGACTTGATCTTTCAGAATTTCATAGGCTGACTCACGATCAATAATTTCCTCATAGTATCCAGAAATGCTTGACTTACGAATTATTTTTTGCCGCTCCAGATCTGTTACAGGGCCGAGACGACTCATGGGTGGAAAAATTTTACCTATTTCAACTGGCTGAGGGCGCCCTTTCTCATCCAGAAAAGAAATCAAGGCATCACCTACGGCCAGCTCTGTAATCGCTGCTTCAACATCGATTTGCGGGTTAGGACGAAATGTTTGTGCAGCCGATTTGACTGCTTTTTGATCTTTAGGAGTAAATGCCCGCAATGCATGCTGAACACGATTCCCAAGCTGTCCAAGTATGACGTCAGGAATATCCAGTGGATTTTGACTAACAAAATAAATACCCACTGCTTTCGAGCGAATTAATCGCACCACCTGCTCGATTTTGTTTAACAACACTCTAGGCGCATCATTAAATAATAAATGGGCTTCATCGAAAAAAAATACCAGCTTGGGTTTATCCAGATCTCCCACCTCAGGGAGATTCTCATATAACTCTGAAAGCAGCCAGAGCAATAAAGTGGCATAAAGACGTGGCGTATTATGCAGAGTCTCGGCTGACAAAATACTGATCACTCCTCTTCCATCTGCATTCGTTTGCAAGAGATCTGCAAAATTCAGCATCGGCTCTCCAAAGAGATGCTCGCCCCCTTCATGCTCCAATTGCAATAATCCTCGCTGGATCGCACCCACAGATGCGGCTGAGATATTGCCATATTGAGCTGCAAGCTTTTGAGCATTCTGCGAAGCATACTGCAACATAGCACGCAAATCCTTCAGATCGAGTAATAACCAACCCTGATCATCCGCAACTTTAAAGACCGCTGTTAATACCCCAGTTTGGGTATCATTGAGGTTAAGTATGCGCGCAAGTAGCACAGGTCCCACATCTGAAATCGTAGCGCGCAAGGGATGCCCTTTCTGACCAAAAACATCCCAATAAATCACTGGATTGTCAGCATATTCGATGGATGCTAAACCGAGCTCCTTAGCTCGCGCTTCTACTTTTATGTTACCTCCGCCAGGCTGACTCAGTCCTGATAGATCTCCTTTGATATCTGCCATGAACACAGGAATACCTACGCGGGAGAATTGTTCTGCCAGAACCTGTAAAGTCACCGTCTTACCTGTGCCAGTCGCCCCAGCAATAAGACCATGCCGATTAGCCATTGGAAGCAAAAGATCCAGTGTTGACCTTCTCGACTGCGCTATGATTAATTTATCGCTCATATTTTAAAATTAAGTATGAATTAAAAATCAATTTCCTATTCTCTGAATAATTTGCGAATCCTATACCAGACTCAATCTTATCAGCTCTGATATTTGCAGCCTCCTAACCTAACTTTACTCTAGTAGAAATAGTTATTATGCCTGTAATGTAAAACTTACAAGCAAATTACACTACAATATTTATTCAACTCCTTTTGATAATCATAGCAAATTTAAATTATTATGCCCTTTGACCCGGTTATTCTTTGGACTGATGCGCTAGTTTACTTGCTTGTAGCTACTGTGCTCGCTATGGGGTGGCACATGCAGCGCCACACTCACTTGTTAATGCCATGGCGACGGGTAACCCATAGTGCAAGTGGTATGGCTGCTCTGACTGTTCTGTTTTTTTTCATCCTGATCGGGCTACTCGATACCATCCATTTTCGCCCTGCTTTAGATAAAGTCAGCGATAATTTGGGTGAAAAGGTCTACAGTGTTGAAGTATTGAGTCTTTTTGATATCATTGCGACGCCGTTACGTATTCGTGTGGAAAAAACTTATTCAGCGCCTCTTTCAGCCTATCTGTATACAAAAGAAACTGTGGAATTACCTAATGGCAGTCAAGCACGGGAGTTTACCAGGCTGACGTTCGGTGGTGCCCACCTAGAGGATCCGGAAGTACAGAGGATAAGCGATATTACTGAGCGATCTATCAGAGGTGCGGCATGGGGATTATTGACCTGGAGTTTAATGGTGATTAGCTTGGGTATGCTATTGGCCAGGTGGCATAAGATAAATTTTCTACAAATGCAGTCCAAAATTTGGGGTGGCGCTACCGAAACACCGTGGCACGTCATCATGATTACGCTTGGGTTAGTTCTCATTTTGCTGGGTATAGTTGTTACTCTATCAACCCACTACCATGTGCTGGGTACCGACAAGGTAGGACAGGATGTGCTGTATCAATCGCTCAAGAGCATTCGCACTGGGCTCGTAATTGGCACATTGACTACGCTCATCATGCTCCCTTTCGCACTGTTATTAGGGATCGCTGCCGGCTACTTCCGCGGTTGGGTAGATGATATTATCCAGTATACCTACACGACGTTAAGCTCGATTCCCAGCGTTCTACTCATTGCTGCCGCAGTTTTGATGATGCAGGTATACATCGAAACTCACCCGGAAATGTTTGAGACTATTTTAGCGCGCGCTGATCTACGTTTATTATTTCTTTGTATCATACTTGGCATCACCAGTTGGACAGGCTTATGCCGACTATTGCGAGGAGAGACCCTGAAATTGCGTGAAATGGAATACATTCAGGCTGCACATGCATTTGCTATTTCACATTGGCGGATTATCAGCCGGCATATTCTCCCCAACGTCATGCATATCGTCTTGATCGCTATTGTGATGGATTTCAGTAGCCTAGTGTTGGCAGAAGCTGTACTTTCATATGTAGGCGTCGGTGTTGACCCTTCCATGATCAGTTTTGGTACCATGATTAATGCAGCCAGGCTAGAAATGGCGCGGGAGCCAATGGTATGGTGGACACTGCTCGCAGCATTTGGATTCATGTTTGTACTCGTGTTAAGTATCAACCTTTTTGCCGATGCAATTCAGAATGCATTTAACCCACGCATTAGAACATTATCAGAAAGAGCCAGCAGGTCATCTCATCGACCAGATAAAATGTTGCCATCCAATCCGTCTCCATCCCGACCAGCTTCTGCTGCCCTCCCTCCCGAAGCAAAAAACAACAAAGTACACTCATGATGCCACTGCTGGAAATTGCGAAACTCAAAACCGTTCTAAATACTGGTTCAGCACCCATTCATGCAGTAGATGGGCTGGAATTAAAAATTTTCAAAGGCGAAACATTTGCTTTACTGGGAGAATCCGGTTGCGGGAAATCCATGACGGCTCTTTCCATCATGCGCCTGTTACCGGAAATAGCTGAAATTATTGAAGGCCATATCAAGCTTGACGGCAATGATTTATTGCTTTTACCAGAAACTGACATGCGGAAAGTGCGGGGTAAGCGCATCAGCATGATTTTCCAGGAACCCATGCTCAGCCTGAATCCAGTCATGACTATTGCCTCACAAATTAAAGAAGTATTGAAACAACATTTTATTTTGCATCACACTCACCTGCACAAACGTATCCTGGAGCTATTGCAGCAAGTTGGCATCCCGGATGCCCCGCGCCGCATGACTGAATTCCCATTTCAGTTTTCTGGTGGAATGAAGCAGCGCGTGATGATCGCCATGGCACTCGCAGGTGAACCTGAGCTACTTATCGCAGATGAACCGACTACTGCATTGGATGTCACGATTCAAGCTCAGGTACTTGATCTCATGCGCGATCTCCAGCAACGTACCCATATGGCGATCCTGCTGATAACCCATGACTTAGGCGTTGTTGCTGAAATAGCGCATCGTATTGCCGTCATGTATGCGGGAGAAATTATCGAGACTGCAACCTGTAAAGATTTTTTTCAGCAGCCTGCCCATCCTTATTCACAAAAATTATTTGCCGCTTTACCAGAAAGAGCCAAACGTAATCAAGGTCTTGCTGTGATAAGCGGCAATGTCCCTCTCCTGTCACAAGCATTTCAAGGTTGTCGTTTTGCAGAACGCTGTGATCATGCTTGGGAACTATGCCGCCAGACAGTACCCGAGTGGATCGAAATAACACCTGGCCATCGGGTTAAGTGTCACCTCTTCAGTAAAGAAAAAAGATCTGAATACCAAGTGAATAGGACGGAAAAACAAACAACTTCATCTGTTGAGACTTATCAGCCAACACATCATCAGGACTCAGCGTTATTGAATGTTACTAATCTCAAAATTCATTTCCCTATCTACCAAGGCTTATTAAGACATACTGCTGGATATGTTAAAGCTGTCGATGGTATTTCGCTTACGATTACTTCAGGAAAAACGCTTGCGTTAGTAGGTGAATCAGGCTGTGGCAAAACCACAGTGGGCAAAGGTATTTGCCTACTTATACCAGTTACAGAAGGAAGTGTACAGTTTAATGGATCCGAGCTTACTGGATTACCACGTCATCAGCTGCGTAAGAAGCGAACTGAATTTCAGATTATTTTTCAGGATCCTTACTCATCCTTGAATCCTAGAATGCGCATTATTGATATTCTTGAAGAAGGGATGAATGCATTAACCCCTGATGATCCTCACCGAATAAAACCTGAGCAACCGTTATCCTCATATCAAAAAGAAAATAGGATAGACGAGCTCCTCCAACGCGTAGGTTTGCCACCTGAAGCGAAATGGCGCTATCCGCATGAATTTTCTGGCGGTCAGCGACAGCGGATAGCCATTGCTCGTGCTTTGGCGGTTAATCCTAAGCTATTGATTTGTGATGAACCCACGAGTGCTCTGGATGTTTCCGTACAAGCACAAATCCTAAATTTGCTCAGAACTTTACAGCAGAACTTAGGTCTTGCTTATTTGTTCATTACGCACAATATATCGGTAGTAGAATACCTGGCTGATGAAGTAGCTGTCATGTATCTGGGGAGAATTGTTGAAAAAGGCTATGTGGATGAGATACTAAATACTCCCAAACATCCTTACACACAAGCACTTCTTTCGTCAGTGCCAGCGATCGAAGCAACCTCCAAGCGCCCAAATAGGACTCACCTGAAAGGGGAATTACCTTCTCCTGCCAATACACCATCAGGTTGCTACTTTCACCCTCGGTGTCCTTATGTCATGCCAATTTGCCGGAAAATCTATCCGGAAAAAAGTACATTTAGCCCGACACATAGTGCACATTGCTACCTTTATTCACAGAATCAGAATTCAGCTTAACCAAATAATAAAGTATTTAAGGATTTTTAATAATGATTGATCAAGAAGTAAAACGACGCCGCACATTCGCTATTATTTCTCACCCGGATGCAGGCAAGACAACATTAACTGAGAAATTGCTTATGTTTGCGGGAGCAATCCATATCGCGGGTAGTGTCAAGGCCCGTAAAGCAAGTCGTTATGCAACTTCTGACTGGATGGAGATCGAAAAACAACGGGGTATTTCGGTCGCAAGCTCGGTAATGCAAATGGAATATCGGGATCATGTCATCAATTTGCTTGATACCCCAGGGCACCAAGACTTTTCCGAAGACACCTATCGTGTGCTTACAGCGGTAGATGCTGCTTTGATGGTCATTGATGCTGCTAATGGTGTGGAAGCACAAACCCTGCGCTTACTGGAGGTATGTCGTGCGCGCAATACACCCATTCTCACTTTCATTAATAAAATGGATCGTGAAGTTCGTAATCCACTTGACCTGATTGATGAAATCGAGCGCACGCTCGGTATGGCAACGATCCCCTTTACCTGGCCAATAGGGATGGGCAAGCAATTTCATGGCGTATTTGACCTTCAACATCACTGCGTGCGCGTATTCCACCCAGGCGCTGACCGTGTAGAAAATGAAAATGAAATGGTCATCAATAAGCTAGAGAATAAAGCGCTGATTGAACGTTTTGGTGAAAACTTCATTGAAGCGCGCCAGGAAATGGATTTGGTTCGTGGTGTATCGCCGGAATTCGATCATACTGCCTTTCTTGCTGGGAAGCAAACGCCAGTATTTTTTGGTTCAGCAATCAATAATTTTGGTGTACGCGAAATTCTTGATGCACTTATTGAACTCGCCCCTCCTCCTAAATCACGCCAATCCATTCAGCGTGAAGTTCCGCCCGTGGAACCTAAATTCTCAGGTGTCGTTTTCAAAATCCAGGCCAACATGAATCCTGCGCATCGCGATCGTATTGCATTTGTCCGTATCTGCTCGGGAGAATTCAAACGCGGCATGAATCTCAAAATTGTCCGGAGTGGCAAAGAAGTACGTACTAATACAGTTGTTTCATTCTTGTCGCAGCGACGGGAACTGCTTGAAGTTGCGTATGCTGGTGATATTATCGGCATTCCTAATCATGGCACATTGCAACTAGGCGACACTCTTACTGAAGGGGAAACACTGCATTTCACCGGACTTCCTTTTTTTGCGCCCGAAATATTCCAGACAGTCGAAATTGCTGATCCAATGCGAAGCAAACAGCTCAAACTAGGCCTAACACAATTAGGTGAAGAAGGCGCGATCCAGGTTTTTCGCCCCCACATAGGCAGTAGCCTATTACTAGGAGCAGTAGGAAATTTGCAGTTTGAGGTCGTGACACATAGGCTGCAGCACGAATATGGGGTAGATGCTCGCATTGCTGCTGCCAAATATCAATTAGCACGCTGGATTACTGCTAATGATCCCCAGGAACTGCAACGCTTCATCGACTCGAACGCACACCGGATTGCTTATGATGCGGTCGATGCGCCTACATTTCTTGCTTCATTCGCTGCGGAAATTAGTGTAGCGAAGGAGAATTGGCCTGCTATCAGCTTTCACAAAATGCGCGAACATGCGGGATTAGTATTTCAAACCCAGGCGGATCATTGAAAAAAATTAATCTTCTGACTACGCATTTTAATTATCACTTTCGAATCAACAAAAGTCTCAAAAATATACCATTCTTTGAGTTTCAAATATATTTGCCATTTTTCTTTAGTCTTTACAATGTCATGAAACTTTAATGAAGCCAATCCCTCCAATTTTGATCCAAATAAAAATAGCTTACTGGAGTAGAGTTAAGTTATTTGTAAGAAGAGAATGGAGATTTTCATGAGAAAGACCAGCTTTCTATACTTAGCGACCGCTTGTATGGTAATGATATTGAATGAGGCGGCATGGGGATACAATGGTTATTACTATGGACAAGGTTTCTACTCTAATGGATATAGTTTTGGATTAGGATTAGGTTACGGTTCACCGGCGTTTGGCTACCCTTACTATTATGGTTATGGAGCTCCACGTTATGGGGGTTATTCTCCGTATTATTACAGACCTTATTACAGACCCTATTATTACGGCTCTTACTATGGAGGTTATACACCATTTTATTACCCTCCCATTTACGTTGTTCCAACAACACCCCCGGTTTATATTCAACAACCAAGCACTGTGCAACCTTCCCCATCTCCAGAAGCTAATTACTGGCATTATTGTGAAAACCCAGCAGGTTATTATCCTTATGTCAAGAAATGCCCAGGTGGGTGGATAAAAGTTCCTCCCCAGCCTCAAGAATAATTTAAGGAGCTATCCATGCAAAAGATTTTAAGATTCATTTATCTTTTACCAGCTCTTTTGTGCATCGCATGCGTGCAGATACCTAATGGTCCAAGCGTTATGGTTCTGCCAGGTGCAGATAAAAGTTTTGATCAATTTCGTAGCGATGATCATCTTTGCAAACAATATGCTAGTCAGCAAGACGGTAGTCAGACTACCGGACAAGCTTCCATTGCCAGTGGAGTGGAAAGTGCGGCAGTGGGTAGCGCCCTTGGTGCAGCTGCAGGTGCAGCGATTGGAGGTGGACGTGGGGCGGCAATAGGTACTGGCAGCGGCTTGCTGGCAGGGAGTTTAACTGGCAGCGAAGCAGCTCAAACCTCTAGAAATCTCAGTCAAGAGCGTTATGATATTACTTATATTCAGTGTATGTATGCAAATGGTCATCGTATTCCAGTAGCAGGCCAATTTTTGGATGAGTCTTACGTCAACCAGCCCTATTAATGCTGCTATTCCACCTGCGGAAAAAATATTCCACCAATTGGCGATCCTCCTCTAATTCCATTTCCAAATCAAAACTGGCGCCAAGGCGGGCCGCAGACAGTATCAATAATACGGCAAGGTGAAGCCGACAAAGTCGGTTTTGATTTAGAAATAGTATAACTAGTTAAGATTGGAAAACAATCTTAATGAGCATTATCTTATCAATTATATGTTAGAATTCGAAAGCTATTGATGTGATTAATAATAAAAGGAGTCTACTATATATGGCAGCGAAAGCTATTTTTTATCATGCAGGTTGCCCCGTATGCGTTGCAGCGGAACACGCTGTGGCCGATGCAATTGATCATTCAAAATATCAGGTTGAAATTGTGCATCTAGGTACTGATAAATCTCGAATCGGCGAAGCGGAAGCTGCCGGGGTTAAATCAGTTCCAGCGCTTGTAATAGATGGCGCAGCGTTCCACATCAACTTTGGCGCTAGTATTGACGATCTGAAATAATACTTTCATCTTTATTAGTCTGATCGTTAACTTACTAGCACCCCCAGCGATGGGGGTTTTTTATTTGGAAAAAACTTGGGGAATACTCAAGCAATTTAGCCCAAATTAACATTCGTTATAAAATATAGGATAATCAAAAAATTAACACAAACTAATAATTTTTGTTATTAGCTTATCCTGATTTACAATATGGGTTGTATTAATACCCCCTACTCCATAATACTTTTGATCCGGACTGGAATATTTCTGAGATCGCGTAGTGCTACTATATACAGTCGTTAAATCATACTGATAATCATCAAATGCCTGATCAACTCGTTCTACTGCTGCCTTCAAAATTCCAGAATAGGCTAAAAATTCAATAATTAGGTTCATACATAAGAGTACGAACATATGTTGTTAGATCTTGAGGAAGAGCGTCATCCACGAGTCCTTCCTGCTGAGCAACCTGGCAAATTGCTACAGCAATAGCATGAGAAACACTACGAATACGGCTAAGTGATGGATAAATTGCACCCACCTCAATTTCCTCTGGTAAAACCATATTTGCAAGCACTCTGGCTGCAATCAAGAACATACTGTCTGTGATCAACCGCGCTCTACTAGCTATCACACCGAGCCCAACACCTGGAAAGATATAAGCATTATTTCCCTGAGCGGGTTTGAATAGTTTCTCGCCCAATCTGAAAGACGGGAATGGACTACCGCTGGCAAAAATAGCGCGCCCGTCTGTCCATCGATAGGCTTCTTCAGCCGTACACTCTGTGTGAGAAGTAGGATTAGACAATGCAATGATGACTGGCCGTTCATTGAATTGCGCCATTTTTCTAATAGCCGTCTCACTAAAGGCGCCAGCCACACCCGTCGCTCCAATCAAGACATCGGGCTGAATACTTTCGATCGCCTCCAGAAAATTGACTGAAGCATGATCGTGAGCAAAAGGTCGGATACGCGGCTTAAAGTGCTCACGACTTGATACCACTAACCCTTGCCTGTCCACAAAAGAAATCCTTGATCTGGCAACATCTTCACTGAGGCCGGCCGCACAAAATGCTGGCATCATCAATTCAGCAATACCGGTCGCTGCTGAACCCGTCCCAAGTAACATAATTTTTAAATCAGTAAACGATTTGCGCGTTATCCGGGAAGAAGTATAAATACCCGCAAGCGTGACGGCTGCGGTACCTTGAATATCATCATTAAAACAGCGCACCTGTTTTCGATAACGATCAAGCAGATCAAAAGCATTCTGACTTTGAAAATCTTCGAATTGAATTAGTGCATTGGGAAATTTCGTCTGAATGGCTTGGACAAATTCATCAACTAATGATAAATAAGCATGTTCTGTTAATCGTGGATGAGGGCAGCCCAAGTAAAGCAAATCTTCCCGCAATGTTTGATTATTCGTTCCAACATCGAGCATCACTGGCAAGCATTGTGTCGGATGAATACCTCCGCAGGCCACATACAAAGCGGTCTTGCCTATCGAGATTCCCATACCATTAGCGCCTAAATCGCCAAGTCCCAATATCCTCTCCCCATCAGTGACTACCACGATACGTACGTCCGTTTCATACCAGTTATCAAGTATCGAGGCGATCTCGCCGCGATCCTCCGGGTTAATATAAAAACCCTGTGGCTTTCTGTAGATATGAGCAAATTGCTTACAAGCTTCACCTACAGTAGGCGTATAAACTAGAGGCATGATCTCATCGAGATGATCGATCATAGTCCGGTAAAATAATCGCTGATTCCGCTCCAGTAAGCTATTCAGAAAAATATATTTTTCAATATCGCTACTTTTCCGGCGCAGATTACCTAACGCTCTTTCTTGCTGCGTTTTGATATCCGTTACTTTATAAGGTAGTAGCCCTCGCAAGCCAAATTGATTGCGCTCTTCGCGTGAAAAAGCGGTTGATTTATTTTGAGCTGGATCATCCAACAACGACTTTCCTCGCAATAACTTCATCTCGATCGCCTTATTAAATAAATATATCGGGTTAAAGCGTTTAAAATTGCTTTATGCTATTTTGTTATAATTATTCTGTTGCAGTCATTTTCTACACATAATGATATTTTCAGCGAAAAACACATGACACCTCCCTTTAAATACTTTTGGATTAGTTGTTCTAATCTTAATCCCCTAATTAGACAATCCATACTGTAACCGATAAACTAGCAAGAAAATTCAAAAAGAAACTATAGACTTATCATCACATGTATTACAACGTACGTCGAGACCAAAAGAATTAGTTTCGCACCGTTGCAAGATAATTTTTAATCAAAAATATAATTACAAAGATATAATAATTATGACAGCACATTCCATACCTACACCTCATCCGGATCTCTATACTGAAGAAGAAGTTTCACGGTTAGTTCATAATTTTTACGCAAAAGCGAGAAAAGATCCTGGTCTTGGGCCAATTTTTGAAGAGCACGTGATTGACTGGGACGCGCATTTCGTTCAAATGACTAATTTCTGGTCGGCGCAGCTGCGTGGTACTAGCCGCTTCCGAGGCGCTCCCATGCCTAAACATATTGCTCTTCCAGAACTCAATGCAGCTCTCTTTAAACAGTGGCTGCGGTTATTTAAAGAAACCACACTTGAATTGGGCAACCCCGTATTGAAGCAGCATGCAGATACGGTGGCTACTTTTATTGCAGGCAGATTATGGCTCGGTTATCAAATGAGTAATTTTCCAGATCAACAACCGACCGAGCTTTTTGCTGAAACGTGTTGATTTAATTAAATAAAATCACCCTGATCGTTTGAAGCAATCACTACGACATCTTTTCCATTAATCAACGTCATATCATGCAAGTTTGCCGAAGGGCTTCACCTAGATCAGAAGCACCGGTAGCATTGACCATAGGTAATTTTGATGGGGTGCATTTAGGTCACCAGGCCATGCTGGTGCGTCTGAAACAAGCGGCTAATCAATTGAACATTGCTGCCTGTGTTATGACGTTTGAGCTTCATCCGCGTGAATTTCTGGCTCCTCAGCAGGCACCGACACGTCTTACCAGCTTACGTGAAAAATTGGAACTCTTGGCAGAATCAGGCATAGATCGTGTTTATGTTTACCGCTTCAGCCATGATTTTGCAAAAATTGATGCAGAATCTTTCATAACACATATTCTTCAACAGGAGCTTGCTGTTCGTTGGCTCCTAGTTGGAGAAGATTTTCGTTTCGGTGCTCAACGTGCTGGAAATGTTGAGATGCTAAAAACATTTTCTCAAAGATCGGGCAGTTTTGAAGTAGAAATCATGCCCAACTTTAGCGTGAATGGCTTACGCGTATCGAGTACCGCTATACGGCAAGCATTGGCTTGCGGCAATCTAGATCTTGCTAAACAATTATTAGGGCGTCCTTATAGCATAAGCGGACGTGTCGTGAACGGTGACAAATTAGGAAAACAAATTGGATTTCCCACAGCTAATATCCAGCTAAAACATAATCGCCCTCCTCTGATGGGTATTTTCGTCGTTGAAATCAGTAGCGAAGCTAACTCACCTTTTTCTGCAACGATGCGTGGGGTAGCCAGTCTGGGAATACGACCGACCACTCATGCAAAGAGTGAACCCATTCTCGAAGTTCATTTATTCGATTTCCATAAAGAGATTTATGGCTATCATTTACGCGTACATTTTCTGCACAAACTCAGAGATGAGGAAAAATATCCTGATTTAGTTACGCTTACCAGGCAAATAGCACGAGATGTCGAGGATGCAAAAGACTATTTTTTAACTCAGGAAAACCTCGTTTCACAATAAAAAACCACATTAACCCTCCATGACTGACTACAAAAAAACACTCAATCTACCCGATACTCCTTTTCCGATGCGTGGTGATCTTGCCAAGCGGGAACCACATATGCTCAAAGCTTGGCAAGAGAGACAGCTTTATCAGAAAATTCGCGCTGCTAGTCAAGGGCGCCCTAAATTTATTCTGCACGATGGCCCACCCTATGCCAATGGAGATATTCATATCGGCCATGCTGTTAACAAAATCCTCAAGGACATCATTATTAAAAGCAAAACACTGGCAGGCTTTGATGCCCCTTATGTTCCAGGCTGGGATTGTCATGGCTTACCCATTGAGCACCAGATCGAAAAAAAGCATAGCAAACACCTTCCCCCTGACCAAGTGCGTGCACTCTGCCGTACGTTTGCTCAAGAGCAAGTCGAACGACAAAAGGTTGATTTCATTCGGTTGGGCGTATTAGGGGATTGGGAACATCCTTATCTCACCATGAATTACCAGACTGAAGCAGGTATCATCCGGGCGCTCGGTAAGATTTATGAAAATGGTTACCTCTATCAAGGACAAAAACCGGTTAATTGGTGTATTGATTGCGGTTCTGCGCTAGCCGAAGCAGAAGTCGATTATGAAAATAAAACCTCACCTGCAATTGATGTCGGCTTTGAAATCGTTTGCAATAATGCGGCTAATCATCCGCTTGCTCAACCCTTCGGCGTTTTGATACCACCCGATAAGAAAGCCTATGCTGTCATTTGGACCACTACTCCTTGGACATTGCCTGCCAATCAAGCCGTTTGCGTGCATCCAGATTTTGAGTATGAATTGATTGATACGCCGCGAGGGTTCTTGATTTTGGCGACTGGACTCAAGCAAGCCTGTTTAACGCGCTATCAATTCGAAGGTAAAACGCTGGCTATCTGCAAAGGACGTGACCTGGAGCATCTACCATTGCTCCATCCATTCGATGCGCGCACTGTCATGATTATTTGTGGCAAACACGTCACGCAGGAAGCTGGCACAGGCTTAGTTCATACTGCGCCCGCGCATGGCCTGGATGACTACTTTATTGGTCAGCAATATGGATTATCCAGTGACAGCCCTGTCGGTGGCGATGGTAAATTCAATAGTACGACGCCACTGGTGGGTGGTCTGTTTGTCTGGAAAGCCAACGATGTCATCATCGATGCTTTGCGAGTTAACCATTGTTTGTTACATAGTGAAAAGATAGACCATAGCTACCCGCATTGCTGGCGGCACAAAACACCCATTATTTTTCGCTCAACACCGCAGTGGTTTATTGGCATGAATGTAACACAACACACTAGCTCTTCCTCGGCAGGAGAATCGCTGCGTGAACTTGCCAAGAAAGCGGTCGATGAAACCACTTTCTTTCCAGCATGGGGTCGTGCTCGTTTGGAAGCAATGATCAGAAACCGCCCGGATTGGTGTATTTCGCGTCAGCGGAACTGGGGCGTTCCGATGACATTCTTCGTACACAAAGAAACGCATGCTTTGCATCCCCGCACGCCTGAATTATTGGAAATCGTCGCACAAGAAGTAGAAAAGCATGGCATCGAAGCATGGTTTAAACTTGACGCCGCAACGTTATTAGGTGATGAAGCCAAGGATTACCATAAATTGAGTGATACGCTGGATGTGTGGTTTGATTCCGGTACCACGCATGATACGGTACTGAGACATAATCCGCAGCTCAATCATCCGGCTGATCTTTATCTAGAGGGCTCAGATCAGCATCGCGGCTGGTTCCAGTCCTCATTGCTGACAGGTTGTGCCATAGATGGGCGTGCCCCTTATCGCGCTTTACTGACACACGGCTTCGTCGTGGATGGTCTGGGCCACAAAATGAGCAAATCCAAGGGGAATGTCATCGCGCCACAAAAAATTGCAGATACCTTAGGCGCGGATATTCTACGTCTGTGGGTGGCTTCGGCCGATTACTCGGGCGAGTTATTCATTTCTGATGAAATTCTTAAGCGTACTGTTGAAACCTATCGGCGTATCCGTAACACCTTGCGTTTTTTGTTAGCTAATCTTGCCGATTTTGATGCGGCTACAGATAGCTTGCCAATCGAAAATTGGCTGGAAATTGATCATTATATGCTAGCCTATACCGAAGCGTTGCAAAACGAGCTGACCGCACTCTACCAGCGTTATGAGTTTCACCAGATCGTGCACACATTGCATAATTTCTGCTCAGAAGATTTAGGTGGATTTTATCTGGATATCTTGAAAGATCGATTATATACTGCCGCGGTCAAGAGCGTGTCACGCCGCTCTGCGCAGAATACGCTGTATCATATTGCTCATAGCCTCGTACGCTTGTTTGCTCCGATTTTAAGTTTCACTGCTGAAGAAGTTTGGGAACGGCTGACAACCTCAGCGGGAGATAGTGTGTTTTTACATACTTGGCACAGCTTTCCTACCTACTCGCAATCGCCAGCAGAAACAGACAGACTCCTTCAGCGCTGGGAACGACTGCGGCTACTACGATCGCAAGTACAGAAAAAACTGGAAGAAGCACGGACACAAGGAACGATTGGCTCATCTTTGGCCGCCATGGTCATAATCCATGCAACGGAAGAAGATTTTGCGCTGCTCAGCTCACTTGGAAACGATTTACGCTTCGTCATGATCACTTCTGAAGTACAACTGTATCAAGCATCCAGCAACGAGAAAGAAAATATCACGGTGACAGCCAGCCCGTACGCTAAATGTGAACGCTGTTGGCATTATCGCCAGGATGTCGGTCACAACACGGAGCATCCTACTTTGTGTGATCGGTGCTTATCCAATCTTTTTGGGTCAGGAGAGCAACGTCACCATGCCTAATTCCAATTCTCCCCGTTCATACATAACGCGACGACGGGCTCTCAACACTATCAATAATAGCGCAAGAAGAAAACGACGAAGCAGGTTTGATTTAGAACTGGCAAACATCTTTAATCCTCGTCCATCATAACTTTCACCAATGAAACTCTATTATAGTCTGACAATTACATTTGTCGTGTTAGTCCTGGATTTAGCCACGAAGTATTGGGTGGAAGCCAGGTTACTTTATGGTCAACCGATCCCAGTGACTTCTTTTTTTAATTTATCGCTAGCTTATAACCCAGGCGCAGCCTTCAGTTTTCTGAGCGATGCTTCCGGCTGGCAACGCTGGCTCTTGAGTGGTATTGCACTGATTACCTCAATCGTGATCATCTTTCTACTGCATAAACACGCAACCAGTAAGCTGTTTTGTCTTGCCTTAAGCCTGGTATTAGGCGGTGCGCTCGGAAATCTTTGGGATCGCATCACATTGGGACACGTCATTGATTTTCTTGATTTCTACATTGGCAACTATCACTGGCCTGCATTTAATATTGCGGATTCGGCAATTTTTGTTGGAGCGGTATTACTCATTTATGATAGCTTCCAGTCAAAAAATCCGTAGAAAAGATCAAAAATAACATAGAAGGTTTAATATCAATGTGGGTTGCCAACAAATTATTCCATTTTGATTTCCAATAAAAAATACATAATTTAATATAAACGATTAGAATTTAATTTTATTCTTATGATATGAAAAAGCTCTATTCTGCCAGCAATCTGATCGAAGCACAGATGATCCTTTGCTTGCTAGAACATGCTTATATACCAGCAAAGCTATTTAATACCCATGCACAGGGTGGAGTAGGAGAAATTCCTTTTACCCATACGTACCCTGAGGTATGGATCATTCAAGATAATGATTTTGAAAAAGCACGAGCGATTATTGATATATATGAAAACACGCCAGTTGAAGAAGGGTGTGTGGTTTGCCCAGCATGCCATGAGCAAAATCCACGAAATTTTCAGTTATGTTGGCAATGCGGTGAAGGGTTGGAAATTGTGCATTTGCAATTAAACAATACTTAATTAATCTTGCTTGCGCTTATCAATAAGGAACGGCGTAAAGAGTGCCGGAATAACCTTTTTATTCGGTTGACTAATAGAATGAGAAACTTTATCGCTGGTATCTGATTTCTTTACCAGCGCCATAGGTACATATGGTTGAGTAAAGATCGGATCAACTGGAATGGGTCGAGATGGTTTATTTCTTCCATAAGAAGCTGGTTGCTGCTTACCCCCACTATGTTTACTCCTTTCTAAGCCAGTCTTATGATGCATTAGCTTGCCATTATGCCCTTGATGATGCGTAGTTTGTGGAAAAACAGAATAATGACTCTTCCCAGTTTCAAACCCATTCGTTTTCGTCACAGCCAGTTTCGTTTGGAGCAGCTTCTCAATACCTACCAGATATTCCTTTTCATTTTCACTTACTAACGAAATGGCATTACCTTTACTCCCCGCACGGCCTGTTCGTCCAATGCGATGGATATAATCTTCTGGAACAGTTGGTAACTCGAAGTTAATTACATAAGTAAGACTCTCAATATCCAATCCCCGTGCGGCTACATCAGTTGCCACCAATGCCTGAATTTTTCCTTCTCTGAAATCATTAAGTGCTTGGGTACGTTGCTGCTGATTTTTATCGCCATGAATCGCTGTTGTTATTACATCATACTGCAAAAGTAGCTTGGCCAGACGATCTGCACCTTGTTTGGTTCTAACAAAAATCAAGACCTGTTTAAGATCATTTTGCTTAATTAACTGCACCAATAATTCATGCTTGCGTTCAAGGTTAACTAAATGAACCCTGTGCGAGATGGATTGATTAATCGCATTGCGTTTTGCCACCTCAATTAAAATTGGCTGCTTCAGCAGCTTGTCAGCAAGTTGCTTGATTTCCTCAGAAAAAGTGGCAGAAAAAATCAAGCTCTGCCGCTGCTGAGGAAGCAACATAAGAATACGCTTGATATCTGGCAGGAAGCCCATATCGAGCATACGATCAGCTTCATCCAGGACTAAAATGGTTACGTTAGATAGATTGATGGTTTTCTGCTCAATGTGATCTAATAGACGGCCGGGTGTTGCGACCAGAATTTCTACTCCAGCTTGCAGTTCCTTAATTTGAGGATCGATACTCGTACCGCCGAAAATTACCGTGCTTCGTAATTGTGTATATTTTCCGTAGTTTTTGACATTATCATGTATCTGCGTAGCAAGTTCACGTGTAGGTGCAAGTATCAATGCTCGAATAGGATGCTTGGCTGGTGAGGCACTCGAATTCGCATGAGATTGCAATCGATGCAACATGGGTAAGGTAAAGCTAGCTGTTTTTCCTGTGCCTGTTTCGGCACTACCCATTATGTCTTTGCCTTCAAGGATATGTGGTATAACCTGAGCTTGTATTGGGGTCGGTTTGACATACCCGTGATCTGAGATTGCTCTCAGAAGCTCACTTGATAAATTTAATTGATCAAATGCTGTGGGATTACTCATAAATCTGTTCAGTCTTTGTGACTGTATTTAAAAATTGTTTGATTATTCTGTCTCCTGTTGAATACTACGTTTAGATTTATCGGTTCTTAGCCACTGATTAAATTTATTCATGATATTTTGGACAAGGGGTGCACCACCAATAGCCACTGCATCAACGAGACAGTACCAGGCAGCAACACCACTGGGAGGATTTCCTTGCGATAAGTTAAAAATGGGCTCAAGCTTTGCCCAATACCATGTTCCAGCAGCTGTACCAATCAACTCTAACCAGGTGGTGATAAAAAAAGCAGCCAGATAAACCATGGGAGATCTACCTTTGAATAGATAGATGAGAAACACACAAAATAATATTGCTCCTACCTGATCTCCCTGTTCGGGGATGCCACTAACTCCCCAAAACGACCAGATGCCGCATACGACTACAACGAATGCAGCAATTTTCCTCGCATATTTAAGGAAAAAACCTGAACGAGCCAGCGCGACTGCCGTTAAATAAACCATTCCATGTCCTGGAGGTACATATAAAGGTACATTTTCAAACCTGTAAGTATACCCCCCCATATAAACAGAGGCAAAATGCTCACCTGCTGTCGCAAATGCCACGGCAATCACTACTTGTATTCTTATTTCCTTATTTTCACCTGCTAATAAACCAATTAAAAATACCCATGCTATGATCCCCAGCAGATTCTGAATGATCAAATTTGCATGCGCATCGATAATCAGGCTTACCGCCACACAAAAAAATGTAAAAGCAGCGATGAAGTAATCTCGCTTCTTGTGAATACAAACCACATCAGGTGCGGGGAAATAACGAAGCATTTATTACCTTAATGGAATAAAAAAATAAAGAGCTCATCATATCCGACGAGCACATGTAATCTTGGTACTTTATATTTGCATTAAGGACCATTAAGCAAAGTAAGCACACTATTATCTTCATTTAAAAAAGATAATAGCGGGCCATAAGAAAACTAGCTGGGAGATACCACTTTATTCTTCCCAGCATAAGATGGGTACTGATGAAATTTTACCAAAAACAAACGTTTTTATTCTTTACTTTTTTACTCTTCTTTTCCTTTTTCACCTTCTTTGGCATTGGCCTGGAATTCATCGTGATACTTGAATTTAGGTTCACCCACAAACACACCATCGAGTTTGAAGTGCTCGTGCATGGCTTTCACATCTTTGACCATTTTATCAAAGTCAAAGGCGTATTTCGGATCCACGTCCGGAGTAAAGGGGGTGTAAGGCGGTTTCGCATCTTTCCAGGGCGAACCTTCATAGTTCAGGTGACAGGCATTGCAGCTTTCTTCAAACGCAAAGTCTTGTCCTTTGTCTGCCAGGGTTTTACGCGGCGTGGTCTTGTTTGATTTCTCAAAAGCTTGCCCGGCCTTGCGGTGATCGCCACGGTAATTTTTGCCCGGTCCATGACAGGATTCACAGCCTACTCCTGTCAGCGGTTTTTTCGGGGCATCAATGCTATAGCCGCCTGTTTTGCCAAATCCGTCGACATGACAGCCGACGCAGTCTTTGTCCTGGGTATAGTCTTTCTCAGGATCCAGCTTGGCTTTGACTTTGGCTTCCTTTTTGGTATTGGGCTTGAGCGATTCCATCGCTTTGGCATGGGCGGTGTCTTTCCAGGATTTGGCTTGCGATTTGTGACAGTTGCTGCATTTGGTGCGACCTTCAAATGGGGCGTCTGAGGCGGCGATAGCAGCGCCTGTCATGAATGCAAACATGGCTGCGATAGCAACGGCATAGGCTGTAATGTACTTCATGTTCTCTCCTCTCTTTTAATTTGGGTCTTGATTATCATCCGGCTAAGCCTCAATTGTACGCGATCATCGGATTGTGTAAATGGTTTTGATGCGATCAGGGGTATTGGTTGGCGGCTCGCTTCATGGCAGCTTGTATACCCAGTATCCCCTTGTTGATAAACGAGTTGCACCGCCTGGAGGTTCAGTGGCGGCTCTTTCTCAGTAAAAGGCAGCAGACGCGCCATGAGGGTCTGCGTGCTGGGCTCGTCGGCAAGAAAGAATGCCCGGATGTCGCGATCAGACAGGGATTGCAGGGTATAGGTGTTGTAATCATGTTCTTTCATCTCGACTTTCATGTGGTTGATCAGCCCATGGATATTGCCGGTCAGCATGAAGTTTTTGTAGGCAACGCCAAATTTGTCCGGGTGCAGCAGTCCTAATTTGTATAAGTCAGAGACATGGATCACGAGGTAGGCTTCCTGGTTGGGGCCAATCAGGTCACGCAGTTTGGCTGCGCCTGCTTCGGGCGGTTGCAGCAGGGCTTCAGTAAAGCGCTGGAACTGGTCTCGTTCTTGTGCGGTGGGCACACTGTGTGAAAGGTCGCTTTCATAGGTACGGATGGTGTCGGCATGCTGCTGCCAGCGCGCCGGAATGATGAGCGGTTCATTTAAGTGTGCGTTAAACAGGGTGTTGCGTTCGGACAGCAGGTGTATTTGACGCGAGGTATCCCACCAGGCCAGGATAAGGGCGTCCGGCGAGACGTATTTGCCGATGGCGCTGGCTAATGCGCTCAGCTCCGAGGGTTTGCGCTCCAGGGCAAGCAGCGGTTCTCCCGTTTGATTTTCCCAGTTGAGCAGTACCGGCCCTTCTTTTTCCTTTTGCCCGAAATAGGCCAGCGCAATGGGCTGGTCTTTTTCTGCTATGTGTATTTCATATTTGCTGACCTTGAGCGTCGGCCAGGCTTCCAGTTCGAGTTCCGGAAATTGGTTCGCTTCCCCTTCTGCGATCAGCTGGTAGTGATAGGGGGCTGTCTGCGGTGTCAGCCAGAGATAAGCAAACCAGCTAAGTAAAATGAAACCTCCCGTTACGAGCGTGATGCCTAGTAACGGGAGGAGCTTGTCTTGCCAGCGCCCCCCGGGGGGGCGCTGTTTGTCATTGGCAGTACTCAAGCTTTGTTTTGCTTACGTTTACGCCAGCCGATCAGCGCGAGCGTGCCAGCCAGCAGCAGGCCACCGCCGAGTCCGCCCAGTGAGATTTTTTCACTGTTGCTGTTCAGGTCAAGCAGACTGGTTTTGCTTCCTTCCAGTTTGTTGACGCGTTCCTGCAGGGTGAGCATTTCGCGCAGTCGGGTGTGTTCGTCCTGAATTTCGACATAGGCGCGATTCATTGGACCCCATCCTTCCGTATAGGTCCAGCCACCGGGGTTGACGTGGGCAAAGCCTACGTGCATTTTAGCAAGGTCGTTCTCAGCCATTTCGAGTACTTTGAGTTCCATCGAGGCCGGGTTGTTGCCTTTTGACCAGAACAGCTGGGTGAATTGGCCAAAGCCCGGTTTGTCAGGAGCAGGCGGGGCCGGACGGTTGGTTTTTTGTCCGGTCAGCAGGCCTTCATCGTAGAGCTTCTTGACGATGTCATGGGCTTCCTGATATTTGGCCAGGCCTTCGAGCGTGCCTTTGTCCATGAGTTCCAGGTAGGTGCGCGCAAAACGCTCGGAGTGACATTGACTACAGGTGGCTGCCCAGGAGTCGAGTCGTTTTTCTGACCATTCGCTGGTGATGTTTTCAGCCACACCGGGTACAAACGGATAGTTGGCCCAGCGTACTTTTCGTACCATGTTGTGCGCGTATTCGCCTTCATATTCCATGTGGCAGCTGGCACAGGTGGGGGCGCTTTGGCCGCCTTTTTCAAAGGCGTCTTTCAAGGGCACGTCCCAGTTCCATTTGTCGCCCATCATGGCGGTGACTTTGCCGTGTTTGGACATGGAGTAGGCTTCCCAGTTGTTGTGGTCTACCCCGCTGTGGCAGGTGGCGCAGGCTTCCGGTTTACGGGATTCTGCCGCAGAAAATTCATGCCGGGTATGACAGCCGTCACATTTGTTCTGGTTGTAGTGGCACATGGAGCAGCCTTCAGCCACTTCGCGCTGCGGCATAGCAGCCCAGACGGTGGTTTCGATGTTGGCTTTCCAGTCCAGTGCATGCGAGGGGCGTCCTTCCGGCCATTGTCCATTCGGGAAAATCATGGTGTCGCGTTCCGATTCACGCTCGGCAAATTCGCGCAGGTGACAGGTGCCGCAGGCGTCAGCGGTCGGCATGCGGATGTCTTTGGTGTGATCCGCTTTCTTCTTGGTGTTTATTTCGACGTGGCAGTCGATACAGCCTACTTCCTTCAGATTCTCCTTGGCACCCAGTTTACCGAGAGAACGCAGGTTATTTTCGACTTCCTCCAGCTTTTCCTTTTTGTAATATTTCGCATCTTCCGGTTTCAGTTTACGTACTTCGTCCAGGTTAGCATGGGTGCTGCGTTTCCAGGCTTGTACCCAGACCGGTGATTCGTCGGAGTGACATTCGACGCATTCTTGACGCGTGACGACTTCCTTGACCGATGAAGGGGATTTGTAAAAGGTGGTCGGGTCCAAATACATGCTATAGGGAATCGGCTCCCAGTATTCAGCCATCGTGCCACGTCCTGCTCCCTGAGCAGGATCCTTGTAGCGCTTGACCAGCGCGTCGTAGGTCTCCTTCGGCGTTGCCTTGCTACGATCCAGATTCAGTGCCTTGTATGTCTCATCCGGCACGGTCGACAGGTTCGCATGCACTGCTCCCGCCATCATTACTCCACAGGCTATCGCTAGCCCTTTCAGCCATTTTCTGGCATCCATTCCTCTCTCCTTCTTTCTTATGTTGTTATCCATTCATGCCCATCTAAAAATGCCTATCCATTTCTTCCGATAGCTTGAGCATAAAGTCAATACTAACCCATACTTCTTTTTCTTTACTTGTAACTCCCAAGCCTACTTCTTTGACCATATCTGTGTCAAGGATTTTGGGTGATAAATTATTATCCAGCTAATTAAATTATGATTTCTCAGTAATTTCTTTGGCTGAATTTTTTTTAGACCGCAAGAAAAAGTACGCGACTCCGCCTGCTAAACCGAGCAAGAGCATGATCTCCAGCATGCCAATACCACCACCATGGCCCCCATGCCCACCCTCTCCACCAACATGCAGCGGAACACGAACAGCAGTACGCACAGTATCACCTTCTACTTTTTCCAGTAGTATTGCATATTGACCAAGCTCCTTAAGCTCTGTCGCCACAACAACAATTCCAGAAGGATAGGTTGTGGGCGCCATATAAAAGCCATCATGTGCTTTATCTTTATGCTCTTCATTTTTATTCACTTGATGCCCAGCATGAGCATCATGATTAGCGTGACCTTTATGCTCATTATGGTTCATTTCATGATCTTGCTCTTTATTGTCGCTGTTATTCGCCGCTGTGTTGCCCTTAACTTCTCCCCCATGCCCCTCATGCCCCTCTTTTACAAGGCGTACGGCAAGCGGTATCTCACGCGCTTCAGTAGGCAGCTCAATCGTCACATTTACTTTTCCAATATTTGGCACATGATCACAATAGGAATGCATGGGAGGAATATCACCTTCCGGCACTTCATATATGCTGACAGTTACCGGAAACTCTCCCTCTTTAACTTGACATCCACCATGCCCAGCATGATGTCCCTCATGCGCAAGCATCAACTGTGCATGAAGGGAAAAAGCTGCTAATGAAAATATTGCTGCTACGCATAATTGCACAACCCATCTATTACGTGAAGCCTTTCTCATACATTCTCCAAAATCTTTAATCTTAAACAACTTGTAATTGTAACTTACTCAGCAATATTGAATATTGCCCAGCATATTTGCTCTGATGGATTGTATAACAAAATTTAAGGAAGGTCTGAATAAGTATGCCATGAAAACAATGTAGAGAATTTAATCAGAAAAATTCAAATATAGCTTAACCAGCTAAGAATGATTCATAATGTATAGAATTTGAAGAGCATCTCAACGGTTTGGCAATGTTGTTTACGCAGTACTTTGGCGTATGCCCATTTATGCCTGATGTGTCAACACTTTTCTGGACACAAAGTTAAGCAGCATTTTGCTGCAACTCGAAGTCAACGGGCGATATATATCCATTAGCTGAATGCAATCGCTCTCGGTTGTAAAACACTTCGATATATTCAAACACAGCCTGTTTACCTTCTTCCCGAGAAGAAACGTTTGATGATGGATCAATTCTGTTTTTAAGGTATGGAAGAAGCTTTCCGATACGGGTCGAGTCACCTGAAGGGAGCCGCTCCCTTCAGGTGCTCGTAACCGTACGTGAACCTCTCGATTCATACGGCTCTTGTTATTCGTTATTCAGCCGCCCAATGCCAAACACACCAATGTGCAAATAATGTTGGATATTGCCGATATCGTTGCCGCAACCATTGGCTGGCTTTATGGGCGAGGAGGAAATACAAAAAGCTCAAGCATCACAGAAGACGTGCGGAATACCGACTTGGCTGCATTGCTAAAATGCATCCTGGTATGTTTCCGCATTGGAAGATGGGTGTGAGACCAATGGTTGTATAATGGGAGCCCAGTGAGTTGAGAGGCTCACGCTGGGTTAACGGGGCAAACAGGCACTCAGCAAAGCGGATGCGCGCAAATATGAATTTTTAAAGGCTCCTTAAAGTCAATAAACCTAACTTTATGATGCTTTCCATTTCTAAATCAAAACTGAGTTTGTCGGCTTCACCTTACCGCATTATTTTATTTATACTGTCTGCGGTTCGCCTTCGCGTTATTTTTGATTTAGAAATGGAAAAAGTAGAATTTTGTAAGGTACAGCTTTAGGCAGGGTACGTAAAGAACCTGCCGCGACCCTCTGGTGAAACGCTCATGCAGCTCGGTGCGGACATATTTTGGCGTGCGTCAATGCGGCAAACAGAGACAGCCTGCCTCCTCCGTTTGAATTTCTGCGATATCGGTATGAAAGTAGCCGATAGGATAATTTCTAAATTTCTTCTTGGGTTTATCGCCTTCAATCTCCGGCAAGCGGGATATGCCGTGGTATTGCAAGCAGTAATGCAGCTTTAACCGAATCAGGCCGAGGACGGCTGGCTGCTTCTTCCACTCATCCTTTTTGATCAATAAAGTATCTTTTTAGAAATTTATTTACTATAATTAAATGCAACTAAGTTGCATATTATTTTTCTATGCCAAATGACTTCTATGAAAAAGCCAAAGAGCTGATTAGACATACTGGGTATCGCGTCACTCATAATAGACTTCGAACGCTTGCCATACTATTAGCAGAGCAATATGCACTTACCCATCGTGAGATTGAAGAACGATTAAACGTGAAAGAACATCTGGATCGCGTAACGCTTTACCGCGTTCTTGAATGGTTGAGCAAGAATAATTTAGTACATAAAATCGCAGGAGATGATCGAGTATGGCGCTTTCGCGTCAATATGGAATTACATTCACATCAACACGCGCATTTTATATGTACACGATGCACCAAAGTCATATGTCTGAATAACTTCAGGATTAAATCCAATCCTTCCTTACCACTTGGTTATTTATTTCATGAAGTTGAATTAACGGTTAAAGGGGTATGTGCTGAATGCGCTTGATGGAGCAGCCATTCAGAAAAAGGGAATAGTAACCATTTTCTACAAAATAATTACCCTTTATTTCCCATAAAACGCAACTCAGTTGCATTTTATGGGACGACAGCTCCCCCAACTCTTAACTATAAAGTACTACTCATCGGCATGACGCATCATAGAATCATAAAAAATACAACCAGGTACCATCAAAAAGAACGATTAAGGCTAACTGCCATAAGTCTAATCCTCTTTGTTTTCAATACTAACGCTCAAGCTGAAGAAGCCAACACAACAATTAAGCTTCCCGAGGTCACCATCACTTCGACGCCATTTCAAGACCGGAGTGAGCTCAATATGACTCAACCTACTAGTGTTTTACATGGAGACAACCTTCGCAGAAAGCGTGAGATAAGTCTTGGTGATACGTTATCTAGTGAACTTGGCGTAGCCTCGAGCTCATTTGGACCTGGAGCCGGCCGTCCTATCATCCGCGCTTTGGATGGGCCACGTATTCAGGTACTGGAGAACGGCATCAGCACACTTGATATTTCTTCTCTCAGCCCAGATCACGCCGTCACTATTGAGACGCTTAATACTTCGCAAATTGAAATTCTGCGGGGCCCAGCAACCCTGCTTTATGGTGGAGGGGCAACAGGTGGAATAGTGAATGCTGTAACTGGGCGCATCCCTAATCAAGTGTTTAAATCATTAAAAGGTAATTTTGAAGTACGGGGGAATACTGCAACTGAAGAAAGAACTGGGGCGCTTAATGTAAATGGCAGTTTTGGTCAAACCTCATGGAGCGTCGGCGGCTTCAAGCGTAAAACGAGCGATTACGATATTCCCGGTCATGCCAATATTAATCAGGAAGTTAACAATGAAAAGAATGTAGTCAAAAACAGTGCGGTTGATTCTCAAGGTTTGTCTGTTGGCAGCTCCTATATAGGTGAAAGAGGATTCTTCGGTGGCTCTATCGCATTACAGGAGAGCAAATATGGCATCCCCACTCCTGAAAGGCCTACTATTGAGTTGACCCAAGCTCGTTACAACTTGACTGGGGAGCTGGACACCCCCCTTACCGGCCTTGAAAAACTCAAAGTACGCGTGGGCTACAATGACTATAAACATAATGAACTTGAAAGTAATGGGGAAATCGCGACTCGTTTTAAAAACCGGGAACTGGAAACGCGGGCTGAGTTTTTGCATTCGCCTATTGCTGATTTAAAAGGTTTATTCGGCATACAGTTTCAGGATCGAACATTTTCTGCTTTAGGTGAAGAGGCGATAATACCCGTGACAAAATCACGTTCTACCGGGCTGTTCCTTATCGAAGAACGCAGCTGGGGTAATTTTCGATTTGAATTTGGTAGTCGCTATGAGTATGCAACACGTAATCCACAAAACAACATTGACCGGTCTCGCGCATTCGGTCTGTTCAATGGTTCCGCTGGCACTTTCTGGAATTTTATAAAAGACTATAATTTAGGATTAACAGCAACGCATGGCCAACGCGCGCCAGCGATAGAAGAGCTCTATATAAATGGCCCTCATCATGCCACAGGCACCTTCCAAATTGGCGATAATGCGCTACATAAAGAAGCCACCAATAATCTTGATTTGTCCCTTAGCAAAACTACTGGATCCATGAGATGGAAGGTGAATGCTTTTTATAACCGATTTAACAACTATATTTTTTTAAGAAATGTGGATACGAATGGAGATGGCATTGCGGATCGTGTTGATGAAGATGGAACATTAAATCCACAAGGTGAATTTCAGTTACTGAATATGGCTCAAACAGACGCCACCTTCTATGGAGCAGAAGCGGAAGTTATTTTTACGCTTAACCCGGATAATTTAGAGTTGCGTTTATTCACAGATTATGTACGCGGCAAATTAAACCACAATGATGGAAATGTCCCACGCACTACCCCACAACGTTTTGGATTGGAACTAAACTACCAGCAGGGCTCCTGGGCAGCGAACCTCACGACGATACACGTACTCCGCCAGAATAAACGAGCTGAACTTGAAACCAGCACTCCCGGTTATACGCTACTCAATCTAGAAGCTAGCTACCGCATAAAAGAAACTCGATCAAATGGTATCCGGCTCTTTGTTCAAGGAAAAAATTTGCTTGATGAGGAAATACGTGTTCATACCTCTTTTTTGAAGAATTTTGCACCTTTACCTGGAAGAGCTTTAGTAGCAGGAATAAGAGGTGATTTCTAAACCTGCTCAATAAGAGAACCTTTACTCAAAGATTTAAGTTATCTCACTTATAACTTAATTTATAAGAATATTGCAGGATTTTTAGTCAGCGCAACTAATACAATATAAAAGAACACTATCTGAGCCATAATCCAGGCGCCAACTTTTATTGGGTAGGTCTTGCCGAATCTGAATGCTGTTATGCCCAAACCAATATAAAGAAGCAGTCCCGCGACCTTTGCAGTCAGCCAAGCATCTGCGAGCGGGTATTGTTGTATCAGGACTGTCAGCGTGATTGCGCTGGTTAGCAACACTGTATCAATTACGTGTGGCATTATTTTTACCCACCGTTGCTGTAATTGAGCTGATGAATGTATCATCCAAATACCCCGTGTTAGAAACAGCAAATAACTTAGTATGACACTGGATATATGAATGAATTTTAATACCGTATAGCTCATCATCCTTCCCCAAACAAAACCCAGCCATGACTACCCGCAACCGCACCCGCAACTGTAACCAAGCTGATACTCAATAAAAACCAGTGCAGACGCTGAATCAACACAAATGTTTGTTCTGGCTTATTTAGCGCTCTAGTCTTAAACCATTTATGGAGCACCCATGGCTCCAGCACAAAAAGCATTAGCGTGAAAACACTCCACACGAACACCATGGCATGCATCCACCAGAAATGGGGCTCAACAAAACGGCTCCATCCATCTAGAATATGTACCATGTAAAAACCGCTCAATCCTACTAACAATGTGGTATAGCGCGCTTGAGTAGCAAAGCAGCTTTCAATAAGCTCAAAGAACTCGACCCGCTCTTCAGCTAATTTTATTTTCGCTACGGCAGGAAGCAGGACTGTTGTTACCATGGCCACCCCACCAATCCAAAGGACTACACCCAATACATGCAATACCCGAGCTAAAACAAACTCATCCATGCTGAATTATGCTTGAATTTTTTTACATGAATACGCCAAAAGCTTAGCATCTATTTACAAGGAAACCCATTCCTTTGCTTCCTCATAATCAGAGAAAACCACTACATCCGCATCGATAAACAAATTTGATACCCATGCACTCCATGCCTGCCATTGATTATCAGTAACGACCGCGACCCGATTGAATTCACTACCATGCTCACGCATAAATTTGATCTCTTCCCAAGCGACATCAACCGTATAATCGACCATATCACGCCAATCAAACAATAAATTTATCTTATCTTCAGGATGTGATCGATATAACACCTTGTCTTCAAATTCTTTAAAATCACTGAGAGTAAATTCCCCAATTACAGCTAAAATGATCAGGTTATTGATTTTTTGAATAGTAATCATGCGCGTACTCCCAGATATAATGTATTCATTCTAAATAATTAATTCACCAGGTAAATATGATTGAATCTAGTGCCTGCTAACACTTATTGGAGCACTTCTCAGGCTTAATGCCCCTCCTAATACAATCATCCCCATCCCTACCCAGGCAGAAATGGGCAAAGTCTCATGCCATAAAAGAACATCCCATAATCCTGCAAATAATACTGTACTGTATGCAAGTGCACTAACTACGATAGTTTTACCGACGCGATAAGCCCTGGTAAGCGCTAGCTGTGCAAGAGTAGCCGTTACACCAATCCCAACCAATATCCATAAATTATTCGAATTAATAGCACTGAATGCAGTTAACCACAGCCATATACCGGTTATTACCGTACAGATCAAGGTAAAATAGAAAACCACTACCCATTCAGATTCACCCAGTTTACCGAGCTGTTTCAGATTAAGATGGGCGAGGCTTGCAAGAATCCCCGAGATCAGACCAATTAATCCAGCCTGCCACTGATCTTCATGTAAAGTGGGCCGTAATAACAAAACTACGCCTATAAACCCGAGTACGACTGTCATAACCAACATCCAGTGGAAACGCTCTTTTAAAATAATTGTCGTCAACAATGCTAGAAATAGCGGCCAGGTATTATTCAGGGATACGGCGGTTGCTAATGGAAGTTGTGTAATGCAATAAAAAAATAGCAACAGTCCGCCGAGACCAAACAGTCCACGCCAGCAATGAATTTTCCAGTGTTCAGTAATCAATGACACTCGACGAGTACGCATGGTCAGATAGGTTAAAAATAGACCAATTAAGGAACGGTAAAACACCAACTCGATACTAGAAAAATAGACTGCACCTAGCTTTACCAACATTCCCATACAGGCAAACAAAAAACCCGCTACAAGCATCCACAGCGAATGCATCAGTCATTACTTTATAAAAAACATTTCAGAATTATAGTTAGCATAAGTAAGAGCCTATCTCTCTTTGCAGGAAATTATGAAAATGCAACATCCCAGCTTCCATCGGCATTTGATAGGGACCACATTCATTAATATGTTGTTTATAAAGTGCACGACGCCCCATTGTCATCAACCTACAGATTTCTTCATCTTCTAAAGCAGTTTCGAAGTATGCTGCCTGTTCTGCCTCAATGAATTCACGCTCAAACAAAGCAATCTCTTCTGGATAGTAAAACTCAATTACATTCATGCAGCTTTCTACTCCAGTTGGTAGTATCGTACTAATGATGAGGGTGTGGGGATACCATTCAAGCATCACATTGGGATAATAAAGTAACCAAATGGCACCATAAGGGGGTGTCTGATTATTATTGTACTGTAATACCTGCTTGTGCCATTTCTCATATACTGGCGTGCCTGCTCGATCGAATTCAGGATTAACTCCTACAACTTGAACGCTGTACCAATCACCAAACTTCCAATCAAGTTTATTGGTATCAACAAAATGTCCCAAACCGGGATGAAAAGGCTCGACATGATAATCTTCCAGATAAACTTCTATAAATGTTTTCCAGTTACATGAATAATGATCTATATGAACACGATCAAATATATGACCCGTAAAATCAAAATCCTTGAGGACACTTAGATTTATCATATCATGTGCAACATTGCGTTCACCTGTAAACAAGAGCCCATTCCAATTTTGTAAGGGCGTTTTACCCAAATTCAGACAGGGATTATGGTTAAAATACGGTGCCCCGAGTAATTTCCCGTCCATTGCATAAGTCCAGCGATGGATAGGACAAACTATATTTCTGGCATTTCCACGCCCTTTCAGTAAAAGCGCCTGGCGATGACGACACACATTCGATAACAGCTCAACCCCATTCTCGTTGCGGACTAATACATTGGCATCATTCATCCATTCCATGACGTGGTAATCCCCGATATTAGGTACCATCAATTCATGTCCGACATAACCAGGACCCCGATCAAATAATCGTTGTTTTTCTAATTCCAATATATGTGGATCTAAATACCAGTCAACAGAAAGTTGTTGTGGTTTCTCAGTCAAATCAGTCAACAATTGTGACATTTGCGCTAGACTAGACATATGAAAACATTTATTAAAGAAGTGATGTTCAACAGAAGTTTAATGCCCAATGGACAAACCAAATATTCAGAAATTCAAAAAAATCAATAAAACAGAAAATTGCGTCTATACTTATTAATATAAGGAAAACTCTAATATATAAATAAGCTTCACTTTGAGGGCTGTAAAAAATTCACATTACCAGGATAATGCCTACATTATCCTCTTATTTCATAAGATTACAATCTTAGCGTTATGCGTAAACCGCATGAATTAATTAAACATAAATTGGAAGAGCTATCTCAATGAAATTGAATCAACAAACAAGCAAAAAAGTCTGCGTATTTTTATCGAGTGCACTTATCATAGGACTTTCTTCCTGTAGCGATAGTCAGGAATCAAAAGTTAGCAAAGCTCCTCTCAAAGGACCTACTACCGGAATACTCACTGATGCCGCTCCAGTTGCAGGCGTTGCTTATACGACATCTTCAGGCTCATCAGGAACTACGGATGCACAAGGCATGTATCGCTATAACCATGGCGATAATGTCAAATTCCAATTAGGTGAACTGATCATTGGTGACATCAAGGCTACTGGCATTGTTACACCAATAGAACTGGCCGCAGGCAATGAGAATAAATTACAGAATCTGCCCGTTCTCCTGCAATCACTCGATTCAGATAATGATCTCTCGAACGGAATATCGATTCCAGCAGAAGCCACTGCAGCACTTAAATCTACTCTTAATCTCGCAAGCGATCCAGTCAGTTTTGCTAATTCTGCAATACTTAAAACCGCGCGCGATGCTGCAGGCCTAGCCGGTGATATCAAATCAGCAGAAGCAGCCGGTGCCGATTTTCTTACTAGAGGAATCAGTCTATTGAGTAGTCACATTTGGGTAAAATACGATGACACGAATGCAAGCGTTATACGAGTAGCAGCAGATGGCAGTGGTGAATTCTTGCAGGGTGAAGCAACGGCAGATGATTCATGCGATGAAAATCGTGTTTGTGGAGGCAGTACTATTATTAAAGCCGGGGTAGAATACGGCGTTGCAAACGCATCGCAATTTGATACCAGAGGATTTAACCTCAATAGCTCCTTATCCGTTGATACTAATCTGCGAGCAGGTTTATCACACCCGCGCCCTACTTGGCGAGTCCATACAGACGGCAACGAGCTCATTATTTCTGACATCGTAGTTGCCCAAAGAGCAAGAGAACAAAGTGGCGTCTTAGGAGAACTCTTTCACATCGCGCGCCCGATTGAACTCAGTTCAGATGATGAACCCATTCTCACCGAAATCAAAGAAAAGCGATATGCCAAAATGGATAATAATACTTCTGGTATTGTTGGCGCCTGGGAATTAGATCAAAATAGCGTTAAAACCAAATTACTTCTGTTCTTTCCTAATAATAAATTCATGCTGGTAGATCCGCTTGGTACAACCTTTCAGTCCGAGCAAGTGGAATGCGGATCCCCAGGAGTTGAGTTTGCCTCATATGCATACAATGCCAATTCTAAGGAATTGAATATCAAAAGCTTTATTTATGATACCAACGGCTGTGTCGGTTTCTCCAACGGTTCAGACAAATCCATTTCATTTGATATCAGCGCAAACGGCAATACTGCGGTCTTAAGCAAACAAGGCGAAGCATCTGTTACGTTATATCGGGCTTCAAATTAATTCACAAATAACTTACCAGGATGTGATAAAACAAGATCATTAAGCATTCTCCCAATTCGGCGAGAGCAAAATTTGCTCTCGCCTTTTCTTAACCTACCCCTATCTTCGCCATTTACACAGCAGCTAATTGATTTTGATCAAACTGCTTTTCGATATTCAACACTCGCCATATTGTATGTTAATAATCCTGAGCATAGATTGAAGTCTAATCCTTTCATGAATATCAGAAATTTGGTTAAGCCCAGATTTTTTATTAGAAGCTTAATTAGCTGATTCCTAAGGATATACTTAAAAAGGAGTATCAGAATAATTTGTTAATCCAATTAAAATCAGGAGCTCTGATAGAAAATTTGAGTTAAATGACTATAATCCGCGTCGCACTCGATATCCCTATTGATAGCCTATTCGACTATATTGCACCCGATGCAACACAGCTTGACATTGGTTCATATGCACGTGTTCCTTTTGGTAAAAAATTCATGATAGGCATTATCCTAGCCATATCTGATGATGCTCACGTTTCTCATGACAAACTCAAGCAAGCTGACGAGATTTTACGGAATATTCCCCCAATACCTCCAGCTCTCATAGAATTATTTGAATTCTGTAGTCACTATTACCATTACCCCATTGGAAGGGTAATCATGAATGGCGTACCCACGCGGTTACGCAGCATTAAACCTGTGCCACAACGATTTATCACGTCATTCCTCTTCCGTTTGACCGAAACAGGTTATGCTATAGCACTGTCTTCCACTCCTGGCCGGAGTAAAACTAAACATCACTTGCTTACTCATCTTAAAGAAGTAGGCACCATCACGAGTAAAGAAGCCAAGCAGCTCTCTCAACGTGCCCCGAAATTATTACAAGAATTTCTAGCTCAAGGATGGGTAGAGAAGATTTTAGAGGAGCCGGAATTCACACCAAACATAAACGCTTCTCCCATTTTGCAGCTCACAACCGAACAAATCACCGCAATCAATACCATCCAAGCTGAAATAGGCTTATTTAATACTTGGTTGCTTCATGGCATTACAGGTAGTGGCAAGACTGAAGTTTATCTCCAGATTACTTCAATGCTACTCAAACAAAAACGTCAAGTACTTATCCTGGTGCCCGAGATCAATTTGACCCCCAGACTAGAAGAAATTTTCCGGTCGCGCTTCCCCAACACGCATCTGATCAGCTTGCACAGCAAACTCAATCCTACCGAACGCATGAATGGCTGGCTACAGGCACAGCGGGGTGAAGCAAGCATCGTACTTGGAACACGCTTGGCCATTTTCACGCCACTACCTAAGCTGGGTCTGATTATCGTTGATGAGGAACATGATCCTTCATTTAAGCAACAAGATGGGTTACGCTATTCAGCGCGGGATATCGCCATTTTTCGTGCAAAACAAGCTAATGCACCCATCTTGTTAGGCTCTGCAACCCCTTCATTAGAAAGCTACTACAATACCATAACCGGCCGATACCGCAGGATACTATTACGTGCGCGTGCAGTGAAGAATGCTACCCTTCCAATCATACATTATGTCAATACCCGCTCCGTTCAGCTCAAAGAAGGATTATCTGAACAACTGCTTATTGCATTAGAAAGAACGCTAACTCAAAAGCAGCAAAGCATGGTTTTTATTAATCGCCGCGGTTATGCTCCTGTATTATTGTGCAAGTCTTGTACCTGGCTTGCGACCTGCTCTCGCTGCTCCAGTCGTCTGGTTGTACACCTGACTCAAAAAAATCTGCGCTGCCACTATTGTGGCTACACAGAACAACTTCCACCAGCCTGCCCACAATGTGGCGATCAAGATCTCATGCCATTTGGTCATGGTACACAACGAATTGAAGCTGCATTGGCAAAACTTTTCCCTCATGCCCGTATTCTTCGTGTCGATCGGGACAATACTCGAGGTAAGGAAGCTTGGCAACTCATATTAAATGCGATCCATAAACAACAAGTAGATATTCTGGTAGGCACCCAACTTCTAGCTAAAGGGCATGATTTTCCTAATTTGTCCTTAGTAGGTGTGCTTAATGCTGATACTTCACTCTATAGTATGGATTTTCGTGCTGAAGAACGATTATTCGCACAATTGATGCAAGTTGCCGGACGAGCAGGTCGCGCTGAAACAGCAGGAGAAGTTCTTATTCAGACTGAATTTCCCAATCATCCTTTGTATCTCGCTTTGCAACATCACGATTACGATGCTTATGCACAAATATTGTTAAGAGAAAGGGAAATCACTCATTTTCCTCCCTACTCGCATCAAGCACTGCTCAATGCAGAAGCGCCACATATTGCCGCCGCAATAGAGTTTCTCAGCATGGCAAGCAAACTGGTCGAGCCTGGGAAACAAATAGAAATATTCGATCCAGTTCCTGCACAAATGACACGGCTAAAAGGACTAGAACGTGCACATCTGCTGGTACAATCCCACTCCCGCAAAAAATTGCAGCTATTTCTCAGCGAGTGGTATATAAAACTCTGCAAAATTCCCCATGGTAAGGTACGATGGGCTTTGGATGTTGATCCATCAGAATTCTAATTAACGTGCATTCGATATACAAATAGTTACCATAGCAACCTGAATTTCTTATGATGAAACGATTTCAGAAAAGAGTTTCTTCGACACTGGTAGATCCAGAATCCAATAGATGCTATAGCGATCTTTTATATAATTGACGATTTTTGGCAACGGTTTGAGTTGAGGTATTCTATTTCTCAAACCCACATTCCGAGAGATATCTACAATAAAATTAGCCAGATGTTCTTTTGATATCAAGCTAAATCCCATATCAAATACCAATTTACCCCCTTCCTGCAGACTAAAACATTTAGTTTTCGTAGTTCATTTTCTAGAAAATAAATTATTTATCCTTTTTCCACTGCGGGATTCTTCTTCCCGAACAAGAAAAGTATACGTTATCAATAGCAAAATTACCAAAAAGCTGAATTTCGCTAGCAAACATCTCTTATTTTTTACAATAAATATTGCATTACCGTATTGAGTAGCTCTGGCTCAAACATACCATTTTTTAGCTCAAAAACAGTTTTTACCCAACCTCCTCGACTTGACACTTGAAGATTTATAAATTCTCATGCCGAAGGTAAATTATCTTTACGATTGACTTTGCTCATAACGATCTTCGTTTATTTTTATTCGATACAACAAGAATAAAACGAGGTATAATATACCTGAAAGCCATCCCAACCCCATTTTACTGCATCACCAGACAACCTCAAATGCTACCAAGCGATTTGACTCTTGTATGTTAAGGGAACGCAGGAATTTTTGGTTCTGTAGTTTCGACTTCTACTTCCGCTATATGTTGTTTTATGCTTTTTTCGATCTCCTCTACCCGATCCGCTGGCACATCGGCGAGTACTAGAAAATGACCTGCCTCTATTGCATCTTCGAACTCTTTAATCCGTCTATTACCCAGATTCACTCCTATCATCCCGCTTAACCAGGCACCTATACCCGCACTTACCACCGTTGTTCCTAGCAAGATACCGCCTGCAATAACGGTTGAAGCAGGTGGAAGAGCCACGGCAACTAATCCAGCAAGCAGACCGGTCGTTCCACCTAATGCCAACCCCTGTTGCACTGCAGGAACAAAATCACTTTTCTGTAGCAAATTGGCCTCTGGCAAGTCCTCGAGTGGAGTGCCGCTCTTGGCAATTACGTGGATGTGTCTCTCTTCGATTCGTGCTAAAAGCAGTTCATTAACAACACGCTTGGTACTGTCAATATCCGGAACAAGAAAATAGATGCGTCGCATGATAGCCTCCTCAAATTTAGGATAATCAATATTGTTCAACAAATTAGATTGTCAATTGATATAGAGAAGTAGCAATAGAGCAAATCAATCCGTTTAATACACGAGTTAATGAGCCAATGAATTAATGATAAATGATAACCAATAAACGGAGCAATAATGCAATTACATACATTATTCTATAATTTGTGGCGGCAGGAAAGCATCAGCCATATAATCGCCAGGCTTGATAATGAGTAATTTAATTATATGGCAAAAAACAAATGAAAAGATATATGAGGGCACCTATGAGCAAGCAAAGTAACAATATCCAGAAAAAGTATCATTAATTAATAGGTTACAAAAGCCTTTTACCTTGGTGGCTTTTTTAAATAATCATCCTAAAAACTCTATAAGCATTTCCATCTGTAAATGCAAAAAAATTTTACCTCCGACAAAACATATTCTTGCTAAGCCCCTATCCCACCAACAGCCAACAAGCGGGCATGGGTCACACTCTATTTCGGTTATTCAATTGTTTACATGTTGTAATATGCTTTAGTCGTCTTTTTATTCATGCTCTGCCTTCGGGCATGACTGCATTGCGGGAGAGAATGTTATAGTTGCTCCATGCCCGACCTCTGCTTGATGACTTATGCGGCCAGACCACGTTAAAAACCGCGTGTAGGTTTCTTATAAATTACTCTACCTAAAATTAATCTTAATTTTGTCATGTACTCCGTCAGTAAAAAAGCAAATAAAAACCTGGAAAGAAATGATCACTTGGCAATAGTAATAGGCAAAGCGAGAGATTTTGCTTCAGTAACAGTCAATCGAAACAGAATATAAAGCAATTGGAAAGCATTCTGATTCCAGTGTGCATCTGGTCCGTAGGTATTAATTGCATAATATTGGCCATCCAAGTGGGCCGATAGCTCAGTATTAGGAACAGGCTTATTTGACACGAGAATCTCCATAATATTAATAGGATTTTCATCTCTGAGAATAGGAGGAGTACGTGAGTCTTTTTCTACATGATACTCTGATTCTTCCCCAAGTGAGTGACCGAGAAAATTGAGAATCGCATGAAAGCTTCTTAACCGGAAAGAACCTCTAAGGGGCCATTCTCCCCCGACATAGCCTGAGCGGATATCAAAGATAACATCGTTATCTATCAAAGAATTTGCCAAACTATACAAATCTTCAACTTCTTTAACACGCAGTGTATCAGGATCATAGTTAGTTATAAGAATAGGTCCCGACACTTGCTTGCTAAGCGTATACGTACTCTCCTCCTGGTTGTAGCGGACAGTAAATTCTTTTTGCAAAGACTGAAACCCTTCTGCTGAAACAGCGCCTGCAGGAATAGTCCAGCTTCGCTCAAACGTCAGCGGCTCTGCATATAATTGCTTCTGATCCTGAATGGCTGAAAAATGGAGCGCTACACGACGAAACATCTCGTAGCCCTCTCGATCTGATGGGCTGTTATAATAAGTAATCTTTTGAGAATATCTTTGCTGCGGCAAGCGAACACGGTCCTCGTGCTCCTTGGCAAGCTGGATAGCAGGAAGATTTAGTAGCGTAACTTCCTGCGCCATCATCCGCAGCATCAGATCTACATCAAAATGCTGCCGAAGCAACAGCGTAAATTTGTGTTGACTGAACGGAGCAAGGAGTCGTTGAGTAAATTCTTCACCTGCAATTGGCTCAATACTGAAAGTAGGGTTTTCTGAAACACCACCACCAAATATCGGCACCAACATGCCACCCTGAGCGCCTGTTAGTGCTGGAGAAGCGCCCGCATTCGCACTGAAATTGAAAGTAGCCGCAATAGCCGAAACTCGGGTGAAATGAAGAGGCTGATGATGTCGAGCCCGGGCAATATTAACGAGTAGCTGCTTGGCATCCGCATTGACAACTGCTTCATCATATGCCATCACTGCGCGGTTGAGCGTAATAGGCGACAAACAAGCAGAAAGGGTAGAAATAAGTAAAATACACAATGACAAACGGCAAATAAGTTGTTCCATGATCGATGCGTACGGCTAGCGGTTCAAATTTTGCATTTTGCAAGCAACTCGGAAACAACGCAATCGAAGCAATGTATTGTATTGTTAGTATTCTTATGAAATCAGACGATAGGTCACCTCTAAAAATTTATATTTGCGAGCATCCGCTTCTCGGATTGTCTGCCTACCCCGTTTCGTCACCATACTTCGTGGTTCACAAAAAATGCTTCCTTACCTATTAGTGATAAGCTGCGTCAACATTTTTTTTGCTCGCCTTGTCTTGTTTAGAACTCTCAATTTTTAGAGACACCCTATATTTATTTTTTATCAAGCTAAAGTTAACTTTGATTTATTGGAAGAGCGGTGACTTAGTAGCAGCATTAATTTATATTAGGGTTTTCAATGCAATGAAAATAGGCTAGATTGATTGCACATTTTCAATATATTCATATTCTTGATAAGAATTTGAATTAGTATAAGTTTTACCAAATTTTCAATACTGCACATCGTAGGAGAAGCAATGAAAAAACTCGTAACACTACTTTTATCACTCACTGTATTATTCTTTTTAGTCTCTCAAACAGCAATGGCACAAAGCTATACCATGTATGGTGAAAAAATGGAGAAGAATTACCCAACCATGGCAGGTGAAAAACTGATGAATGGGCTTGTTAATACAGCGACCGGTTGGGTGGAGCTTCCCAAAACAGTCATCTTGACTAGCCAACGCGATGGCGCGCCTTATGGTTTAACAGTCGGGTTGCTCACCGGCCTTATCCACACAGTTGGCCGTACAGTACTGGGTGCATTGGACGCTGTTACATTTTTCATTCCTACCCCTCCAGTTGTTTCCCCACCCTATATCTGGCAAGATTTCCATAAAGAAACCACTTATGGATAAGTATTAAGCTGATTGAAAATTCAACAGATCGTTGAAATAAAGTAATGATTATGGCTATTTTTCACGATCTGTTAAATATGAAAAGAGTTACAAGACCAAATCGGAAATGTCTTCCTTTCATGAAAGCATTGATTAACTCTGCATAAACCTGATCGATTGTGAAGAACTTTGAGGGCTTCTAAAGAAGCCTATCACCTTCTTTATGCTTTATTTCTCAGGATCATACAATGCCGCTTGTTGTCCCCTTTGCACATCCACCCGCATTAAAATCACCAAACCAATAAGAAAATAACCACCCGTAATCAGCATAGCAAGACGATGATCACCACGTGACATCCAGCTAACCAGACCATAAGTGATCGGGCCCAGGATAGAGGACAGCTTTACCGCCAATCCCCATAGCCCAAAGAATTCGGCCCGTCGAGAAGAAGGACTGAATACTCCAACCAATGCCCGCGCGGCAGATTGAGATGCACCTAAGCACAAACCAGCAATATTGGCGGCTAACCAGAACATGGCAGAGCTTTTAGCCATCCATGCCAATAAAATCATAATGATCCAACCAATGAGCGTAAGTGCGATAGTAGGAACATGACCTAATTTATCCTGCAAGTTACCAAAAATAAATGCCCCTATTGCAGCAGTAATATTCACTAGCAGGACCAATAAGATCGTGTCTGTAGTGTTAAATCCCATCGCTTGCTGGGCATAAATTGCTGCCAATGCAATCACTGCTTGAATGCCCGCTTGATAAAAAACAAGGCAGACAAGAAAGCGCACCAGATCTTGGTAATGGTGTACATGCTTGAGCGTATTGCCCAATCGTGCAAAAGCTCCCCGGATGATATGATCACTCGTTTGATGCAACTGCGGCAGCGCTCGTTCTTTCAAGTAAAGAAAAGTAGGAATACAAGCAATAGCGAAAATGAGTGCAGTTATGAGCATGGTCACTGGCACGAATTGATCGGCTTCTTGCCCTTTCCCTTGCGCCCATGTCACATACGCAAGGGAGCAACCCAAGGTGAATAAACCACCCATATAACCAAGACTCCATCCCCAGCCAGATACTTTCCCTAGCGCATCGCTTCGTGCTAACTCAGGCAAAAAAGCAGCTATCAAATTTTCACCACTCCCAAAGAAAAAGTTGGTGAGAATAATAAAGAGAATTGCTAACCACAAATCACCCGGTCCGACAAAATAAAGTAATGCAGTAAATAAGACACAACCGATAGTTGTCAGCAATAATAAGCGCTTCTTCATGGCGTAAATATCTGCATAAGCACCGAGCGCTGGTGCAGTTAGAATAATAAGGATATAAGAAACTGCTAATGATGCTGTCCATGCAAATGTACCCCAATCCTGATTATCAGCCACGACCGCTACAAAGTAGGCATTAAAAATGGCAGTAATAACGACAGTGGTATAGCCTGAATTGGCAAAATCGAACATTGCCCAGGACCAAACTTCGCGCCGACTTACACCCTCAGTAAAATATGGTAGTTCTTTCTTCGGATTCATGTTACAGCCAATATCATTATTTTCTGATTGAGAGCATATGGATTTTTTATAAGAATTTTGGCAAAGCTTGCTGCCAGAGTGAAAATTATTTAATAAAACGGCAGCTTCAGCCATACGTTATCACAATTTTCTATCACGAAGTTCGGTATCACCATGGCTCCGGATAGGTTTTAAAATGCAGAAATACCAATAGCTATAGAAACTATCTTCTTATTTCAATCCCAAATTAAAAAAGACACAATGGCGAGCCGTAGACAGTATAAATAATACGGCAAGGTGAAGCTGACAAAGTCAGTTTTGATTTAGAAATGGAATCAGTACTTCCATTACTATTGCTTTTCTTATACTGGATATTTCGTCAATTCCGGCCTGATGGCAAGCCAGTTAATGAGTAAATTTATATATCTGCGCAAGCTGATATTCACGGCAATAGGCATGAAGTGGAACCGGAAGATGTTGAGTAGGTTCTCACAATCTGGAAATACATATCTGAACATTACAGAGAGGAATGGAAAAATATATACCACATTCCCCGCTGCAACTGATTAGCTCAAATGAGAAAAGCCCTTAGGCCCATCCGATCTTTAGATCAGGTAAAACATCCACTTTCTGTAGCAATCTTCGATTAGCCGAACGTAGAATACCGAGTAAAGAGATTAATTGAGACAGGAACTCTTCTCCAGAAGTCAATCGATACCATTCGTCGCCATCAGGATCTTCTTCATCGAGAGTACGCCAGAATAGTTTGTCGAAACCCCTAAAAGAAACCGGGCGTCCTGCAAGCAGGTCATGCTTGATTTCATCAACCCAAGCATGACGCCTGCAGATCAAACCTTCAGCACCTTTGTAGACAACAACGGAGAGATAATCGTAAAGATCCATCGGTCCACAAATCTTGGCAAGTTCAGTAATTCGTTGACCCACCATGGCATCTCTAATTAGGGCACGCAAAGCTATTGTTGAGACTTCAAGACTAACGCCTGTTTGTAGGGAATGAATTTTGTCGAGATACATTTTCAGAAAACCAGAAAAACCAGAAAAAATAAACCATCACCAATTAATAATCCGATTTGAAATTTTCACTAAGGTTCATTTTCTGACTAAAAAATTTAGTCTAGAAAGAAAATTAATCTTATTAACACGCTGTTTAAAATGTATTCGAGGCAGCTGATGATAGACAAGAGTAGGAGAAAAAGCGGAGTTTGTATCTGATAAATAAATATTTTCAGTTTATTGTTAAAATGACAGCGACAACATAGAGTGTTTTTCAACAGCTTGTTAAATTATTTTAAGATATCGTTGCAAGTAATTGGAATGAAAAATTTCTTTTAGTCATCCCTAAGGTATCTCTATACCATATAGAGGAGATGAGTGAGGGCATAATTTAATATTAAAAATAGGGAAGCAACTATTTCAGAACGCTTGTTACTCATACCGTAAAAAATTCTCTGCGAGCGCTTCTTCACCATATCGAGCAATCAGCGTATCAATCTCTGCAAGCAGCGCGTCGTCTTCATCTTCATCCAACGCGCCATCACCGACTAAACTAGCGATCAAACCCGAGAAAATAGCTTCTTTTACAGCGCCAAGCGTTGGCGGAGCCCGCCGATTCTCATTATACATAACCGCTTCGATCACTCGAGAAAGCGGTTCGCTAGCAATATCTTGCACAAAGTCAATGGCTAAGGCTGTTTCACCAAATTCCTCAATCAGTGCATCTAACTCATCAAGTAATGATTCATTCACATCAAAATGATGCAGGTTCTCTGTCTCAGTAAATGCTGGAGGCAACAAACCTACGAGAAGAGCACGAACGCTAGCAAGTGTTATCGGTTGATCAGTGTCTGCCTCATTGAGCCGGCTTTCAATCAACGCAGACAAACCGGGACTAACACGGCTAGCAACATCAATAGGATTACGGATCATAATGTTTTCCTTTTAGTGATAGCAAATACTATAACAAGGTTAATCCATACACTATTCATCATACAAGGTAGCAACCTTTCAATAAGTTTATACCCCTCAATTTTTAATTCCATCACGGAAGAGAATTAGCTGACTATTTTTACAGACTACGCTATCAACTCTTAAATTAGATTAATAACCAAGGCATTTGCTGATATCTAAACTATTCTCATCAGAATCCTGATGATTCAATATGACGACTACATCCATACTCCCCCTTTCCTGAATCGATCGTTAGGAAGCTGATATTTCATTGCATGCTCTTTCATGCGCAGGTGAAGTTCCTTCCTAAGTTGTTCTTGCTTTTTTGAAGCTTCTGTTGGATGTGCATGATCGCGAGACGTTTGCCATCCCTGCTGCGTCATAAGTTGATTTTCAATAATCTGTTTCTCATTTTGTGCTTGAATATCTTCTATCGATTGCATGCGATCAAGCGATAATATAAATAATCCAATACTCAACGAGATTATACTTATCACAGTAGAAGGGATTAATATTTCCTGTTTCATAATCAACTCCTTGAATGGGTTAGTTGAAAATAGGACTCCAATCACACAACCTTTCAAAGGATGATAGTTTTTTGTTCATTACAGCACTATTAAGCATAATGAGGCAGATAATGGGTTAAAACTTATATTCGATATACGTGAATGTAAGTTTCATGTACCTCTCAGTCATTACTGCACAGTAATACTACGTCGCTTTGAAGATTCAGCTTTTGGCAAAGTAATTTCTAGAATCCCACTTTTCAAAGATGCAGTCGTTTTGGCAGTATCCACTTCTCCTGGCAATGCAACTGAACGAGAGAATGAAAAATTGGAAATTTCGCGTCTATGATAATCACCTTTCTCTTCTTTTACATCGCTAGCACATTGACCTTTGATCGTGAGCAAATTGCCGGTAAGAGAAATATTCAGGTCTTCCTTCTCTATACCAGGGATTTCAGCACGAACCAGAATTTCATTATCTCGATCGATCACATCCAGCTTCGGTGAATGTGAAGCTTCCAATTCAAACGGGTTATCCCATGCCGGGACCCCTCCCCATCGCCATAATGACGGCCAGCCACGCCGAAAGAAGCGATCAAAAGCGCGTTCCATCTCAGTAAAAGAACGTTCTATATCAGTGGCTGGTCGCATAGCAGATACTTCACCTTTTGTTGCTTCTTTTTTTGCTGCTTCTTTATTTGTAGAGACTGGAATATTCTCTTTATTTTCTTCTGCCATCATGATTCTCCTATTCCGGGTTAAAAAATTCTGTTTTTTTTCAATGCAAGGTATGTTCTTGATAAACAGGGTAGATCATGATAATCATCCGGTGTGAACCACAATCTTTCATATCGCTGAAAAAAAGCTTTCCTGCGAAATGTACTCCACTCATACTCACCACTTCAAAATGGTGTCCTATGCGTGAAAGAAAACGTAGATAGGGATTAGCCTGTTCTCCTTTTAGCAAATCGATCTCTGCCAGCTTTGGCAATAATCTGGAAATATGTAGTTTTGGCAAATTCTTGGGCCATCCTCCCAATAAATCCGCGCCCGCCTTGTTGCAATCACGAATGATGCCGTCTTCAGAAAGTATCAAAACTACATACTCGCTTTCGTTAATCTCTGCCTTAGCAGTAAAATTATTTCTCAGTAGTGCCTTACTGGTAATACTCATTATTCACCTCCACTTCAGCAGTCAGCCAATCATCCAGTTCATGTCCGGGTTGGAATCCTCTTTCCTGTGCTTTGTAATAAGCTGCAATAGCGATACGAGAATTGCGGTTTTCCTGCATATGCTCGCCATTAGATTCGTTACCTGTAACCGTTACTTTTTTCCTGGTATTCTTGGTAAGTGGTTTAGTAGGTTCCATCTTTGCCTCCTTGTTTAATCAATAAATTAATTGAGCAAAAAATTTATATAATCTTTCGTGACGGTATAAAAACCGTAATCATCAATTTATCGAAAAACAGAAGATGATTAAATACGTATAAACACGTAGATCATTCAGCAGAACGGCTTTTTTCCCGATTTTCTTTGATTCTGCGCAATAAACTGCCCATCATTAAATAAATTGTAAATAAGGAAGCCAAAGCCAGGCTATTTGGTCGAGAAGACCGGAATAGGGTGGATAAGATGATTCGACAGAATATGGATAGGCATCAGACCGACTTGAACTAGAAGATAAATTGTTCATCAACCATGAAACTATCCATCAATACTTTTATGCAGACAAACTGGCAGGGGTGATGAGTGGCAACCTGCAACCTATCGCTGCCTGAAGCCGCGACGCAAGCGCTATGCAAGCGGGCAAGACCGACGCGGCACAAATTTGCAATCGAGTCATCACCGATGTGCAGAGCACGCGTATAGGTGATGGAAAAAGCAATACCATGAGCGGTAAGCACCCTTAGCGGGTGGTACTGTCGCCTCGGCAAGGCGGAAATGGCGCTGCGGAAGAAGCTTTCCCTATCAATTCAAATTCATAGCATCTTTGCGCCTAACCATCCATGACCGGTGATTTGGTAGGGTAGCATAGTGGTGGTTGCGTATGGAATTTACCGGGACTTGGTTTCAGGGAAAGGTTAACCAAAAATCCTCGAGATTCACTTGCCAGAACAGCGTAGCAAGCTAAGATTGCGGATGTGTTTGTGTTGCTGTTCAGGCGGTGCAAGGAATGGAGGGAGAATATCTAGAATAACGTGAGTTCGACATAAGAAAAGCTGTAAAAGAAACCTGAATTCCTTATGATGAAATGGTTTTGCAAAAGAATTTCATCATGAGAGGAGTCAGATTTCCATGGATACTACAACGATTTTTTGTGAGAGTGACGAATTTTGTAAAGAGTTTGAGCCGCAATGGGAGCAGCACTTATTAGAGTCATCGCTGAAACAGCGTCGGCGGCAAGGAGCGCTGTGTCTAAGCGAAATCATGACCATCATGGTCGGGTTTCATCTATCCGGGTACCGGACGTTTAAACACTATTACCTGAATTACGTGTTGAGGTATCAGCGCGATTATTTTCCAGGGTTGGTGAGTTACCACCGCTTTGTGGAGCTGTTGCAAGGTAGCCTGGTGCCTTTGTGCTGTTTTCTGACCAGTCGCTTTGGGCAATGTAGTGGGATCAGTTTCATTGATTCGACTAAGATTAGTGTGTGCCATAATCGCCGTATTGGGTCTCATCAAGTAATGGCAGGGTTTGCTGCCCGGGGAAAGGCCAGCATGGGTTGGTTTTATGGATTCAAGCTGCACCTGGTCATTAATGACCAGGGAGAATTGCCAGGGGTAAAAATAACGGCGGGCAATGTGGATGACCGTGACCCGGTACCAGAGGTGACGCGCTCCTTGTTTGGCAAACTCTTCGGTGACCGGGGCTACATTTCGCAATCACTCTTTGAGCAACTCCGCGAGCAAGGCGTGCAGCTCATCACCAAAGTACGCAAGAACATGAAAAACAAGCTGTTGCCGTTGTTTGACAAGCTGCTGCTACGTAAACGTTCGATCATTGAGAGCGTCAATGACCCATTGAAGAATATCTCGCAAATCGAGCACTCCCGCCATCGCAGCCCAGTTAACTTTTTTGTTAATCTGATAGCCGGATTGGTGGCTTACACCTTTCGCGAGAAGAAACCCTCACTTAATATCAGGCTCCCTCAAGCTCTTCCAGTCGTGATTTGATGATTCTTATGTCGAACTCACGTTAGAATATCTAATTCCATTTCTAAATCAAAACTGACTTTGTCGGCTTCACCTTGCCGTATGATGGATACTGTCTGCGCCTCGCCTTCCTGTCATTTTTGATGTGGAAATAGAATAAGGAAACATTTTATGGACAACGAAGTATTGTGATGAAATGGGGGTAAGCAGGTAATTTGTGAAGTGGATGCTCGCAAATATGAATTTTTAGAGGTACCCATAAAATAGAGCCAAAGCAGAATCAAGCAGCATAAATCTCTACCAAACCAAAATACATGAGGACTTAGCTGCCGTAACTTCATCAGAACAGTATCAGTAAGCATCAGCGTTCGAGGCATAAGATAGTGTACAAATAACACTCACCCCTACTCACTCCGGCAAGTGATGCTTACCAGCACTCACCCGCTTGGCTTGTGGAGTTTCGGCTCCTAGCTCCTCGATGAACTTGACTTCATCCCCTTCCTGCAAGAGCTCAAAGCTTGGATCAATGACATTATCGCGATGAAAATAACGTTCCACGCTATCCTGTCCTCTAATAAAACCATAACCTTCTTCATAAAAGATACGCGCAACGTGTCCAATCTGATCAGCAGCGTGTGCTTTGGTTTTAAGCTGCATTCGACGTGCATGATCCTCAAGCTGACGCTTGGCAGCGTCGAAAGCCTCGCGCAAGGCGACATAGGGATCTTCGTGATGATCGCGGTTAACCACAATATCGTTGCCGGGCACACCGATATTGATGCGGACATTGAACTCTTTCCCTTGATGATGATGCTTATGCGGCATTTCAACTACTACATGGCAGGAAACAATGCGATCAAAAAAGTTTTCGAGCTTTTCCACTTTGTCGCGAATATGCGCTTCTAGTGCATCGGAAGAAGATATATCGCGTATGGTAATTTGTAGTGGGCTTTGCATAATTATTGTTCTCCTTCCATAGTTGATCTTTAATTACTAGCGGCGAATACCCGCTTCCTTTTGCTGCTCGTGTGCCATGAGCTTTACGAGTGCATCGAGTTCCTCAGACAGTAACCCTAATAAGTCATCGAGCGTAACAATACCGATCAGCATATTATTATCATCTACTACTGGCAAACGACGTACCCCTTGACACGCATATATTGAATTGATTCAAATACACCCGTATTTTCCTTTACGCTAGCAAAATCAGAGACCATAATATCACCAACAGTGATAACATTTGTATCGAGTTCTGGTGCAATAACTTCCATGACCAAATCGCGGTCAGTCACTATACCGACCGGCACGCGCTTTCCTTCTCCCTCGTCATCGACCACCAGCACATCTCCAACATGGTGCTGGCGCATCAGCTTAGCTGCCTGTAATACAGTATCATCACGTTGAGCAACGACGACTTCACGTTTACAAATTTCACCTATAGGCATTCTATTCACCTCTTGTCTATAATTAAGAAACCTCTGCATAACTGTGTTTCTAGAGGGTTTCGCTGTATGTGTAACTCATAAAATCAATGACTTAAAAAAACCAAATTCCCCAAAAAGGTCAGTTATGCGGAGACTGATTAATTTTCTAATTAGATTGAAGCAATATATGCTGCTTATTTAGCGTGTGGAAGCAACGGATCTTCAGTGTCAGCAGGAATAGATTGTTCCTCTAATTCTTCCATCTTTTCAGTGTCAGTTTTTGTTTGAGGAGCAAATGATTCAGCAGAGCAGGCTTAGTTCTCTCTGCGGCCGCTTTATTTTCTATTTCAGCGCCAGGAGAAGATTTCTCTTGCTTTGGTTCACTACAAGCGGCAAGAGCCAAAGATACGAAGGCAACAACATATATACTTCATTTCCTTCTCCTTTATAACATAATAAAAGCTTAAGAAAGTGATTTAGCTTCCGATTATCACAGCTATCACACATTTCATCTGCATTCATATATATTCAACTTTTTAAACTTAATAATAACTCTAAATTCGTAAAGCTTACTACCAGTGATAATGTATCGAAAAAAAAGAAAGGGTTAAATACGTACAAATACGTATAAATATTTTCTTATTATGGTATTGATTGATAGACGAAAGCTGTTTTTTTGTCGTAGACTGTAGCTTATCCAAGATACAAATAATTTTTAAATATACTGTGATTGATGATTGACTCATTTACAGGGCTAAGCTTTCAAACACTGCTCAATGCAGTATCAGATGCTATATTGTTAATCGATGACTCGGATCGCATTGTGCTAACAAATGTGGCCGCGCAACAACTATTCGGTTATGTAGATCATGAACTTTGCGGTCTCGCGATCGAAGAACTCATATCTCCTCACTATCGGGATCTTTATCAGTACTACCGAGAAGTTTATCTCGGCAAGCCATGGGAACGCGACATAGGAAATGATAGAACACTGGTTGTCTTAACTCATGACAAACAGGAGCTGAAGGTAAATATTGGCCTGAATCCCCTGACAGCCCACGATCAACTTTATATTTTGATCACGCTGAATATCAGTGATCGACGTCGTCAGGCAGAAGTCGCACTGAAAGTTAGTGAAGAACGGTTGTGGCTAGCCAAACAAGCAGCAGCATTGGGTGTTCTTGATATCGATTTCGAAAACAACGTCATACACATTGATAAACGGATGCGCGAGCTCTGGGGTTGCGCAACTGGGGAAATCATGACTTATGATAAGTTTATCCGTGCGATTCATCCCAAAGATTATGCCACTCACCAAGCCGCTTTTGAGAAAGCCATGGATCCTGCTGGTGATGGCCACTACCTTGCAGAATTTCGTGTTATTAATGCTGCTGATGGATTTGAGCGTTGGATCACCATAACTGGGCAAGTGCACTTTGAAATAAGACGTGCAAATCGCCTTGTCGGCATGGCTCGCGATATCACTAAACGCAAAACACTCGAGAAAGAACTTCAAATGCAGCGTGCTGAATCAGAAGTACTTTTTAAGCAGCAAGTAGCGATTCATACGGCTTCTGCCATTGCCCATGAGCTAAATCAACCGCTTACTGCAATCTCTGCATACAGTGAGGTCACATTGCGTGCAATGGAAAGTGAGGCTTTCAATATCGACGAAGTAAGACAGATGCTTGAAAACTGTGTCAAACAATCTCAGCATGCTGGTTGCAGACTGCACGAACTGGTTGCCTTTCTGCAAAAAGGAGAATTGGTTACTGAAAAACTCAGTCTGAATGAAGTGGTAACGGATGCTTTAAAAATTGCTCACAGCGAGGGCTATAACGATTTTCATCACGTATTACATTTGGAATCTAATCTCCCTGCAGTGCTTGCCAATCGTCTTCATATACAAAAAACCCTGGTAAATCTATTGATAAATGCTGTGGAATCAATGCGCGCAGCGAATATCTCATCTCCTGCAATTACGATTGCCATCAGCATATTGAACGAAAAAAACTTAGCCATGGTCTCAGTACTTAATATTGGCCCTGGTATTGATCAAGAAATAGTCCGGTATATTTTTGATCCTTTCTTCACAACAAAACCAACCGGGATCGGCATGGGATTGTCGATCAGTCGCGCCCTCATTGAGGCTAATGGCGGTCAACTCTGGCTTGATCCTGATACCAAGGAGGGTGCCAAATTTAACTTCACACTACCTTTTGCATCATGATCTCTCAACACTTCATTGTTTTTATCGTGGATGATGAGCCAGCAGTAAGAGATTCTTTGGCTCTTCTACTCAAGCAGGAAGGAATCTTTGTGCAAACTTTTGAAAATGCTGAAACCTTTCTTAATGCTTATCAACCTGGTCACAAAGGTTGTATTATTCTTGATGTACGCATGCCCGGAATAGGTGGCTTGCAGCTTCAGGAAAAACTCTTAAATTATAAAAACATAATGCCCATTATATTTCTTACTGGGCATGGTGATATTCCTATGAGTGTCAGAGCAATCAAAGCGGGTGCAATCGATTTTCTCACCAAACCCATTACCCGCGTAAAACTTCTTGCCTCCGTTCAATCAGCTTTTCTGGAAAGTGAAAAGCTAATAGAAGCGAATAAACATAACCAGGATGCGCTATCACGCTTGGCAAGTCTCACGAAACGTGAGCATGAAGTTATGATGATTGCTATTCAGGGATACCACAACAAGGAGATTGCATCTCGTCTCGGTATCAGCTTTCGCACGGTAGAAATTCACCGATCCAATATCATGCACAAGACAGGCGCAATCAATTTGCTTGATCTTGCACGTATTGCCTATGAAAGTGGATTAAACACCTCAACATAATGCTGTGCTTTGCCAGCGTTAACTCAACGTCACCGCTACAGTAAGCAGCAAAAGATATATACGTATTTATACGGATAGCCTCTCGCATCGATTCTTGATACGGTAACCAAAATAAGATTTGCAATAGGAGTTGGCTATGCAAGAAACACAGGTTGAAATGACTGTTTTTGAGGCCATTCTAGCTAGGCGTTGTGTTCGTAATTACACTGAGCGAGTAGTTGACTTGGGCGCTATACACATCTTGCTAGAAGCCGCCATACATGGTCCTACAGCATTACATGAGGAACCATGGACATTTGCCATTATTCGCGATAAAGAGCTATTAAAAGATATTTCAGATTATGCCAAACCTCTGTTTGCTGGAGAACTTCAAATAGCAGGACGCGCCCCTGGTTCCTTTACTGAACCTGATTTCAATATTTTCTACGATGCGAGTACGCTGATTCTGATTTGCTCGAAACAAACCGGGTCTTGTGTAGCTGCGGATTGCTGGCTGGCAGCCGAGAATCTGATGCTGGCAGCATGTGCCATGAAATTGGGGAGCTGTGTAATCGGTGCTGCATTGACAGCTTTAAATACACCAGATATCAAGGTTAAATTAAATATCCCGGAAGAATTTTCTATTATTGTCCCGATTATTCTTGGTTACCCAAATGGGGAGACACCCCCTACTCGGAGAAAGAAACCTGTCATTATCACACTAACCAGTTAGCTGCTTGGTATCAAGTAAACTAAACAAGTTCTTCCATTTCCAAATCAAAAATGACTTTGTCAGCTTCCACCTTGCCGTATGATTGATACTGTCTGCGGCTCGCCTTCGCGTCATTTTTGATTTGGAAATGGAATAAGACTCTATACATAATCTTGGAAAATAGCTTCCCGTCAGTTAAAAACAGAGATAAGCTGCTTATCAATCCTATCCACAAAACATAAACTAATCGAATTCTAAATGGTGTCTTTAGCAAAATTTCTCAGGTGGCCTTATCTACAACATTTAATAATGCATCCTAACAATGTACTCCCTGGCAACATAATCTGGCGGCTTTGTTTTATCGGGTTACTTGCTGCGGCAGTGGATGCAGGTTCTTTCCTATTGCTAATGCATAGTGAGGCTGGTCTTTCATTAGCGCATATCACAAGCTTTCTCATAGCTGCTTCGATAAATTACTCATTCTTTTCGAAATGCTTGCCTCAATCAATTGACCCAAACTCCCTGCGATGGCAGCTATTCAGTCGCTACTCGATAGTCAGTATCCTGGTTTTGCTGATGCGCGGCGGCTTATTAACCTTGCTTCTTAACGTCTGGCATATACCACTCACACTGGCCATTTTTCTGATTATCGTTATAACCGCTGCGATGAGTTATATGGGGCTCGTATTTTATATATTTCCGCTTCTGCAGCAGCTGCCTTCTCCAGCTATAGGCTGGCGTGAGGCCACGATTGGGATTATCGTGTTTGCTATCCTGCTGCGCTTGATCTATTTAGTTCAAGCTCAGCTAATTCCAGACGAAGCATACTACTGGGTATATGCTCAGCATATGGACCTGAGCTTCTTTGATCACCCACCCATGGTTGCATGGCTGATCTGGCTTGGTACCTCAATCTTTGGTGATAATGAGTTAGGGGTCCGCATCAGTGCATTCATTTGCAGTCTGATAACAATGGGTTATCTATATGCATTAGCATGCAACCTTTACGACAAACAGACGGGGTTGCGCACGCTGTTGTTACTGGCCATCTTACCCTTTAGCTTTGCAACCGGCATGTTGATGACAGCAGATGCACCCTTGATCGCAGCCTGGGCTGCCACACTCTATTACATGGAACGTGCGCTAATAGCCGGTCGCAGTTCTGCCTGGCTGGGTATGGGAATCACATTCGGCCTCGGTCTTCTCTCAAAATATACCATTGGCTTATTGGGTATGGCAGCTTTATTGTTTGTTATCCTGGATCCCATCGCGCGTCGCTGGATGCGACGTGCTCATCCCTATCTTGCTGCCCTACTTGCCTTATTATTATTTACCCCGGTCCTTATCTGGAATGCCGAACATAACTGGGCTTCATTCCTGTTTCAAGGGCGACGACTAGAAGGAGCGGGTGATGATCAATTCTCAGTACATCTTCTGTTTCTTAATATTTTAGTGCTACTCACACCAGCTGGATTCCTTGCTGCAGTATGGGCGCTCATAACAGGTGGTAATCAAGATAGCGATCAATCTGCACAAAGACGTCGCTTGTTTTTGCGGGTTTTCACTGGAACGCCATTTGCGGTATTTTTTGTTCTTAGTATGTTCGATTCAATGCGTTTTCACTGGACTGCTCCGCTATGGTTAGCGGTATTGCCAACGATAGCATGGATGATGGGACAGACCCATCATTTAGGCAATATCGCAAGCCGTCTGCAGGCAGCATGGAACCCGACTATCGCAATTTCCATGATTGCCTATGCATTGATACTACACTATGTCGTACTGGGATTTCCAGGTATCCCCTATCCGGAGTTCATGAAACGCTATTTCTGGCGTGAAACAACTATTGAAGTTGAAAAAGTCGTTCAGAATATACAGCAACAAACTGGACAAAAACCGCTTGTCGTAGGCATGAGCAAATGGCCGATTGCGAGCTCACTGTCTTTCTACAATCGAAAAGAACCTATGGATATTCGCTCACGTAATATGTTTGGTGATAGCGGCGCTATGTATCAATTCTGGTATCCATCGGAACCGCCAACCATGCGGCCGATCATACTGGTTGGTATAGAGAAAAACCATCTTGAGCAGGGCCGCTGGGGTAACGATATTACTTATATGCTTGATCAACCTGGCCCCATACAGAGCCAGTTAATCATGCGTGAGAATAAACCGTTGCGGTGGGTATATTATAGAATTGCCCGAGGATATCGGGGTAATTGATGATAGCAGATTAACCTAGCGGCAGCTCTCAAGTTCGATTGTTCCTGTTTCTTTTTGCCAGCTGATGGCAATAGCGGTAATGACAAGTAGTAAAGTAGGAATTTTGCTATAAAGAATAAAGGTGTCCGTTAGGCCTGATAAGAAAACAAAACTGACCAGGGTTACTCCCAAGATAGGAAGTTGGTAAGCTCGTAGCGTTTGAAACCAGCTTTTTAGAAGAAAGGCTAACGCGAAAATGCCAAGCACTCCGACATGCATGCCAATTTCAATCCAATCATTGTGATAGTTAGTTGTTTTATGATATTCAGGTAGATTCTTATAACGACCATCTTTATAAGTGGTTATCGTATCTTCGAAATAACTGCCTGCTTTTCCTGTACCATACCCAGTTAATGGTTTTTGCATAATACCGTGCAAACCTATATCCCAGATGGCAAGACGATATCCAAGGCTCGTGCCATATTTTCCTTGCTGGTATAACTCTACACCGTCAAGGATTTGAATCAGCCTTCCCTGAAAGCTGGCGCTATTGAATGCAAATATAAGGACCACAGTCATTAATGACAATGCAATGCCAGCCAATATTCTGATGTTTGTTTTATAGAATAGAAGAATTAATAAACCCGTCGACACCAGGGTTGCCAGGAGAGGCCCACGTGCATCTTGATTGAATTGAAGAAACAACAAGAAGCCGCCAAAAAACCAGAGTGCTGACTTTAATTTTTTATCGCTATTTATGCTTGCCAGGTAGATCGCCAGCATGACTCCAATCCCGAGCATTAATGAAAAATTTAAATAGCTAATATTGAGAGGAGGGATTCCTTGTACTCCAACAATTGCCCATTGATAAAACCCCATCAGTAAAACACCGAAATAACCAGTGAGCAATCCCCCGATTGCCCAAGGCAAGCGCTCTTTATTCAACAAAGATAAAAAAGGAATAAAGATCAAGAAGGCAAAATATCTTCTCCACTTTATATATCCAAACTCAGGATAATCACCCCAGAGTGTTCCGAGTGCAACCACACCAGATAAAATGAGTATTGCCATTACGAAAGGATCTTTGATCATTCCTCTCAACCGGTTAAAACCACCATCCAAAATCCAGAGTACAGTCAAAACGATACCGGCAGGCAGGCTCAGCCACTTGCTCCACAAAGCAATACCCAAAAAAAGTAACATGGCTTTTGTCAATATGTTGTGCCATGCATAAGAAGTCTGTATCAGATTGGCTGAACTGACTAGTTTATTTTGCATCAGTAATTTTTATACTTAATCTTGAGATGATCTGCGAAATACACCCAATGTCGCTGTTAAGAATGATTTTTTTGAGAAGTCATGTTCATCTCTAGATTGATTCCAAGGATCAGATCGCATGCTTCTCGCACAGCACCATGTCCAGCCGGACGGATGCAAACATAATGAACTCGCTGCATAATTTCTGGGACAGCATCTGCTGGGCAGATAGCCGCGCCTACCCTGCTTATGCAGTCTAAATCACAAAGATCGTCTCCCATATAGGCGATATCTTGTAAAGACATCCGCCAGAGCTTAGCCTTACTCTGGAGCACTTCAAATTTATTTTTTATTCCTGGATAGTATTCATCAATATTCAGTTTCTTCATTCTCGCGGCAACAGCAGGGCTAGCTTCGGAGCTCATGACACAGACCTTGATGCCGTTTTCACGCAGCAATTGCAAACCATGTGCATCGCGGGTATTAAACTTCTTGAATACCTCACCATCCGATCCATAATACATACCGCCATCAGTTAGTGTGCCGTCCACATCAAGGATGAATGCTTTAATCTGTGAAGCACCGAGGGTGGATTTTAATTTTTGCCTTAGCAGAAGTTGCTCCACCACCACCCAGTCGACTTCATCATCAATCTCAATCGCAGTTTCAGCAGTCATCTCATGAATACCGATGCGCCCGCCCAAACGGCTGGCCGTTTCTTTCAGCAGTTTTGCTCGTGTAAAGTAAAAAGCCCCATTTTCCATGAGACATCCTTCAAAATCTTGCCGTCTTGGGCGATTAGCCGGATCATAGTTAATAGGTATTGCTGATTGGGTCCAGAAAAAACGTTTCGATGACACGGCAGTTAGCAGAGAATCCAGATTGTCAGTAATAAATTTATGCTTAGCCATACGGAAATCATCTGCACGGGTAAGCGGTGAAGTAGCCTGGATCAGACTAACCACATCAAATGATATTTTCTGGTGAAACTCGAGCATAGCGCTTTCGGTACTCGCTGTGTCTGTGCACGTTTCAGCCGAACGATCCAGCACTTTAACAGCAGAAGGAAATTCTTCCAGTACTCTCTTTCGGATTCTTGGTGAATCGGTAGCAACGTAAATCTCATCAAAACACTGTGAAGTAAGCGCTTGTTCCAGACTCCAGGCGAATAGAGGCCGACCTGCGATGGAGCGAATATTCTTATCAGGAATCGATTTCGAATTCGCACGCAGAGGCATAAAAGCAACCCAGTGCATCAGTTGAAATGAACTCCTTGCAAACGTTTGAGCTTATTACGCTGCGGTAACTCAATTTCCAGTATAGGGGTATCTTTAAATGTCAAAGCGTTAGATACAGCACGCACATCGCGTACCAGCTTGCGTAACCCATCTGGCTCCAATGAGGCGGCATGATCAGTCCCCTTCCAAGTCCGATCCAGAGTAAAATGCCGTTCAATCCAGGATGCGCCCAATGCCACGGCTGCAGAATCAATGGCTATTCCGAGATGATGCCCAGAAAACCCAATTTCCTTAACGCGAGAACCAAACCGTTCCTCTATAGTTCGTAACTCCAGCAAGCAAACCTGCTCAAAAGGAACGGGATAACCTGAGGTACAAGCATATAACACAACCCGATGAGCGGCATCATGTGCTTCCATCAAATTCACAATCTGTTCTAGCTCAGGAGGGGTTGTCATTCCTGCGGAAATATGAATATCACCGCTATAGTTACGAGCAAGGAATTCCAGCATAGTTAAATTGAGATTGCACGCTGAAGGTATCTTAATGAATTCTGGATTGAGATCTGCAATTTCCTCTGCAGAAGTAAGATCCCAGACTGAAGTTGAATAACCGATATCATGCTCTTTGCAACACTCTTTTAACTGTTGATGTTGCTCAACATTAAATTCCAGAAATTCACGGTGTGCTCCATAAGTTTCCCCATAGCTATTCTGTGGATTGGGGTGAGGTGCATGGTACTCCTCGGGCGTAAGCAGCTCCTTATTCGATCGTTTCTGGAACTTGACGAAATTGCATTGAGCAAAGCTCGCGGCGACTTTTATCATCTCACGTGCAATCTCAATGTCACCTTTATGATTACAGCCTATTTCAGCAACAACTCTGGGTGTTTTCATAGATATCAATCAGTAAAGTAAGAAACTTATGCGCTGATCCTGAATACATGCTTAGCATATGGCGCAACTTTAATCTTGTCAAAGCGCTTTAATAAATCACCAAAACGCGCAATTTTCTGTTCAATTTCTTCTACTGAAATTCCAGGAAAACGGTGATTATGATAGGCCAGCCGATTGGGACCTGGGCGACGCATATAGAGATTCGTTAAACCAGCTTTTAGCTTGGTAAATAGCCACCCTTGAAGATAGACTCCGAGTGGTTTGGCCGGTGGTTGTCCTTTACTGTAACCACTGGCTTCCAAAACATCTACTATCCGCTCACAAGCTAATGGCCCTTTTTGTGCCGCCAGGAAATAATCGATGAGATCCTGGCGTTCCTGACCATCAGCTGCCCCTATTTCACCCTTAAGAATCTGAGACAAAATCTCTGCCAATTCCTCAAAATTAAAGCATTGATAACTCAGTTTAGTAGGCAGGCCTTGAAAGTCATAGTCGTAATATTTGTTAAGCGTTGCCAGGTAAGAGATCGCAGGAACATCGAGCATATAAGCCTCCAGCCCGGTCGTGCAGCCATTGTGTACCATCGCTTTTGCAGCGAGTAACCAAGGAATGACATTGCCTTGATTGGTTATGACTACTCGCGAGCATTTCGCAGCAATTTGATGATAAATTTGATAACTTTCACTGGGATGAGGTCGAACAATGATAGTTAACTCAGGAAATGCCTGCTCGAGCATTGGAATAAGTTGTTTGAAATCCTCCAGAACTGAAAGTTTATGCGCTCGCAGACCTTCAGCAAACTCCTTGCTCATGCCAATACCAGACTGCCCCAAACGTGCTGGCTGCGAAGGAGCTTTTGTTGGCAGAAATAAGCCCACGCTGGGAATATAGGGGTTTACATCACTAAAATTGGTGTTAATAAGAATGAAATCTCCATAAAGACTACGCAGCTTTTCAACGTCTGGGGCAAAGTAAGGACGGATTTCTGACCGCAGCATATCACCACGCGGATTTCCGGTAATATGGATGGGCATATTCTCAGGCAGTACAGGATATTGTCGAAGCAGATCAACATTTTCCTGACCCCAGGCAAATACATGCGACACATTTTTAATGGTCTTAGGAGACAAGCGAAGGGAAAAATACGTCTCTGAAGGTGGATGAACCAGCGCCTCTTCTTCCCATGCCACAATCTCATGACCTAGTTGGCGCAATATCTTAAACATTGAACTACTCAGGCCACGCATACTTTTCGCTAAATAAATTCCCCGAGGAACGGAGGCTACCTGGAAATGAGCATACGCTCTGGAACCCATGATGACTGGAAAACCACGCTCAGCTGCAATACAGGATAAAAGAATTTTCGCATCTAACTCACGAACTTGGCTTTCAACAGGAATAATTAGCGGTGAAGCTCGAGTTTTCATATGATATAGCACCTAACTTACAACCATTAAACAGGAATTAAACTAAACCGCTCTGGCGTCACAGGTGATATGGCTTTTTCATTTGCCAATATACTCCATCGATCGGAAAAAGCATTAAAAATATGCGAATTGCTGGAAATAGCAATAATTTCATGATTTAACCAGAATGAAGGCTTCGTCCAATTAAAACTACCAAAAATGGACCACTTCTGATCACCGGCTTCAACTAGTATGAACTTAAGATGCATGGGTAAATTATCACAATTTCGCTTGAATCGAATTCCCGCTGAGAGCAATCGCTGCTCTACGCTCGGAGTAACACGTCTAAGCGTTTGTTCTGCAATGATTTCCACTATTGCTCCTCGCTTAGTCAGGCCTACGATCACATCAACAGCCCGCTTTGTTCTGATATGAGATGCTGCAATACGAATACGCGCATTTTTGCCTATGTCATTCAAGAATTGTATGACGGGATGGGGACGCATGCTGGGTAAAAAATAAATAGTAGTATCCGTACCTTTGATGGCGTTATTTGCATTTGCAGAGAATCGATAAAATAGTCCTGATGATTTTTGGTGTAACTGTCGGGCATGCTTTACCAGTTGCTCAATGAGCAGCGGATCATAGCAACCAATCAACATATTATGACCCTGATCCTGATCACCAATCTCTCGGATAATATCCGATCTTTTTTCTAGTCGGTTTCCTGATGGATTAAAAGAGCCGATGAAGGCGACGGGTTTCGGGTGCGAAAAGCAGTACAGCTTTTCATGTAACTGAGGTCTCCATGCTCTTCTTGGCGGGGAAGGTATCCCGGTAAGCGTGACAGTACGAAGCTTATCACCTAGACCTTCTGGCGCTGAAAGCATGGCAATCACCTCATCATTAGCATCGGAAACACGTGGCTTGCCTGCCAGACAAACAGTCACTTTGACGCCTCGATTTTGAGCCTGGATGAGCGCTCTGGCAAGTTCTAAATCACGAAAATAATAAGCAACCCAATCGATAGAACCCCCTGCTGGCACAGCAGCGATCTGCTGTGCCAGCAGATCGCGCAGATAACCTGGCGACCGGTCAGGCCCACCAAAATAAACCTCGTAAGCTGATTTCATTTGCATAATGAATTTACCTCCAAGGGAGCATATTTAGCTTCGATTGTGCGTCTCAAATTAAATGCCAACAATTTGCCAAGCTGCTCATTGCCAACAGGCCCACCCCTCGTTCATTGGATGATATCTAAATCGGGCGCTTTATTCGCCTCGATTAAGCAAAAGGGCCGGTGTCGAGTATAGCAACCTCCCAGCCGATTACCACCTGATCAGAGAAAAGACAGCCATGAGCATCCTGCACAAAGCGGATAAATTCAGGCCAGCATGGAAGCCTGCGATGCAGGATGGGCACATTGGTTTCTGGATGTCGGTCGTACCATCCATCTGCAACTGTTAACCAGGCTCCGCGAATGCCTCTGCCCAGTTCACCTGTCTGAATATCGACATTCGCAGTAATGCCGCTGGCATGGTAATTGTCGACGACAGTTTTGCTGCTTCGCGCCATACGAAAGACCGCATCGGTCACCTCGTAGTGATCTGACTCATTACGACAGCTCATAACACGAATAGTGGCCAACGTGTCATCGGCAAGATTTGTGATTTCCCTGTGGTTTATGAACAGTGACTGCACAAGATAAGTCTTATGCTCTGAAGCTGTTCGCAAGTACTTAATTAATTGTTCTCCCGCCGCGACCATCCCATCGCCGCCTCGGTATTGCCGCCCCGAACCTAGATAATCCCAGCGCGAAGTACCTCCTCCACCCTGTCCGGCTAACGGTTTGATGAAAAGATCCATTTCGGGCAGTTTTTCATCCTGCCAATCTATTTTTCTGATTTGTCCTTTCTTAAAATTCCAAAAGATAGGTGTGGTTGCAATACCCTTATCATTACAGCGAACCTTAAGGCATGCTTTATTCTTGATACACGCTGTAGTATGCTCAACGGGAATGGGGAGACCACCATTATATTTACGTAACTTATAGATACCTGCTTTTATTTCGAAGCGATTAAGATATTCACCTGTGTGTTCTCTCTTATCCTCATCTTGCAGTTCAAAAATGTAGTACCAGGGTGATAGGATTGCATATCGGGTAGCAAGCCTTATTTGCTCGTAAATTTGCCTGATTATTCCCGTACCTGTTCGGTTTTTGATAAAGGGTCCATTAAGTGTGATGAAGACTATTGTCAGCAAGAGGATCATGAATGGCACCAATAGGAGCGCTGCATACATTATCAGGCGGTCAACCCTCCTGTTTTCATTCCAGACTTCACGTTGGTAGTACTGATGGGTGAAAGTAGCCGTCGTACCACCATCGAATAGTCTGGTAAGATCAAGAATGTACTGCTCAAATCACGCGTGATCCTGTCTATACCTAAATCCAATTTTTCCATTGCAGTTATCTCTTTATTTCTCATCTAATAAACGTATGATGATTTGAGCTAATTTACTACACTTCCTTATTCCTGATCTAGAGAACACAGGCTCTTTCTTTAATTCATCCCGTTTTTTGCATTACAAATTATGCAAAATGATTATTCTATGTACTTACCTCATAAATAGACAGAACTTTCCTTCAACGCTATAAAAATAATGAGTATTTGATAGTTTATAAATATGGATAGTTATCTTATAAAGATAAATAAGCGCCTAAATACGCAATACATTCTTTACACGGGGAACGTTTTTGATGCCAATCTGTTTGATTGGAAAAGTGAATGCTTGAATTGTAAAAATCTCGTGAGAATTTTTCGTCATCACCTCAAGATGCTGATTTGCTGATGCTCTCCTAAGCGCGGCATAAAATTCGCTCATGATCAAGCTATATAGATTGCATAATAGAGCGTATTTACTTTCTCAGCTATCTCCTCAACTATGAGGACACGTTTTTTTCTCTGTTTTCACCGTATAAATAAACAACTAAATTACAAATTATCTTAAAACCACACATAAGTGAATACGTATAAATACGTAGGTATAAGCTTTATATTAGTAGAAAAAGTAGATTTATTCACGGGAATTAAAAATTTTTTATTTTCCTGGCTGCGTTTTATAGCATAAATAGAAATTAGCTATGATAAAACAATATCAGAGTAATCAATGATCAACAAGAAGCCTGAAGTGGTACCCAAAAACTGTACAGGTTGTTAAGCTCTGGCAGAATTAAAAAGGAGCTTAATAACAATGAGTAAAAAGCGCATACAATATTCGAGCGAATTCAAAGCAAAACTAGCGCTGGCAGCGATACGTGGTGATGAAACTGTCCCCCAATTAGCAGCGCGTTATAATGTACATCCCACGCAGATCAATAGCTGGAAACGGCAACTCATTGAGCAAGCTGCCGAGCTGTTTTGTAAAAATAATACTGCCGCCAATAAGGAGCAGCCTACAACAGATGACCTGCACCGGGTTATTGGTCAATTGGCGGTAGAACGCGATTTTTTAGCAAGAAAGCTCAATCATTAAGTCTTGTAGAACGCAAAGAGATGATTGAGCCCCATGGCAAACTTAGTCAAACTCGTCAATGTCAGCTGCTGGATCTGGCGCGCTCAACTTATTATTATCAACCGCAACCAATCAGTAATGCTGATCTGGTTCTGCTGCGCATGATGGATGAACAGTACTTAAAGACGCCACAATATGGCTCACGCAGTTATGCTACCTGGTTTCAACGCCAGGGAATCATGTTAGGGCGCAAGAAAGCCTCTTCCTTAATGAAGACACTCGGTATTGTCAGCATAGCTCCAAAACCCAGGACCAGCATCTCAAGCAAACAGCATAAGGTCTATCCTTATCTGCTTAGAGAACTTGTCATTAATAAACCCAATCAGGTTTGGGCTGCCGACATAACCTATGTCCCCATGGAGAAAGGCTTTGGCTATCTGGTTGCCATCATCGACTGGCATTCGCGTAAGGTGTTGAGCTGGCGCTTGTCCAATACCTTGGATACTGACTTTTGTACTCAGGCGCTGGAGGCAGCCATCCAGGATTATGGCTGTCCACAGATCATGAATACCGACCAGGGCGTACAGTTTACCAGCGAAGCATTTACCTCCATACTAAAAGATCATCATATTCAGATCAGCATGGATGGCAAGGGGTGCTACTATGACAACATTTTTGTTGAACGACTTTGGCGGACAGTTAAGTATGAGCTTTTATATACCAGAGAATTCAATAATCTGAAGGAGATAAAGCAGAATTTATCCACATGGTTTGAATGGTACAATCAAGAACGATTTCATCAAAGCCTTGACCGTCTTACGCCTGATGAAATCTACTATAGTGATCCAAGAATTGATCGGGTTGCCTGAACCTGTTTAACTATACATATCAGAGCTGAACTTTCTTTCAGGTTGTCCAGTTACAGGGAACCACATCAGCCTTGATGAATGAGCTTGTTTACCTTCCTTTCTTTTGGTTGGTAATATTGAAAATTACTTCGAAAGTAATCTGACTGAACAGTTTTGTATCGTCTTTTCTTTAAACGATAATTCTTTTATTTCCACTCTAAATGCACGGCCCCATAATGCCAGTGCGGCGCGTAATAGAAGTGGAATGCCGGGCATCATCCAAATTTCTGTAATACGCCTGTCTACCCGCCACCAACCACGAAGCATAACACTGATTAATGCACTTAAGCATAAGGGTTGACTATACATCTGCAAGCATAGCAATGTAGGAGATATAGCCGGTATAAGCCAATGTACATAACCCCCTTCATGGAATACATTCTCAATTGCATCGAGGACCGACGGAGGAAAATCTTCTAGTGAACAATCTCCCGAGAGCAAGAGTATACTCTGTCGTGCTTTAGGGTAGCGTGAAAGGTATATAGCTCGATTACGCTTTATGAGTTTCTGGAAGGCTCGTCCACGACCAAAAGAACCGCCCACTTTATGGTAAATTTGAGCGCCGGGATGTACGCCAAGGCGCCAACCGCGAAGAGCAAGCCGGCGGCCAAGATCAATATCTTCATAATAGCCTCGCCCAAATACAGGATCGAAACCACCCATTTCCTGAAAAATATCGCGACGAATCATAATGGCATGCCCTCGCAAGTAATATGTCGCAATATAGCCGCCCTCTCTCAGCAAATATTGATCCAAGTTATATTTGGCATAACTGTTACCGGCAGGAATAATGGCTGCTAACTTTGCATCAGCCGCTAATGTCGCACATAACAATGGCAGAAAATCATGGCTTATTTCAGTATCTGAATTAAGAATCAATATATAGAAAGCATCAGATCGATTAACTGCTTCATTTACTGATAGACCAAAGCCCTGATTCTTTTTTGCATGATAGACATCCACGCAATCGTACGGCAGATTATCTAGCATCTGCCGTGTCTCACCAGCGGAAGCATCATCCTGAATTAATATACGTCTAATGGAATTGCCAAGATAGGTCACGACAGAATCGACGCAGCGCCGTGTCAAATCTGGTGCATTGTATACAGGAATCACGACATCAATTGATTTGTCGGAATAGGCCATTGATCTACTCATGATAACTTACTCGAATTGGAAGAAACCAGACAATGCATACCTCCTCCATTTTTGTGCTCGGGCTCTCCATTCACTCTGAAAGACCGCACCGGGGACCGCTAGTTCTTCCAACTTATCTAATTCTAAGATCAGATCGAGATCCCTCCAAATTATTATTATTCTTTATCTTTCCGTACCGAACGTATTTGTGCTTGCGTCTCCAGCAAACTTACATAACGCGGCAATACATTGACATTATGACCATCGATCATTTCCTTGATAAAGCGCTGTCGATGCTCCTCGACATAGAAAGAGCTGCAACCATGAGAAAGAAATTTATTTATTTTTTGATAGACGTCATCACGACACCGCAGTTCTGTTTCCGGTATAAACTCAGCGACTGCAGAACGGCCCACATGCAGGTAATCGGCTGCCAATACCGGTTTTTTTTGCCTTGATCGCTTCAAACACTACCGAAGTTGCAAGATCGATAATGACATCCGCCCAGTTCATCAAGTGAACCGAATGAATGGCGTCTCCAGCGATGCGCACATTTGGCAAGTAGCGCAGGGAAGCATCTTTGGTTAAAGATTGTTTCCAGCCGCCACGAGTATGAGGTTTGATCACCAATACAATTTCTGGAAAAGTAGCAATCATTCTAATCACCTCGCTGACTTCCTCCCAGAAAATGGTGAAATCATCCTTTCTCAAGAACATCGCTATTTTGAGCTGATGGCTGGAGCCTGTCAGCGGTGCAGGAGGTAATAATTTTTTCAATCTAGCGAGCCATTCATCGCAATAGCGCGGTGAACCTAGTATTTCTAATAAATGATCAGCTATAAAGGGGGAGAAACGTTTGGCACATAATTCATTCGGCACAACTAGCTTGTCAAATATTCGCCCAGCAGAATATAGCGTATTCGGCTGAAGATCCCATTCTCCACGTCGTATCAATTGATTAGCGTGTGGACTATCTCCGTGAGGAAGCGATACTGCCCCTAAGCCCATGGTATGGGCCATGGAGACAACTGTTTCCACCCACTCCAAAGATACCGGCGAATTTTTGGTAATCCAGTCAAATACCACCACCCCCTTATCCAGATTTACAAAACTATATCTTAGCAGTTGATGAGCAGCGCTTCTCCAAGCGTGTCCTCGTTGTTCATCATCAAAAATTCTACACAAGGCAACAGCAAAGGGTCCTATAAAACGAGCGTCTTAAACTATGGCTCAATAACAGCGTTTGCATTCGCCATACAGCATATACAAGTGCTGGCAACAGTTCTCGTATATGAGCAACACGCACAGCCGCCAGACTGGCTAAATACTGAATGCGATAATCATCCCGAAATTTCGGATGGCCTATCAGAATGACGTCACAAGTATGACCCGATTCAATCCATTTGGAAATGACCGGGGTAATATGATCAATATCATTGTAATGGCGAAGAAAGAAAAGCGCTTTCATTCAATATTTACTAAAATATTCATTCAAAATGGTGAAATTAGATTAACCCTGGCAAAGCTGAGCGAAACCTTAATTTTTGTATCCTGCCCAACTAAGGAACTAGGGTTTAATGAATTATGGTAGCAAATGGCTTCTTCAATAAACCCAACGCTAACATGTTACTACATGGCACTGGAATTGAAGTCAAAA